>JBBISV010000144.1:0-2871 GCA_037441085.1 Gammaproteobacteria bacterium | reverse complement strand
ACTTGTAGATCGCCTTCTCGATGATCGGCACCATCGCCTTCTCCCAGGGCGTCACGGTCAGCGTGCGCGCATCCTCGGTCGCGATGTTGGCGACCTGGTTCAGCGGCATCTCCGAGCCGTAGTAGTCGACCTTGATGTGCTCGATCAGGCTGGTGTGGGCCCGTCCCGTCCGAAGCTTCTTCAGTTGGTCCTTGAACGTCACGACGCATTTTTGCATGCGTTGCGCGGCATCCTTCTTGACGTCATCCAGCATGGTTCCCTCTCCTCAAAGTTCGGCGGTGACGATGGTGCCGACGTCCTCGCCCTGCACTATGCGCATCAAATCGCCCGGATTGAACAGGTTGAACACCTGGAGCGGCAGATTGTTCTCCCGGCACATCACGATCGCGGTCGCGTCCATCACGCCGAGCCGGTCGGCGAGCACCCGGTCGAAGGTCAGCCGCGAATAGCGCTTCGCCCCCGGATTGGTCAGCGGATCGCAGTCGTACACGCCGTTCACCTTGGTCGCCTTGAGCAGCACCTCGGCATTGATCTCGATCGCCCGCAGGCTCGCGGCGGTGTCGGTCGTGAAGAACGGATTGCCGGTTCCGGCGCCGAAGATCACGACCCGGCCCTTCTCGAGGTGGCGCACCGCGCGGCGCCGGATGTAGTCCTCGCAGACCTCGTTGATCCGCAGGGCCGACATCACGCGCGCGTAGACACCCACGCTTTCGAGCGCATCCTGCATCGCGAGCGCGTTGATGACGGTCGCGAGCATGCCCATGTGGTCGGCGGTGACGCGGTCCATTCCCGCGCGGGCAAGACCGGCGCCGCGGAAGATGTTCCCGCCGCCGATCACGACCGCGACCTGGACGCCCATCTGCGCCAGATCCCGGATCTCCCCGGCGATCCGCTTCAGTATCCGCGGGTCGATCCCGTAGTCCTCGTCGCCCAGCAGCGCCTCGCCGGACAACTTCACCAGGATGCGTTTGTATCTTGCCGTGGCGGTCTTGTTGGTCATGGTCGTGTGTGCAGCCTACTATACCGCCGTGCCCGCCGTCGCCATGCTACTTCGACTGCGCCGCGACCTGGGCCATCACCTCGCCGACGAAGTCGTCCTGTTTCTTCTCGATGCCCGCACCCACCTCGTAGCGGACGAACTGCACGACCGTGGCGCCCGCCTTCTTCAGCAGGGCCTCGATCGTCACGTCCGGATCCTTGACGAAGGGCTGCCCGAGCAGCGTGATCTCGCCCAGATATTTGCGCAGCCGCCCCTCGACCATCTTCGCGACGATCTCCGGCGGCTTCTTCTCGCCCTTGGTCTGTTCGGCCAGGATCGAACGCTCCTTGTCGAGGATCTCGGCCGGCACGGCCGCCGCATCGAGATAGGCCGGATTGGCGGCCGCGACGTGCATCGCCAGGTCCTTCGCGAGTTCCTCGCCGCCGCCGCGCAGCGCGACCAACGCGCCGATGCGGGTGCCGTGCAGGTACGCGCCCAGCGCGGTCGGCGCCGTGAGTCGGGCGAAGCGGCGGACCGTGATGTTTTCGCCGATTTTCGCGATCAGCGCGCGCCGCCGCTCCTCGACTCCGGTGCCGCCCGCCTGGAGCGCGAGCAGCGCCTCGAGGTCCGCCGGCGACCGTTCGAGCGCGAGCCGGGCGACATCCTTGGCGAAGCTCTGAAACTCGTCGCTGCGCGCGACGAAGTCGGTCTCCGAGTTCACCTCGACCAGCACGGCGCTCGCGCCGTCGCGCTCCAGCGCGACCGTGCCCTCGGCGGCGACCCGCTGGGATTTCTTGTCGGCCTTGGCGAGGCCGGTCTTGCGCATCAGCTCCGCCGCGGCATCCAGGTCGCCCTGGGTCTCGACCAGCGCCTTCTTGCATTCCATCATGCCGGCGCCGGTGCGCTCGCGCAGTTGTTTGACAGCTTCAGCGGTAATGTTCATAGCGTGTTTTTCGGCAGCCCCGCTTGGACGCCGGGCCGCTCCTCCATCATGGAAATTTCAAGGATGGGGCCGGCGCATCGCCGCGACCGGCCCGCCCGTTCGAGCGCGGCTCAGCCGCGCGCCGGCGTCCGCCGGCCGGTCGTCTTGCGCCGCGGCGCGCTCGCAGGACGCGTGTCCGCCGGTGCGGCCCCGGGAGCCTCCGGCTCGTCGACCTCGACTTCGACATCAGCGACCGCGATCGCCGGCGTCGTGCCACCCGGAATCACGGTCACCGGCACCTTGCGGCGCGGCGGCGGCTTGCGGCCGCGCGGGGCCTGGGACTGCGGGCGGCGGGCGGCGCCCCGCTTCTTCGGGTTCCCTTCCTCGTCGAGTTCGACGAACTCGTCCTCGCCGACCGGCATCTCCGGCAGGGAGGCCTTGCCCTCGAGCACGGCCTCGGCGATGCCGCCGGTGTACAGCAGGATCGCGCGCATCGCGTCGTCGTTGCCGGGGATCACGTAGTCGATCCCCTCCGGCGAGCAATTCGTGTCCACGACCGCGACCACCGGGATGCCGAGCTTGCGCGCCTCGTGAATCGCGATTTCCTCATGACCGACGTCGATCACGAACAGCGCGTCGGGCAGCGCGGTCATGTCGCGGATGCCGCCCAGACTGCGCAGCAGCTTGTCCATTTCGCGGCGCAACATCTGCGCCTCTTTCTTGCCGCGGCGATCGAGGGCGCCGCTCTGCGCCATGTCGTCGAGTTCGTTGAGCCGCTTGATCGACTGGCGGATGGTCTTGAAATTGGTCAACATCCCGCCCAGCCAGCGCTGGTTCACGTAGGGCATGTTGCAGCGAATCGCCTCTTTTTGCACCGAATCGCGGGCCGAACGCTTGGTGCCGACGAACAACACCTTGCCGCCGTCGGCGGCGACTCCCTTGATGAATCCCGCGGCCTCCTGGTAAAGGG
>JBBISV010000143.1:0-5108 GCA_037441085.1 Gammaproteobacteria bacterium | reverse complement strand
CGAGTTCGGCGTCGCTGAACCGGTAGGTCTTCAAGTCGGCCAGGCTGTAATAGGCTTCCGCGAAATCCGGCTGCTGCGCGATGCAGCGTCGATAGGTCGCCTCGCATTCGGACCGGCGTCCGAGCGTTTTCTGGACGTGCCCCATCGACAGCAGCACGCGGATCTGCCGCGGGTCGAGTTCGAGCGCCCGCGCGTAGGCTTCGAGCGCCTCGACCTGGCGCAGCGACTGCGCCAGCACCGATCCGAGGACCACCCAGCCGGAGGAGGCCTCATCGTCGACCAGCAGCGCGCGGCGGATCGCCGCCTCCGCGTCGGCCGGGCGGACCATTTCCAGATGGGTCTGCGCAAGACCGCGCTGAATCAGCGGCAGATGCGCGCACTGACGCCCCGCGTGGCGGAGCAGCCGCAGCGAGTCCTGCGGATGCCCGGCGGCGAGCGAGACGGCCGCGAGTCCGCACAAGGCGCCGACCTGGTCCGGGTCCTCCCGCAGCACGCGGCGAAAGATGACTTCGGCGGGCCGGCTCTCGCCCGCGTTCAGCAACCGGCTCGCTTCCTCGAGCACCCCGGCGTATGCGCCGGCACCGAGCGCCGACCGGAACGCCGCGCGCGCGGCCGCGAACTGTCCGATGTTGACGAGCAGATCGCCGAGCAGGAACCAGCCGGCTTGCAGGGAGCCGTCCACGGCGAGTCCGCGACGCAGTGCATCGATCGCCGCCTCGAGCCGCCCGGCGGCGCGCAGCGCCCGGGCGAGATCGATGTGGGCGTGCGCAAAATCCGGCGCCTGCCGCACCGCCAATTCCAGCGCCTCGATCGCGTCCGCCCCCCTGCCCTGGGCCAGCAGCGCGATGCCGAGGACGCGCAGGGAATTCACCTCCAGCGGGAACTCGGCCTGGATCTCGCGCACCCGCGCCTCGGCCAGCGCCGCGTCGCCGCGTTCGAGCGCGGCGAGAGCCGCCGCATAGGCTCTTTGGTACCAGGCCTGCAGCCCTTCGGTGTGCATCCACCCTCCTTCGAATTTCCAGGTTGCCCGAGACTAGCACGCGTCGCGCGCCGGCAAGTCAGGGTCGCATCCGGACCAACCGCGGAAACGATTCCCTCTGTACGATCACGGCATGGAATTTCAAACATCGCATCCTTACATCCTGACCGCGAGCTGCGCGAGCCGCATGGGCACCGCGGCCGCGGTCACCGGCTTCCTCGCCTCCCACCGTCTCTACATCATGGAGATGCAACAGTTCGACGACGTGCTCACGAAGCGCTTCTTCGTTCGCGTGAAATTCTGCGGCGTGGCCGGCGAGACGGTCGACGTGGCGCGCCTGAAGGCCGATTTCGTCGCGCTCGCGCACGCCGAGCAGATGCAGTGGGCGATCCACGACGGCTCCCATCGCAGCCGCGTGATGATCCTGGTGTCGAAGCTCGATCATTGTCTCGAGGACCTCCTGTACCGCCAGCGCACCGGCGAGCTGCCGATGGAAGTGACGGCGATCGTGTCGAATCATCCGGACATGCGCCCCATCGCCGACCGCTACGGCATCCCGTATCACCTGATGCCGGTGACGGCCGCCACCAAGGCCGCCCAGGAGGCGCAGCTGCTCGAGCTGGTCGAACGCACCGGCACGGAACTGGTCGTGCTGGCGCGCTACATGCAAATTTTCTCCGACGATCTATGCAGGCGGCTCGGCGGACGCGCGCTCAACATCCATCACTCCTTCCTCCCGGGCTTCAAGGGCGCGAAGCCTTATCATCAGGCGCACGAGCGCGGCGTCAAACTGATCGGCGCCACCGCGCATTTCGTGACCGGCGATCTCGACGAAGGCCCGATCATCGAGCAGATCGTCGAGCGCGTGGACCACAGCTTCACGCCGGAGATGCTCGCCGCCGTCGGCCGGGACTCGGAGCGCCGCGCGCTGTCGACCGCCGTGAGGCTGCTGCTCGAGAACCGGGTGTTTCTCGACGGCAGCAAAACCGTCATATTCAAGTAGCGGTCGCGCTTGCGGGCGCCGGCGCGGCGCCCCGCCGCTGCGGCTTGCGCTCGGCGCTCGGCGGATAGCCGAACTGGCTGCGATAACACTTGGAAAAATGCGGCGGCGACTGGAATCCGCAGGCCGCCGTGATGTCCATGATCGGCATCGCCGTTTGAAGCAGCAGTTCGCGCGCGCGCCGCAGGCGCATCTCCAGGTAATACCGCTTCGGCACGCAATTGAGGTCGCGGCGGAACAGCCGCTCGATCTGCCGCCGCGACAGGCCGGTGGCCTTGGCGATCTTGTCGAGCGAAAGCGGCCGCTCGATGTTCTCCTCCATCAGCTGCGCGACGCGGATCAGCCCGCGGTTGGACGGCCCGATCTGCGCGCGCAGCGGCACGTACTGGCGGTCGGTGTCGTTGCGCACCCGCTCGATCATGAACTGTTCCGACACCAGCTGCGATATCCGCGCTCCGAGCTTCGACTGGATCAAATGCAGCATCAGGTCGAGCGGCGCCGTGCCTCCCGAACAGGTGAAGCGGTCGCGGTCGATGCTGAACAATTGATCGCTGATGCGCACGCGCGGAAATTCCTCGCGCAACGACGACAGGTTCTCCCAGTGGATGGTCGCCTTGAAATTGTCGAGCAGGCCCGCGCGCGCGAGCGCGTAGCCGCCGGTGCACAGGCCGCCCAGCGGAACGCGCCGGTCGGCGAGGCGGCGCAACTGGGCCAGCAGCTGCGCCGAGACCGCCTCCCGGACATTGATGCCGCCGCAGACGAACAGGATGTCGACCGCGCCCTGCTTGTCGAACGCCTCGGTCGGCGTCAGCGACATCCCGCTGCTCGACGGCACGGCCTGCCCGGTCGCGCTGACGACCGACCATTCGTAAACCTCGCGGCCAACCAGGCGGTTGGCCATGCGCAGGGGCTCCACCGCGTTCGATAGCGCGATCAGGGAATAATTCGGCAGCGTCAGAAACGCGTACCTGCATTTGCGCAGCACGGCGGCGGTTTCCAAGACGGTGCGCTCCTTTTCGATGACAAAGCGGCCTGACCGCATGTCGACATTATGCCATTGCGCGCGGCGAAATTGCCTCTTTACGGCATGGCACTGTCGTTTTCCGGACAGTCACCGGACCCGGGCAGGCTGCATTTCGCCGCCGACCTGACGCATTTCCAACAGGGATTGTCGCAAATGGCCTCACCTCCGCCGGCGCTGTGGTTACACTGCGGCAGACATCAACGTCGGAGATCCGTATCCAATGAAAACTCATGCCCGCGTCGTGGTCATCGGCGGCGGCGTCGTCGGCGTCAGCACCCTGTATCACCTGGCAAAGAAGGGCTGGTCCGACGTCGTCCTGCTCGAGCGCTCGGAACTGACCGCCGGTTCGACCTGGCACGCGGCCGGATTGTTGCCGCTGTTCAACATGAGTTACACGGTCGGCCAGCTGCACAAGTACTCGGTCGACCTGTACAAGCGGCTGCCCGCGGAAACCGGTCAGGACGTCAGCTTCCACGTCACCGGCAACCTGCGGCTCGCCACCTGCCGCGACCGCATGGACGAATATCAGAAGTACTGCGGCACCGCGAACACGATCGGGGTGCCGTTCCAGATCATCGGGCCGCAGGAAGTGCGCGACCTGTGGCCGCTCGCCGAGATCGGCGACGGCCTCGAGACGCCGAAGATCATCGGCGCGCTCTATCATCCGGACGACGGACACATCGCCCCGGCCGACCTGACGATGGCGCTGCGCAAGGGCGCGCGCAGCCGCGGCGCCGAAATCCACGAGCATACCGAGGTCATCGCCGTCCGCCGGACCGCGTCCGGCGAATGGCACCTGACGACGAACAAGGGCGAGATCACCGCGGAACACGTGGTCTGCGCGACCGGCAACTATGCGCGGCAAACCGGCCGCCTGTTCGGCATCAACGTCCCCTCGATCCCGGTCGAACATCAATACATCGTCTACGACGAGTCCCCGGAGCTCAAAGCCTACCGCCAGGGCGGCGGTCGCGAACTCGCGGTGCTGCGGGAGAGCGACAAGTCCTACTACCTGCGCGAGGAGCGCATGGGCTGGATCCTCGGACCGTACGAGGCGGGTGCGCCCGCGCGCTTCGCCGACGGCGTGCCGGAGTGGTTCGGCAAGAGCCTGTTCGAGGGCGACCTGGACCGGCTGCTGCCCCACGTCGAGGCCGCGATGCGGCGCGTGCCGGCACTCGCCACCTGCGGCATCAAGGACATCGTCAACGGGCCGATCGCCTATACGCCCGACGGCAGCCCGCTGGTCGGGCCCGCCTGGGGCGCCCGCAACCTGTGGCTCAACGAGGGCCACAGCTTCGGCATCACCGCGGCGGGAGGCTCGGGCTGGCAGCTCGCCGAGTGGATGGTCGAAGGCGAGCCGGGCATCGACATGGCGGCGGTCGATCCGCGCCGCTACGGTCCGTACACCAGCAAGCGCTACGTGGTCCAAAAGAACGAAGAGACCTACCGCAATGTGTTCGTGATCCATTACCCGGACGAAGAGCGCGCCGACGGCCGCCCGGCGAAGACGAGTCCGATCTACGACAAGCTTGCGCGCATGGGCGCGGTGTTCGGCCAGCGCTATGGCTGGGAGCGGCCCAACTGGTTCGCTCCGCCGGGCGTGGAGCCGAAGGACCGCTGGAGCTTCCGCCGCTCGAACTATTTCGAACACGTCGGCACCGAGGTGCGGCGGATGCGCGAGGACGTCGGCATCATCGACCTCTCGCCGTTCACCAAGCACGAGGTTTCCGGCCCCGGCGCGGAAGGCTGGCTCGACGGCCTGGTCGCCAACAAGGTGCCGACAAAGATCGGCCGCATCGCGCTGTGCCACGCGCTGACGCCGCGCGGCGGCATCCGCTCCGAATTCACCATCACCAAGCTCGGCGAACAGCGCTATTACGTCGTCAGCGCCGGCGCGGCCGAACGGTATGACGGCGACTATCTGCAGAAGATGCTGCCGCCGGACTCCGCCGCGACGATCACGCTGCGCAACATCACCACCAGCCGCGGCTGCTTCGTTCTCGCCGGACCGCGCTCGCGCGAGGTGCTGGCGGCGCTGACCGACACGCCGCTCGACAACGCCGCGTTCCCGTGGCTGACCGGGCAGATCGCCGAGGTCGGCCTCG
>JBBISV010000142.1:0-5175 GCA_037441085.1 Gammaproteobacteria bacterium | reverse complement strand
GGTGTGACGCGTCGCGCAAATCGAAATCCGCCAGGTACAATCCTCGGCTTCGACCCTAAAACGCACAGGAGCGCGCCGCGCGCCGCTGAAAATCGCAATGAGCCTCATTCACATCATCATTCTCGGATTCGTCCAGGGCCTGGCGGAGTTGCTGCCGGTGTCGAGTTCGGCGCACGTGGTCGTCGCGGAAAAGCTCCTCGGTCTCGATCCGTCGTCGCCGCCGATGACGCTGCTGCTGGTCTCGCTGCACACCGGCACCATGTTCGCGGTGATCGTGTATTTCTGGCGACAATGGCGCGCCACGTATCTGCGCGACCTGGAATCGTTCAAACGCATCACCGGGCCGATCGTGGTCGCGACCCTGGTCACCGCGATCGTCGGCGAGGCGCTGATCAAGCTCATCGAGAAGACGGTGCTGCGCGGCGTCGCGCACGCACAGATCGAGGATCTATTCAGCCACCTCGAATGGATTGCCCCCGCGCTGCTGGTCGCCGGCATCCTGATCTGGGCGACCGGCTTGTGGGATCGCCGCGCATCGCGGCCGCCAGGCGGCGCACGCGATCCGAGCCTCCGCGAAGCCGGCGTGATCGGCGCGGTCCAGGGCCTGTGCCTGCCGTTTCGCGGCTTTTCGCGCTCCGGCGCCACCATTTCCGCCGGCATGCTGCTCGGCGTGTCGAAGGCGCGCTCCGAGGCGTTCAGCTTCGCGCTCGCCGTGGTGCTCACGCCGCCGGTGGTCGCGCGCGAAGCTTGGCGCCTGGTGCAGGCCCAGCACCGGAACCCGGGGCTCGATCTCGGGTCGATCGCCGGGCGCTGCGTGCTCGGCGCGATCGTCGCGTTCCTCGCCGGGCTGCTCGCGTTGAAATGGCTCAGCCGCTGGCTCGAGGGTGGCCGTTGGCACCTGTTCGGAATCTATTGCGTCGCGGCCGCGGCGGTCGTCGGCTATTTGTACCTGTCGGGCTTTTGAGCCACTGGACTGGCCTATAATCGGGGCTTCGTCGCGGTGCAGTCGGCAGCGGCAGCCGCCTTCTTGACCCCACCAACTCATCTCGTGGAGTTCCCATGATCTACGCGTTTCCCGGCACCACCGGCGCCAAGGTTCAATACAAGGGCAAGTACGACAACTTCATCGGCGGCAAGTGGGTCGCGCCGGTCAAAGGCGGGTACTTCGACGTCATCACCCCCATCACCGGCAAGGCGTACACGAAGGCCGCGCGCTCGACCGCCGAAGACATCGAACTGGCGCTCGACGCCGCGCACGCAGCCGCCGACCGCTGGGGTCGCACCGCCGTCGCCGAACGGGCCAACGTGCTGCTGAAGATCGCGGACCGCCTCGAGGCGAATCTCGAGATGCTGGCGTACGCCGAGACCATCGACAACGGCAAGGGCATCCGCGAAACGCTGAACGCGGACATTCCGCTCGCGGTGGATCATTTCCGCTATTTCGCCGGCTGCATCCGCGCCCAGGAAGGCTCGATCGGCGAGATCGACGAGACGACCGTCGCCTACCATTATCACGAGCCGCTCGGCGTCGTCGGCCAGATCATCCCGTGGAATTTCCCGATCCTGATGGCCGCGTGGAAACTCGCGCCCGCGATCGCCGCGGGCAACTGCGTCGTGCTGAAGCCGGCCGAACAGACGCCGATCAGCATCCTGCTGGTCGCCGAACTGATCGCGGACATCCTGCCGGCCGGCGTGCTCAACATCGTCAACGGCTACGGCCGCGAAGCGGGCCTGCCGCTCGCGACCAGCCGCCGAATCGCCAAGATCGCGTTCACCGGCTCCACGACGACCGGACGGGTCATCGCGCAGGCCGCCGCGAACAATCTCATTCCGGCGACGCTCGAACTCGGCGGCAAGTCGCCCAACATCTTCTTCGAGGACGTGGCGGAGGCGGACGACGATTTCTTCGACAAGGCGCTCGAGGGACTCGTGCTTTTTGCGTTCAACCAGGGCGAGGTGTGCACCTGCCCGTCGCGCGCCCTGATCCAGGAGTCGATCTACGAGAAGTTCATGAAGCGGGCTCTCGGTCGCGTCAAGGCGATCAAGATGGGCAATCCGTTGGATTCAGACACGATGATGGGCGCGCAGGCGTCGAAGGAACAGCTGACCAAGATCCTGACCTACCTCGATCTCGGCAAGCAGGAAGGCGCCGAAGTGTTGATCGGCGGTGCGCGCGCGCAGCTCGCAGGCGATCTCGCCGAGGGCTATTACGTCCAGCCGACCCTGTTCAAGGGCCACAACAAGATGCGCATCTTCCAGGAGGAGATCTTCGGCCCGGTGCTCGCGGTGACGACGTTCAAGGACGAGGCCGACGCGCTCGCGATCGCGAACGACACGCTCTATGGACTCGGCGCCGGCGTGTGGTCGCGCGACGCCAACACCTGTTACCGCATGGGCCGGGGCATCAAGGCCGGGCGCGTGTGGACCAATTGTTACCACGCCTACCCCGCGCACGCCGCGTTCGGCGGCTACAAGGAATCGGGCATCGGCCGTGAGACGCACAAGGTCATGCTGGATCACTACCAACAGACGAAGAACCTGCTGGTGAGCTACAGCCCGAAGAAGCTCGGGTTCTTCTAAGCCGGGCCGGCCGCCGGTTGGAGGACGTCATGGTCGACAAGGTCGTCGCGACGCCTGAGGCGCTCGAGTTGATCGAGCGCCTCAAGGCACAGCACGGCCCGGTGATGTTCCACCAATCGGGCGGCTGTTGCGACAACAGCGCCGCCAATTGTTACCTGCCCGGGGAGATCACGATCGGCGCGGGCGACGTGTGGCTCGGGGACATCGGCGGCAGTCCGTTCTACATCAGCAAGTCCCAATACGAATATTGGAAGCACACGCAGCTGATCATCGATGTCATCGACGGCCACGGCGGGACGTTCTCGCTGGAGGGTCCGGAAGGCAAGGCGTTCCACACGCGGTCGCGGCTGTTCACCGACGCCGAGTGGGCCGAGCTGCAGGCGGCGGGCAGCGTCTGAGGCGACCCCCTCCGGTGCGAGCTGTTCGTCAACGATTGATATGGTCACTTACGCAGGCCGGATGGGAGGGGGATTTTCCGGACCGCCGTAAATCCATCCCTGGAGGCTGCGGGAAAAACATCCTGTTTTTCACGCTCCGGAAAATCCCCCTCCCATCCGGCCCGTCATTGCGGATATCTCGTTGTCGGAATGTTCGCGCTAGTCAGGTGCCCCGCGCCGGTGCCAGCGCAGCGGCGCGAGCCGCGGCAGCATGCCGACCCAGCCGTACAGTCCGATCAGGCTGACCGCGGCGCACAGCACCAAGGCCGCGGTGAAGTGGCCGGTGCGCTCGATGATCAGGCCCGTGAGGGCCGGCGCGACGATGCCCGCGAGATTGCCCACCGCATTTTGAATTCCGACCCACCGGCCGGTCGCCTGCGGTCCGGCGAGAATCTGCGCGATCGCGTAGATCCCGGGCGAGGAGGCACCGCAGAGCGTCATGTAGAGGAAAATGCAGGGGATGGCGAGCGGCTTCGGACCTAAGGCCATGCCGAGCATGCTGATCACGGCGCCGAGGTGCGCGGCCACCATGATCGACTTGTACGCAAAATTGGCCGAGCCGCCACCCCGCACGCGCCGATCGATCAGCACCCCGGCGGCCAGCGCGCAGACCGCGGTCACCAGATAGGCGCTGCCGGCGACCTTGGCCATCGCGACGGTCGAGAAGCCGCGTTCGCGCACCAGGTAATAGGGCAGCCACGACAGCATGAAGTAATAGGTGTAGTTCGCGGCGAAGTGGCCGAGACTCGCGCCCCATAAGGCCCGCTCGCGCAGCAGCGCCGCAAACGGCGGTCCCGCGTCGGCCGCCACGGCCGGCGTCGCTCGCGGCGTCCGGCCGGCGAGGCGGGACCACGGCCACAGCCACAGCAAGGACAGCGCGCCGAAACCCAAGAATGCGGCGCGCCAGCCGGCGTGCGCCATCATGATCCCGCCGAGACAAGTCCCGAAGGCCGGACCGAACAGGTAGGAGAAGCCGACGATGCCGTTCGCGGTGCCGAGGCCTTCGACCGGCACCGCGGCCGCGAGCAGCTTGGAGACGCACGGAAAGCCGGTGCTCTCGCCGAGTCCGAGCACCAGGCGCAGCACGAGCAAGGCCGAGAACGAAGTCGCCAGCCCGGAGAGCATCGTCGCGGACGACCACAGCACCAAACCGACCACCAAGACGCGGCCCGCACCAACCCGTTCGGCGATCCAGCCGACCGGAATCTGCACCAGCGCATAGGTCCAGAAGAACGCCGACAGCAACATCCCGAGGCGCGCCGGCCGCAATGCGAGCTCGGTTTGGATCAGGCTCGCGGCCGCCGGCAACAAGCCGCGGTCGACATAGTTGATGAATAGGATCGCCGCCAGCAGCCACACGAACGGGCTGCGCGCGGCCCGTCTCGCTGCGAGGGTGGCGTCCGCCGCGCGGTTCAGGTGGCGTAATCCGCTTCGCTGCGGTCCAGCAGCCGCTTCCAGGCCGCGAAATGCGACTCCGTCCGCTCGACCCCGCCCACGGTGGTCGCGGACGCGAATTGCGCCACCGTCGCGCGCGCGGCCGCCTCGGGAAGCGGCGCCAACTCCCGCCCGGTCGACAGCGCGAGCACCTGGACCTGGCAGGCGCGCTCGAGGAAATAGAGGCGTTCGAACGCCTCGGCGACGGAGCGGCCGATCACGAGCGCGCCGTGATTGCGCATCATCAGCACCGACTTGTCGCCGAGCGCCCGCGCCAGGCGCGCCCCCTCCGCGCTGTCCAGCGCGAGCCCGCCGTAATCGGCGTCGTAGGAAATATCGTCATAAAAGGTCATCGCGCTCTGGACGATCATCTCCAGCCGCGGGTTCTTCAACGCGCACAGCGCGGTCGCGTAGGGCATGTGCGTGTGCAGCACACAGCGCGCGCGCGGCGCGAGCTTGTGGGTTTCGAGGTGAATGTGCAGCGCCGTGTCCTCGACCGGCCCGGATCCCGCACAGATGCGCGCGTCAAAATCGATTTCCATGAAATCCGAGGCCCGCACCTCGGACCAGTGCAGCCCGAACGGCGCCAGATAAAACCGATCGCGGTAACCCGGCACGATCAGGGTCATGTGGTTGTCGATGCCCTCGTGCAGGCCGAGGCGCGCCGCGACGCGATGGCAGGCCGCCAAATCGATCCTCGCCTGTCGTGCCGCCGGAAACTCCG
>JBBISV010000141.1:0-5233 GCA_037441085.1 Gammaproteobacteria bacterium | reverse complement strand
CAAGAAGTCGATCCAATAATTCCTCGGAGAACGGGATGAAACTGATTACTGCCATCATCAAACCCTTCAAACTCGATGACGTGCGCGCGGCGCTGTCCGAGGTAGGAGTATCCGGCATGACGGTGACCGAGGTGAAGGGATTCGGCCGCCAACGCGGCCATACCGAGCTGTATCGGGGCGCCGAGTACGTGGTCGACTTTGTGCCCAAGACGCGGATCGAGGTGGCCGTCCAAAATGAACTGCTCGATCAGGTCATGGAAGCAATCGTCTCCGCGGCGAAGACCGGAAAGGTCGGGGACGGCAAGATCTTCGTCACCGAGCTGCAGCGGGTCTTGCGCATTCGAACCGGAGAGACCGACAACGCCGCCTTGTAGCGGATCCCGCCCGCCGTGTCGGGGGCGCCCGACGGGCGCATGGCGCGGCCGCTGGCGCTCCTCGCTGCGGGTCCGCCTGATCGCCCTCGCGGCCTGCTTCGCGGTGCCGGCGGCGCCCGTGCTCGCGGCGAAGTTCACGGACCAGCAGCGCACGCGCATCGTCGAGCCCCGGCCCGCCGACGTGCCGAGCGACGCCAAGCTCGAGGCGGCGGGGGCGGTCGTCGGGAAAATAGAGATCGACACCCGCAATATCTTCGACGAGCGGGACCCGCGCGAGGACACCGGGCTGTTCCGCGTGGCCAACCGCCTGCACATCCGCACCCGCAAATCGACGATCCGGGCGCAGCTGCTGTTCGCCACCGGCGAGAAATACAGTGCGCGCAAGCTCGCCGAAACGGAGCGCAATCTGCGCGCGCTCAGCTACATCTACGACGCGCACGTGGTGCCCGTGCGCTATCACGACGGCAAGGTCGACATCCGGGTGATCACCAAGGACGTGTGGACCTTGAGTCCCGGCCTGTCGTTCAGCCGCACCGGCGGGGCCAACAATTCCAGCATCGACCTGTCGGATTCGAATTTTCTCGGACGCGGCAAGTCCCTGCAGTTCGAGCACGGTCACTCGGTCGACCGCAGCAGCAACACGATCGGGTGGTCCGATCAGAACTTTCTCGGTTCCCGCTGGGGCGATGCGCTCGTCTATGCCGATTCCAGCGACGGCCAGCGGCGCGCGGTGGAGGTGGCCCGGCCCTTCTACGCGCTCGACGCCCGCTGGAGCATGAAAATCGATGCGCAGAAGTACGATCAAGCGATCTCCCGCTACAGTCTGGGCCGGATCGCCGATCAGTTCGATGCTGCTGGATCCTCGTACGAGTGGAGCGGCGGCCTGTCGCGGGGCCTCGTCGACGGGTGGACGCGGCGGTGGCTGATGGGGGTCCGGTACGACCGCCATCTCTTCCGGCCCGATCCGACCACGTCCCTGCCGGCCTCGCCGCTGCCGCCGGATCGTACGCTCGCCTATCCGTTCGTCGGATTCGACTTCCTTCAGGACGACTATCGCAAGACGGCGGATCTGAATCAGATCGGCCGGACCGAGGACTTGTATTTCGGCACGGAGGCGAGCGCCGAGATCGGCCTCTCGGATGCGGCATTTGGCGCGCGGCAGCGCGCGCTGATGCTGGCGGCGGCGGTCCGCACGGGATTTCAAATCGGCGATCGGCAGCAGCTCTTCCTCGCATCCGACCTGAAGTCCCGCGTCGAACACGGCCGGGCGCGTAATCTGATCGCCAACGGCAAGGCCGACTACTATTGGCGCTGGCGGCGGGACTGGGTTCTGTACGCCGGCCTGTCCGGCACCGCGACCCGCGCGCTGGATGCCGACTCCCAGCTGCTCATCGGCGGCGACAGCGGCCTGCGCGGCTATCCGCTGCGCTACGAGTCGGGCAGTTCCCGGGCGCTCGCGACCCTGGAGCAGCGCTTCTACACCGACTGGTATCCCTTCCGGCTGACGCGGGTCGGCGGGGCGATATTCGCCGACGTCGGCCGCGCCTGGGGTCACGCGGTGATCGGCAACAGCGACCCCGGCCTGTTAGACGATCTCGGTTTCGGCCTGCGGCTCGGCAATACGCGCTCGGGGCTCGGGAATGTGCTGCACATCGACTTCGCTTTCCCGCTGAACGCGCCGTCGGGCGTCAGTCGGTTTCAGTTCCTGGTACAGACGATGCAGAGCTTCTAAGCGCCGCTCAGGATGGATTGCGCTTGTTGCGGCGTGCAATCAACGCCAGGAAGCCGATGCAGACCGCGAAATTTAACACCCACCACCCAAGTTGCCGCGCGCTGCCGCTGCTCGTGGACTCGTGCGGCGCGACCGGCCCCTGGATCGTGCCGTCGAGGGATTCGTCGACGCCGTCGGCTGCGATCTTGAACACGACGGCCGCCGATCCGGGGAGCCGCAGGTCGGGGCTGTCGACCGAATAGCCACCGTCGGCGTCGGCCGTCGCCGCATGGGTTTTGCCCCGCAGCGTCACCGCGACTACCGCGTCGGTGACCGGCGCATTGTCGAGGCGTCGGCTGACGTGCAGCTGCATCGCCCCGTCCCGCACCAGGGCGACCAGCCGGTAGTGCTCCGAATGCGCCTCGACGCGCACCGGCGCGGCGGGCGCCGCGGGCGCCGCCGCCGAGCCCGCGATCGCGAGGGCCGCGGCACACAGCGCGGCGAATCCGCGCGTCAAAGGAGCAGGCCCCAGATCCCCATGACGGCGCCGGCGACACTGGCGAGCACGCCGAATAGGGGAAAGAAGCTCTTGCGCGCGAGGAAATACAGCGAGCAGAGCACCAGCCCGAGCTCGAGCAGGCCCTCGCCTATGTCGTAGCGCAGCGCACGCCGCTCCTCGGTTCGCGCCTCGAGATCCCGCGCCTCGGCGATCTTCCTGATCGCGGCCGCGTCGCTGTCGTAATGCGCGCGCGCGGACTGCAGCTTGCGCACCGCCGGGGCGGTGTTGGGCGCGTCGGGGACGAGCGCCTCGAGCAGCGTCAGCGCGGTCTCTGCGGTTCCCTGCCGGATCTTCTTCGCCTGGTAGTAGCTCCACTGATCATTCGATTCGGTCTTGTGGATCACCGCGTTGGTGTGCGCACGATGCGAGGCGATCGTGACGATGGACAGGAGCACCCCGACGACGCCGACGATGATGCCGACCCGCCGCGTGTCCGGATCGGCCGCATGCTCGGGCTTGACCTCCAGTTCGGTCATGATTGGACGGCGTGCAGCCGTGAATTCGCCCGGGAGATGCCGAGCACGCCGCTGCGGACGACCTCCACGATCGTGCCGAACGCCCCGAGGCTCGCGATGCATTCGGCAATCTCGTCCTCCGTTCCGGCGAGTTCGACGACGAAGCTCGCGGGGTTCGCCGACAGCACCTTGCCGCCGCCGCGCCGCACCACCTCCTGCGCCGCATCGGCCTGGTGGGGGTCGAATTGCAGCTTCAGGAGCATCAGTTCGCGCGCCAGGTGATCACCGCTCGTCATGTCCTCGACGGTGACCACATCGACGAGTTTCAGCAGCTGCGCATTGATCTGGGCGATGACCGAATCGGAGCCCGAAGTGACCAGCGTCAGGCGCGAAACGGTCGGGTCGTGCGTCGGCGCGACCGTCAGCGACTCGATGTTGTAGCCACGGCTCGAAATCAAGCCGGTGACGCGCGTCAGCGCGCCGGCTTCGTTCTGCAGGAGGATGGCGATCAGGTGGCGCATTTGCCCACTAGGATACGGGACTGCGGCACTTGGGCGCCAGGGAGATAACTGCTACGCTTTGTCGGTGAAAGAACGTTACGAAATGTTTAACTCTTCCGCGCATCCGCGCGCCGGGGCAACGATGACCGGCGCCGAGATGATCGTCCAGGTCCTGGTCGACGAGGGCGTCGACATCGTCTTCGGCTACAGCGGCGGCGCGATATTGCCGATCTACGACGCCGTCTTCTGCCACAACAAGGACCACGGAGACTCGATGCCGCTGGTCGTGCCGGCGAACGAGCAGGGTGCCGCGTTCATGGCCTCCGGGTACGCACGCGCCAGCGGCCGCGTCGGCGTCGCGCTGGTCACCTCGGGCCCCGGGGCGACCAACACCGTGACGCCGGTGCGCGATTCCATGGCCGATTCGGTGCCCATCGTCGTCATCTGCGGCCAGGTGCCGACGAGCGCGATCGGCACCGACGCGTTCCAGGAGGCGCCGGTGCCCAGCATCATGGGCGCGGTGGCCAAGCATGTGTTCCTGGTGACGGACCCCACCAAGCTGGAGGTGACCGTGAGGACCGCCTTCGAGATCGCCCGCACCGGGCGGCCGGGACCGGTCGTGCTCGACATTCCGAAGGACGTGCAGAATTGGAAAGGGGTGTTCAACGGCGGCGGACGCCTGCCCATTCCGGGTTACCGCCAGCGGATGAACCGGGTCGGCGCGAACAAGCTGCCGGATGGCGCCTGTGCGAAGCTGTTCGCCGCCCTGGCGGCGTCGCGCAGGCCGTTGATCTACGCCGGCGGCGGCGTCATCAACGGCGAGGCTGCGCCGCAGTTGCGGCAGTTCGCCGCGGAGTGGCAGATTCCGATCGTCACCACACTGATGGGGATCGGGGCCGTGGACACCACCGACCGGTTGTCGATGCGCATGCTCGGCATGCACGGCGCGGCCTTCGCAAACTACGCCGTCGACGACTGCGACCTGTTGCTCGCGATCGGCGCGCGTTTCGACGACCGGGTCGCGGGCAATCCGACGCGGTTCGCCGGCAACGCGAAGTTCATCGCCCAGTTCGATGTCGACGGATCCGAGATCAACAAGGTCAAGGCGGTCGATTGGAGCCACGTCGGTCTGGTTCCGGAGGCGCTCGCGGCGCTGCTGGACCACGGGCGCCGCACGGGCTTTCGCCGCGACTGGTCCGAGTGGCATCGCCACTGCGAGGAACTGCGCGCCCAGTATGCGATGAATTACGACCGCGCGAGCCCGCTGATCCAGCCCCACTATGTGATCGAGGAGATCAACCGCCTGACCGGCGGCGAGGCCATCATCACCACCGGCGTGGGCCAGCACCAAATGTGGGCCGCGCAGTATTTCGATTTCCGCAGCCCGCGCCTGTGGCTCACCTCCGGCAGCATGGGCACGATGGGCTTCGGCCTGCCCGCGGCGGTGGGCGCGCAATTCGCCGACCGGCGCCGCCTCGTCATCGACGTCGACGGCGACGCCAGCATCCGCATGAACATCGGCGAACTCGAGACCGTGACGACCTATGGGCTGCCGATCAAGGTCGTCGTGCTCAACAACTGCGGCGACGGCATGGTCAAGCAATGGCAGAAGCTGTTCTTCAAGGGACGCCTCA
>JBBISV010000140.1:0-5654 GCA_037441085.1 Gammaproteobacteria bacterium | reverse complement strand
TAGCCGTAGCGCACCTCGCGCAGGCCGACGGCGCCCGCCATGTCCTGCAGCTCGCAGTGGCCGTTCGCCGGACAGGTGAGGCAGTCGAGCGGGTGGTCGGAGATGTACAACTCCATCACGCCGCGGCGCACGTTCGCGAGCTGCTCGTTCTGCGTCGACACCTTCATGCCGGCCGCGACCGGCGTCGTGCACGAGGCCGGCAGGCCCTTCATGCCGTCGATCTGCACGAGGCACAGGCGGCAGGAGCCGAAGGCCTCGAGCTGTTCCGTCGCGCACAGCTTCGGCACCTTGATTCCGGCGAGCGCGGCCGCGCGCATCACCGACGTGCCCTCGGGCACGCTCACTTCGATCCCGTCGATGGTGAGCGCGACCGTCTTGGCGGCGCTCTGCGCCGGCGTTCCAAAATCCTCTTCGGCGATGGATAACATACGCTCGTCCTCTTCGGTGTCTAGCCGCGGGCGCGTGCCGCCGCGGTTTTGCGGAAATCGGCGGGAAAGTGATCCAGCGCGCTTCGCACCGGATAGGCGGTGAGGCCGCCCAAGGCGCAGAGCGATCCATGGGTCATGGTCTCGCACAGGTCGCGCAACAGCGCCTCCTGTTTCACCGGTTCGTCGCCGGCGATCAGCCGGTCGATGACCTCGACGCCGCGGGTCGAACCCAGGCGGCACGGGGTGCATTTCCCGCAGGATTCGATCGCGCAGAACTCCATCGCGTAACGGGCCTGGGCCGCCATGTCGACGCTGTCGTCGAACACGACGATGCCGCCGTGACCGAGCATTCCGCCGACGCCGGCGAAGGCTTCATAATCCAGCTTCGTGTCGAACCGGCTCTCGGGCAGATAGGCGCCGAGCGGGCCGCCGACCTGCACGGCCTTGATCGGCCTGCCGCTCAGGCTGCCGCCGCCGAAGTCGTACAACAGTTCGCGCAGGCGGAGGCCGAATGCCGTCTCGACGAGTCCGCCCCGCTTGATGTTGCCGGTGAGCTGAACCGGCAGCGTACCGCGGGAGCGTCCCATTCCGAAGTCGCGGTAATGTTCGGCACCCCGGTCAAGGATGATCGGCACCGAGGCGAGCGTGATCACGTTGTTGATCACCGTCGGCTTGCCGAAAAGCCCTTGTATCGCGGGCAGCGGCGGCTTGAACCGCACCTGGCCGCGTTTGCCCTCGAGCGACTCGAGCAGGGAGGTTTCCTCGCCGCAAATGTAGGCGCCCGCGCCCATGCGCACTTCCAGGTCGAATCGGCGGCCGCTGCCCATCACGTCGGCGCCCAGGTACCCCGCCTCATAGGCGCTGCGGATCGCGTCCTGAAGCATCCGTTTGGCGAGAGGATATTCGAATCGCAGATAGATGTAGCCCTGGGTCGCCCCGGTCGCGAGGCCCGCGATCGTCATGCCCTCGATCAGCACGAACGGATCGCCCTCCATCACCATGCGGTCCGAGAAGGTCCCGGAATCGCCTTCGTCCGCGTTGCAGACGATGTATTTCCGGTCCGCCGCGGCGCCGAGGGCGGTCTTCCATTTGATGCCCGCCGGAAATGCCGCGCCGCCGCTGCCGCGCAGGCCCGACGCGGTGACGCATTCGACGATCGCCGCGGGCGTCATGCCGATGGCGGCGGTGAGGCCGCGATAGCCGTCGTGGCGCTTGTAGGCCTCGATGTCGCCGGGCTCGATGAGCCCGACGCGGGCGAAGGTCAGCCGCTGCTGGCGCTTGAAATACGGGATCTCCGCCGTCGGGCCATGGCCGAGCGGGTGCGGTGCGCCGGCGATGAATCCGCCGGCGAACAGGCCGGGCACATCGGCGGCGCCGACCGGTCCATAGGCGATGCGTCCGGCCGGCGTGTCGACTTCGACCAGCGGCTCGAGCCACAGCAGGCCGCGGGACCCGTTGCGCACGATCTTGACCGCGGTGCCGCGGCGCTCCGCCTCGGCGGCGATCGCCGCGGCGGTCGCATCCGCGCCCACCGCGACCGCGGCGGCATCGCCCGGAACGTAAATGGTCACCGCCGTCATTTCGCCTTCCTCGCGTCGGCGACGAGATCGTCGAAACGCCGCGCATCGACACGGCCGACCAGACGATCCTCGACCAGCACCGAAGGACCCAGCGCGCAGTTTCCGAGGCAATAGACCGGTTCGAGGGTGATCGCGCCGTCGGCGGTCGTCCCGTGGAAATCGACCTGCAGGCTGCGCTTGGCGTGCTCTTCGAGGGCGGCCGCCCCGACCGACTGGCAGGCTTCGGCCCGGCAGATGCGCAGCACGCAGCGACCGGGTTTCTCGGTTCGGAAATAGTGATAGAAGCTGACCACGCCGTGGACTTCGGCGCGCGTCAGGTTCAGGGCGTCGGCAATCAGCGGCACCGCATTCTTCGGCACATGACGCAATTCGTCCTGCACCGCGTGCAGAATCGGCAGCAGGGCGCCGGGCAGATGTTTCAGCGCGGCGCAGGCGTTTTGCACCGCCGCGAGTTCCGCATCGTTCAGTCGGGAGCGGGCTTCGGGTTGGTTCGGAATGACGCGTCGCGGCGTTTGACTGGTCATGACGGGCTCGCGGAATCCATGAAGTCGATGGCGGGTTGTGCCGGTTTGCAATGATAACGCGATTCGCCGGTTCCGGGGGTGTCCCCTGTCAAGCGCGCGGTGCTATTCTGCATGCGGCCGCCGTATCACTTGGCGGTGGTCCCGGGGGCGGAACGTGCGTGTGGTTCAGTTGCCGAGGGTGCGTCGCATCAGTAGCCGGGTTGCGGCGCGCGTCCTTTTCGCGGGCCTCCTGTTCGAGTGGCTTCCGGTCGCGGCGGCACCGGCCGCGCCCGCTCCGACCGCCGCGGTGACCATCGCGCCGTTGGCCGTGGCGCCGCCCGACGACGCGCTGGCGCCGATCGTCATTCAAACCAGCGGACCGCGATTCGTCGCGCCGACACGGCGCGACAGCATCGGCCGGATCTGGGCGCCGGTGTATATCGACGGCAAGGGACCCTTCCGCCTGGTGCTCGACACCGGCGCCACGCAATCCGGGTTGACGGCGACGGTCGCCTCGATTCTCGGTCTCGCGCTCGACCGCACACCGCCGGTGCTGCTGCGGGGCGTGACCGGCATCGCCGAGGTGCCCACCGTTCGGGTCGATGCGCTCTCGGTCGGCGATTTGCTCGTCAATGGCGCGCTGCTGCCGATCGTGCCGGACGCGCTCGGCGGCGCGGACGGGATACTCGGCACCGCGGGCCTCGCGGACAAGCGTGTGTTCATCGATTTCCGCCACGACCGGATCACGATCACGCTGTCCCGCGGGAAACTCGCCTGGCGCGGATTCGAGACGATGCGGTTCAAGCCGAACCCCGAGACGCCGATCATCGTCGACGCGATCGTGGGCGGCGTGGCGACGAAGGTGATCATCGACACCGGCGGGGAGATGACGATCGCGAATCTGGCGCTGCGCGACGCGCTGCGCCGGAAGGGCGGTTGGCGATCGGGCCGGCCCGACCGCATCGAAGGCGCCACCAAGGCGATTCAGGATGGAGAGATCGTGGCAACGCCGTCGATCGACTTCGGATCCCTGCAAATCCGCGACTCCGGGGTGACGTACGCGAATCTGATGATTTTCGAGCACTGGCACCTGCTGCACCGGCCGGCGATTCTCGTCGGCATGGACGCGCTCGGCCTGCTCGACACGCTCGTCATCGACTACAAACGGCACGTGATCCAGATGCGCGCGCCCGCGGGGTGAACGCGTCGCGCCGCCGACGGGGGCTCAGTCCTTGATCGGCGGCTTCGCCCGGTAGCCGCCCTGCAGCGCCAGCATCCAACCCGGGTACTCGGGCGGCAGCGCGCCCGCCTGATCGAGCGTCGCGACGTCCTCCGGATCGAGCCGCACGCGCGTCGCGGCGAGATTGTCCTTCAGTTGGGCGGCGGATTTGGCGCCGATGATCACGCTGGTCACGAACGGTTTGCAGAGGATCCAGGCGAGCGCGACCTGCGCGACCGAGGCCCCGTGCCGCTGCGCGATGCCGCGCATGACGTCCACGCAGTGGAATGCGCGCGTCTTGTCGACCACCGGAAAATCGAATCCGGTGCGCCGCGCGCCCGCGGGACCGGGTTCGTCGGGTTTGAATTTGCCGCTCAACAAGCCGCCCGCCAGGGGGCTCCAGACCATCAATCCGAGTTTCTGGTCGTCGATCAACGGGACGATTTCCCGCTCCAGATCCCGCCCGGCGATCGTGTAGTACGCCTGCACGCTCGCGAAACGAGCGAGATTCCGGCGTTCGGAAATCGCGAGGCCCTTCATGACCTGCCAGGCCGCGAAATTGCAGAGTCCGATGTAGCGGACCTTGCCCGAGCGCACCAGGTCGTCCAGCGCGCCCAGCGACTCCTCGAGGGGCGTCAAGGGGTCGAAGCCGTGCAGCTGGTACAGGTCGATGTGGTCGATCTGCAGGCGCCGCAGGCTCGCGTCGACGGCGTTGAACAGGTGGTGGCGCGATTGACCGCGCGAGTTCGGTTCGTCGCTCATGATGCCGGTCGCCTTGGTGGCGATCACGAGGTCGTGGCGCGGCAGGCCGAGCTGTTTGAGCGCGACGCCGACGTGCCGTTCGGATTCCCCGAAGGAATACACGTTGGCGGTGTCGATGAAGTTCACGCCCGCGTCCACCGCGGTCTTCATCTGGTCGTTGACGGCGTCCTGGTCGAGACCGCCGATGGCCTCCCAGATGCCCTTGCTGGCGCCGTAGGTCATCGTGCCCAGGCAGATTTCGGAAACGTAGAGGCCGGTGCGGCCGAGGAGTCGATAGCGCATGGCGGGAGTGTAGCGCATCAGCGGGCGGCCGCGCCCGCGCGCCGCATTACCAATCAACCCATTCCTCGGTCTATGATGAGGAGGATCGATGGCGCGGAGAGTTCGCAAATGAAAAAGCCGGTCATTCCCCTGGTCGTCATCCTCGTCGCCGCGGCGCTCGGCGCGTGGTACTTCCTCTCGCACCGCAAACCGCCGGCCGTGCCGATGCCCGCGGCGCCCGCATCCACGGTGCCGCCGGCGCCGGCTCCGCCGACGCTGCCGGCGACGCGTTTCCCCGTGCCGCCCGAGTCAGGGGGCGCCAAACAGGTCGCGCTGCCGGCGCTCGCTGACAGCGATCCGGCGATCCGCGGCGCGCTGTCGGGATTGATCGGCGCGACCGCGGTTCAGCAGTTCCTGGCGCCCGATGACCTCATCCGCCGCATCGTGGTCACGGTGGACAATCTGCCGCGGCGCAAGCTGCCGTACGACAAGCGGCCCGTCGCAGCCGTTCCCGGCGCCTTCCTTGCCCAGGGCGACGAACAGCATGCGACGCTCGATCAACGCAACTTCGCGCGCTACACGCCGATGGTCGACGTCATCCGCAATCTCGACATGCAGGCGCTCGCCAATCTGTATTTCCATTTCTATCCGCTGTTCCAGAACGCCTACCAAAATCTTGGGTACCCGGACGGGTATTTCAACGACCGGCTGATCGCGGTGATCGATCTGCTGCTCGCCACTCCGCAGCCGCGTCAGCCGGTCGAACTCGTCCAGCCCAACGTGCTGTATGAGTATTCCGATCCCACGCTCGAGGCGCTGCCGGCGGGCCAGAAACTGCTGATCCGGATGGGTCCGCAGAACGCGTCGGTGATCCGGTCGAAGCTTGCGGAATTGCGTGCCG
>JBBISV010000139.1:619-5684 GCA_037441085.1 Gammaproteobacteria bacterium | reverse complement strand
TCGATGCCTCGCCGACCAACGAGGTGCTGCTCGAGGAGTCGGTGCTCGGCTGGAAAGAATACGAGATGGAGGTCGTTCGCGACCGCAACGACAACTGCATCATCATCTGTTCGATCGAGAACCTCGACCCGATGGGGGTGCATACCGGCGACTCGATCACCGTCGCGCCCGCGCAGACCCTGACCGACAAGGAGAGCCAGAGGCTGCGCGACGCGTCGATCGCGGTGCTGCGCAAGATCGGCGTGGACACCGGCGGCTCGAACGTGCAGTTCGCCGTGAACCCCGACGACGGTCGCGTGCTCGTCATCGAGATGAATCCCCGGGTCTCGCGCTCCTCGGCGCTCGCCTCGAAGGCGACCGGCTTTCCGATCGCCAAGGTCGCCGCGAAGCTCGCCGTCGGCTACACGCTCGACGAGCTGCGCAACGAGATCACCGGCGGCGCGACGCCGGCGTCGTTCGAGCCGGCGATCGATTACGTGGTCACCAAGATCCCGCGCTTCACGTTCGAGAAATTCCCGGGCGCGAACACGCGCCTGACGACGCAGATGAAGTCGGTCGGCGAGGCGATGGCGATCGGCCGCACCTTCCAGGAATCGATGCAGAAGGCGCTGCGCAGCCTGGAAACCGGTCTGGACGGTTTCGACGAACAGATGACGCTGCCCCTTTCCGAGGAGGCGGCCACCCAGCTCGCCTATGAGCTGCGCTGGCCGGGGCCGAACCGGATCCTGTACGTCGCGGACGCGTTCCGCGCCGGCTGGACCCGCGAGCGCGTGTTCGAGGCGACCGGCATCGATCCGTGGTTCCTCGCGCAGATCGAGGGGCTGTTGGCCGAGGAGGCGCTGCTGCGCGAACAGGGCTTCGATTCGCTCGACGCGGCGCGGCTGCGCGCGCTGAAGCGCCGCGGATTCTCCGATGCGCGTCTCGGCGCGCTCGTCGGCCGGGACGACGTGGCGGTGCGCAGCCGCCGCCGCAAGCTCGGGATCCACCCGGTGTACAAGCGGGTCGACACCTGCGCCGCGGAGTTCGCCACGTCGACCGCCTACCTGTACTCGACCTACGAGGAGGAGTGCGAGGCGAATCCCGGCAACCGGCGCAAGATCATGATCCTGGGCGGTGGCCCCAACCGGATCGGCCAGGGGATCGAGTTCGATTACTGCTGCGTCCATGCGGCGATGGCGCTGCGCGAGGACGGCTTCGAGACCATCATGGTCAACTGTAATCCGGAAACCGTGTCGACCGACTACGACACCTCCGACCGGCTCTATTTCGAGCCCCTGACGTTCGAGGACGTCATGGAGATCATCGAAAAGGAGAAGCCCGAGGGCGTGATCGTCCAGTACGGCGGCCAGACCCCGCTGAAGCTGTCGCGCGCCATCGCCGCGGCCGGCGGGCCGATCATCGGCACCAGCGCCGACAGCATCGACGTCGCGGAGGATCGCGAGCGTTTCCAGAAGCTGGTCACGGCGTTGAAGCTCAAACAGCCCGCCAACGCGACCGCCCGCACCGAGGAACAGGCGGTGCAGCTCGCGCGGGAAGTCGGCTTTCCGCTGGTCGTGCGTCCGAGTTACGTGCTCGGCGGCCGCGCGATGGAGATCGTCTTCAACGAGGACGACCTGCGCCAGTACATGACCGACGCGGTCAAGGTGTCGAATTCCAGCCCGGTTCTGCTGGACCGCTTCCTCGATCTCGCGGTGGAGGTCGATGTCGACGCGGTCTGCGACGGCGAGGATGTGCTGATCGGCGGCATCATGGAACACATCGAGCAGGCGGGGGTGCACTCCGGCGATTCGAGCTGTTCGCTGCCGCCGAACGGCCTGTCCGCCGAGATCCAGGAGGAACTGCGCGCACAGACGCGCAAGCTCGCGAAGGCCCTGAACGTCATCGGCCTGATGAACATCCAGTTTGCGATACAAGGCGGGGTGATCTACATCCTCGAGGTCAACCCGCGCGCCTCGCGCACGGTGCCGTTCGTGTCCAAGGCGACCGGCGTGCCGCTCGCGAAAGTCGCGGCGCGGGTGATGACGGGCAAGTCTCTGGCGGCCCAGGGCCGCACGCGGGAGCGCATTCCGCGGTACTTTTCGGTCAAGGAAGCGGTCTTCCCGTTCGTCAAATTTCCCGAGGCTGATCCGATACTTGGGCCGGAAATGAAATCCACGGGTGAGGTCATGGGGACGGGCCATACGTTCGGCGAGGCCTACGCGAAGGCGCAGGCGGCGTCGGGCGTGGTGCTGCCGACCCGGGGCCTGTGCTTCATCAGCGTGCGGGACAGAGACAAGCCGATGGCGGCGGAGCTCGCGCGCATGCTGCAGGAGCGCGGTTTCGAACTGGCCGCCACCGGCGGCACCGCGCAGGTTCTGGAAGACTCTGGCATCATCTGCAGGCGCGTGAACAAGGTGCGCGAAGGGCGGCCGCACGTGGTGGACATGATCAAGAACGACGAAATCGCCTTGATCGTCAATTCCACCGAGGGCAAACAGGCGGTGCGCGAGTCCCGGTCGATCAGGCGGGAGGCGGTCGCGCGGCGGATCACGTACTACACGACCGTGGCCGCGGCGCGCGCCACCTGCGACGCGCTCGATCATCTCGGCGACATCGCGGTGAATCGGCTACAGGATCTGCACAAGGAATTGCCGGCGTGAAACGAACCCCGATGACTCTGCGCGGCGCGGTGCGCCTGCGGGAGGAGCTCAGGAAGCTGAAGAGCGAGGACCGCCCGAACGTCATCAAGGCGATCGCCGAGGCGCGCGCGCACGGCGATCTCAGCGAGAATGCGGAATATCACGCGGCGCGCGAACAGCAGAGTTTCATCGAGGGCCGGATCAACGACATCGAAAACCGACTGTCGAACGCGGAGGTCATCGACGTCACCAAGCTGAGCGCGAGCGGCCGCGTGGTGTTCGGCTCGACGATCGAGCTGGAGGATCAGAGCGGCGGAGCCGCGGTCCGCTACCAGCTGGTCGGCGACGATGAGGCGGACATCAAGCAGGGGCTGCTGTCGGTGTCCTCGCCGATCGCGCGGGCCTTGATCGGCAAATCCGAGGGCGATGTGGTCGATGTCACCACGCCGGGCGGGACCCGCAGCTACGAGATCGTCTCGGTCCGGTACGTGTGACCGGCGTGCGCGGCCTGTTCCGGGTCCTGTTGGTGTTCGCGATCGGCAGCCTCTGGTCCCTCGCGGCCGGGGTCGCGCCGATCCTGTTCTTCACGCAGCCGAACCGTCACCTGGCCGGCGAACTCGCCGGCCGCATGTTTCGCGTCGAGACCTATCTGTGCGTGGCGGTCGCGCTGATCGCGCTCGCGATGCCGGGGCGCGGCCGCTTCGGCTGGTGGTACCTGGTGGCGGTCCTGCTGTCGGTGAACGAGTGGCTGCTGCGACCGCGGATGGAGCTGGCGCGCGTGCACGGCGTGGCCTCGGGGCTGTCCTTCGGCGCGTGGCACGGCGTTTCCGCGATCCTGTACCTGGTCGCCTGCGCGGCGGCGGTGCTACTCGTCTGGAAGGACGATCTTCGGTAGGCCCTCGCGCCGGCGCCGGTAGAATACCCCGACGTTGCCGATGCGCTGGACCAGTTCGCTGGTCGTGGAGGCGGCCAGGCCCGAAAGGGCCTCGTCCCGCTTGGCGCGGTCGCCGATGCGGGCGCTAACCTTCACCAATTCGTGCGTGGTCAGCGCCAGGTCGAGTTCGGCCGCGACGGCGGCGCTCGGTCCCGCGGCACCGATCATGACGACCGTCCTCAGCGGGT
The DNA here is from genome assembly GCA_037441085.1 of Gammaproteobacteria bacterium. Lineage (GTDB taxonomy): Bacteria > Pseudomonadota > Gammaproteobacteria > Steroidobacterales > Steroidobacteraceae > Bog-1198. Next base: position 1,944 of record JBBISV010000139.1, on the reverse strand, counting down.
GGGCCAGGCGTCGCAGGTGTTTCTTTTGTCTTTCCGATAGGCTCACCGCGCCAGTATAGATTGATTCAGCGGAGAATCGATGCCGAAACGTTCGAAGAGCAGCGCCCGGTGGCTCGCGGAGCACGCGAACGATGAGTACGTGAAGCGCGCGCAGCGCGAAGGCTGGCGCTCGCGCGCGGTGTACAAGCTCGAGGAAATCCAGCAGCGCGAGCGGCTGTTGCGGCCGGGTGTGCGCTGCGTCGATCTGGGCGCGGCGCCCGGGGGCTGGAGCCAGTACGCGGCGCGCTTTCTCGCCGGCAGCGGCCGGATCGTCGCGACCGACATCCTGCCGATGGACGCGATCCCCGGCGTCGAGTTCGTCCAAGGCGACTTCCGCGAGGAGGCGGTGCTGAACCAGGTCCTCGGCCTGCTGGGCGGCGGCAAAATCGACCTTGTTTTGTCCGATATGGCCCCAAACATGGCCGGTATCGATTCGGTGGACCAGCCGCGCTCGATGTACCTGGCGGAACTGGCGGTCGAATTTGCGGTCTCGACCCTGGCACCCGGAGGGGATTTGTTGGTGAAGTTGTTCCAGGGCGAGGGCTTCGACCGGATCATCAAGGATGTGCGCGGACGGTTCGGGCGCGTGCTGACGAAAAAGCCCAAAGCATCCCGTGCGCGCAGTCCCGAGATCTATCTGTTGGCGCGCCAGTTTGGGATGGTGTAACGTCCTTATTGACTGCCGTCAGTCATTTTTGTCGTAGTTTGGTTGCGACTCGTAGGTGAATCTTGAACGATCTGACGAAACAAATTCTTTTATGGGTCGCGCTGGCGGTCATTTTATTGTTGATTTTCAGTCAGTTCGGTGTTCATTCCAATGAGCCGACCACGATTGATTATTCGCAATTCCTGACCGAAGTGAAGAGCAATAACATCGACTCGGTGACGCTAAAAGGCGACATCATCGAGGGCAAACGGCGCTCGGGCGACCCGTTCGTGACCTATAACCCGGAGACCAGCAACAGCGCGCTGATCGGCCTGCTCCAATCCCAGGGCGTGAAGTTCCGCGGGGAGCCGCCCAAGCAGCAGTCGGTGATCGTCCAACTGTTGATATCGGCTTTTCCGATCCTGCTGCTGATCGGCTTCTGGGCGTATTTCATGCGCCAGATGCAGGGGGCGTCCGGCGGGCGCGGGGCCATGTCTTTCGGTAAGAGTCGCGCGCGCCTGCTCGGCGAGGATCAGGTCAACGTCACGTTCGCGGACGTGGCGGGGGTGGAGGAGGCCAAACAAGAAGTCGTTGAAATCGTCGACTTTTTGAAAGATCCCGGCAAATTCCAGAAGCTTGG
>JBBISV010000139.1:0-609 GCA_037441085.1 Gammaproteobacteria bacterium | reverse complement strand
CCCGAAAGGCGTGCTGATGGTGGGCTCGCCCGGCACCGGCAAGACGCTGCTCGCCCGCGCGATCGCCGGCGAGGCGAAGGTGCCGTTTTTCACGATCTCCGGATCGGATTTCGTCGAGATGTTCGTCGGTGTCGGCGCATCGCGCGTGCGCGACATGTTCGAACAGGCGAAAAAGCATGCCCCGTGCATCATCTTCATCGACGAAATCGACGCCGTCGGCCGGCACCGCGGCGCGGGTTTAGGGGGCGGCCACGACGAGCGGGAACAGACCCTGAACCAGTTGCTGGTCGAAATGGACGGCTTCGAGGGCAATGAAGGCATCATCGTCATCGCCGCGACCAACCGGCCGGACGTGCTGGACCCGGCGTTGCTGCGCCCGGGCCGCTTCGACCGCCAGGTCGTCGTGCCGCTGCCGGACGTGCGCGGCCGCGAACAGATTCTCAAGGTGCACATGCGCAAGGTTCCGCTCGGCGACAACGTCAAGCCGGCGATCATCGCGCGCGGCACGCCGGGCTTTTCCGGAGCGGATCTCGCGAACCTGGTGAACGAGGCGGCGCTGTTCGCGGCCCGCGGCAACAAGCGCACCGTGACGATGGAGGAGTTCGAGCG
>JBBISV010000138.1:0-5685 GCA_037441085.1 Gammaproteobacteria bacterium | reverse complement strand
CCGCGATGTCCGCCGCCTGCGCCGCGCCGCCAATCGCCGCCAGCGCCGCCGCGGCCGCGATCGTGAAGCGCTTGAATTTGGAAAAGCTCATGTTGACCTCCTGGCTTGATGACTCTTCATCGTCGCATCCGAATGTTTCAGAGTCGTGACGCGGAGTCCCGCCCGGAACCCAACAACAACTCCAGCGTGCGCCGGTACAAGCCATGCAGCCGGTCGACGTCCGCGACGCTCACGCATTCATCGACCTTGTGTATCGTCGCGTTGACGACGCCGAGTTCGATGACCTGGGCGCCCATCGGCGCGATGAAGCGGCCGTCGGAGGTCCCGCCGCCGGTCGACAGCCGCGTCGGCAGCGCCAGCTCGTCCCGCACCGCCCGGGATACCGCGTCCGAGAGCACCCCGGGCGCGGTCAGGAACGGCAGACCGGAGACGAACCAGTCGAGGGAATGCCTGACGCCGTGCCGCGCGAGGATCTCGACGACGGTCCGCTGAATCGAATCGACCGTCTGTTCGGTGGAGAAGCGGATGTTGAAGCGCACCTTCATCTCGCCCGGAATCACGTTCGGCGCCCCGGTTCCGGCGGTGATGTTCGACACCTGGAACGTCGTGGGTTGGAAATGGGCGTTGCCCTCGTCCCAGCGGCGCGCGACCAGTTCCGCGAGCGCCGGCGCGAACGCGTGGACCGGGTTGTCGGCGAGCTGCGGGTAGGCGACGTGCCCCTGGATCCCATGCACCGTCAAGCGTCCGCTCAGGCTGCCGCGGCGGCCGATCTTGACCACGTCGCCGATGCGGCTCTCGCTCGACGGCTCCCCCACCAGGCACCAGTCGATGTGCTCGCCCCTCGCCTTGAGCACTTCGACGACGCGGCGCGTCCCGTCGACCGAGGGACCCTCTTCGTCGCTGGTGATCAAGAAGGCGATCGTGCCGGGATGCGCGGGATGCGCGCCGACGAATGCCTCGCAGGCGGTCACCATCGCGGCGAGGCCGCTCTTCATGTCGGCGGCGCCGCGGCCGTACAACACGCCGTCGGCGACGACCGGGGTGAAGGGATCGGTCCGCCATTCCTCGAGCGGACCGGGGGGCACCACGTCGGTGTGGCCCGCGAAACAGAACACCGGCCCCGAGGCGCCGCGTTTCGCCCAGAAATTTTGGACCGGACCGAACGGCATCCGTTCGACGGTGAAGCCGATCGCCTCGAGCCGGTCGATCATCAACTCCTGACAACCGCCGTCGACCGGACTCACCGAGGGTCGCGCGATCAATTCCTTGGTCAACTCGAGCGTCGACGACATCAACGCGGCCGCGCGGTCGGAACGCCGCGCCGGGTGTTCGCCCAGACGCCGAACGTCCCGAGGCCGGCCGAGGCCATCAACACCCACGCGGGCATCGCGAGCCCGAGCAGGCGCCAATCGACCTTCGCGCACTCGCCGGAGCCCGACAGCACCTTGACCAGCACGTCCTTCAACGGCAGCACCTGAAGCAGGAAATTGAGCGACGCGCCGCAGCTCGGCACCGCGCCCGCGGGAAGGCTCTGGATGTACAGCTGGCGCGCGGCGACCGCGATCGTCGCGAGCGCGGTCGCCGCCAGCAGCACCGCGTAGACGACGCGGCCGCCGCCCTTCGGCGCGTGCGCCGCCGCGGCCAGGAACACCACCCCGGTCGCGAACACGCCGACCCGCTGGAAGATGCAGAGCGGACAGGGGTCGAGGTGCAGCACGTATTGCGAGTAATAAGCGTACCCCAGCAGGCCCGCGCAGGCGATGAACCCGGCCAGGTTCCACAGCCGCCGGCTCACGGGCGCGGCCTCGCGGTCAGGTCGATCTGCTTGGCCACATCCTCGAGTGCGGTATGGCGGATGTCCTTGCCGTGCACCATGTAGATCACGTACTCGCAGATGTTCTTGGCATGATCGCCGATCCGCTCCAACGCGCGCACCACCCACATCATCTCGAGCGCGCGGCGGATTGAGCGCGGGTCCTCCATCATGAAGGTCATGCATTGACGCTGGATCGACTCGTACTCCTCGTCGACCATCCGATCCTCCTGCGCGGTGCGCAGCGCCGACTGGGAGTCCATGCGCGCGAAGGCGTCGAGCGAGTCGTGCACCATCTGCGCGACCTGGCGGCCGAGATGCTTGACCTCGCGGTACTTGTCGGCCGGCCGCTCCATCGTCGCCAGGCGCGAGGCGATGTAGCCGATCTTCTCCCCTTCGTCGCCGATGCGCTCCAGGTCGGTGATCGTCTTGATGATCGCGACGATGACGCGCAGGTCGCCGGCGGCCGGGGCGCGCAGCGCGAGGATGCGGCTGCACTCCTCGTCGATCGACACCTCCATGCCGTTGACCTTGTAGTCCTCGGTCGCGACGGACTCGCCGAGCCGGCTGTCGCCCTCGACCAGCGCGGTGATCGCCTTCTGCAGCTGTTGTTCGACGAAACCGCCCATCTGCAGGACCTGGTTGCGGACCTTTTCAAGGTCCTCGTTGAACCGCCGGGAGATGTGGTGGGTGAGATCTGCGGTTTCCATCGTTTGTTCCCCTTGGAGGAGTGCGAAGCACGGCGTCCGTTTACATCCGATTGGGGCCCGCGTCAACCGCCGGCGCGGGATTTCCCGGCGGCGGCGGCGGCGGCGCGCACGCGTTCAGGCGGAAAATGGCACGCGAACGTGCTGCCCTTGCCCTCGACGCTCTGAACCTCGAGGCTGCCGCCGTGGCGCTGGACCGCGTGCTTGACGATCGCGAGGCCGAGCCCTGAGCCTCCCTGGCTGCGGGAGCGGCCCGCATCGACGCGGTAGAACCGCTCCGTCAACCGCGGAATGTGCTCCCGGGGCACGCCGATCCCGCTGTCGATCACCGCGAATTGGGCGCCGTCCGCGTCGACGCTCCAGCGCATCAGCACGCGGCCGTCGGCCGGGGTGTACTTGATCGCGTTGTCCAGCAGGTTCGTGAACGCCGACTCGATCTCCTGCGGCACGCCGTACAGGCCCTCGGCCGCCTCCAACGCGAGTGAAATCTCGTGGGGACGCTGGACGCGGGCGAGCGCGTCGCGCTGCAGCCGTTCGAGCAACCGCGGCACGTCGACCGGCTCCCGGCCGGCTTCCTCGTCGGCCGCCTCGAGCCGGGAGAGCTCCAACAGGTCGGCGATGATCGAATTCATGCGCCGCGCCTGGGCGCGCATGTCGCGGATCGGGCCCGTCCAGGCCGGATCGAGCCCCGCATCCTCGGCGAGCGTGTCGAGGTAGCCCGCGATCACGGTGAGCGGCGTGCGCAGCTCGTGCGAGGCGTTGGCGACGAAATCCTTGCGCATCGCCTCCAGCTGCATCTGGCGCGTGACGTCGCGCACCAGCAGCAAGGACTGGCCCGCGCCGTAGGGAACCACCTGCAGCGCCAGGTACATCTCGGCCTGCATCGGCGGCCGGATGATCAGCGGCGAGCCGAACTCGCCGGAGTGCAGGTAGTGGATGAACTCGGGCGCGCGGATCAGATTGTCGATGCGCAGGCCGATGTCGACGGGGCGCATCAGGCCGAGCAGGTTGCCGGCCCGCCGGTTGAACCAGACGATCTCGTTCTGGCCGCCCAGGATGATCACTCCGTCCGGCAGCGCCGCGGTCGAGCGCCGCAGTTCTCGGAACAGCTGGGCGAGCCGCCGCTTGTGGAACTGCTTGCGCCGGTGCAGCCGGATGATGTGGGCGACGAGGTCGCCCCAGACCCCGCCGATCGCCGGCGGGTCGACCTGCGTGCGCAGCCGCAGCCAGCGCTCGACCAGGTACAGATTGCGCAGCTGCCACGCCAGGTACAGGCTGAACGCGACGATCAGCCACAGCCAGGCCGGCGGCACGAACAGACCGACGATCACGCCGATCAGCAGGATGCCGGCGAGGCGCGCGAGCGCGAAAGTCCAGACCGCCTTCATTGGCTAAATTAATAGCACCTTTCAGGCTTCCCGCGTGGAGAAACGGTATCCGGAGCCGCGCACGGTCTGCACCAGGCGCTCGAGCGAGAACGGCTCGAGCGCCTTGCGCAGCCTGCGGATGTGCACGTCGACGGTGCGCTCCTCGACGTAGGTGTTGCCGCCCCAGACCCGGTCGAGGAGCTGTCCGCGCGTGAACACGCGCTCCGGGTGGGTCATGAAGAAGTGGAGCAGCCGGTATTCGGTCGGACCGAGCGGAATTTCGCGCTCGCCGGCGCTGACGCGATGGCTCGAGTCGTCGAGACGCAGGCCCTCGACCTCGACCACGTCGGTGCCGCCCGCCGGCGCCGCCCGGCGCAGCACCGCCTGAATCCGCGCCAGCAGTTCGCGGGTCGAGAAGGGCTTGGTCACGTAATCGTCCGCGCCGCCCTCGAGCCCGCCGACCTTGTCCTGTTCCTCGGCGCGGGCGGTCAGCATGATCACCGGGATGTCCTCGGAGTCCTTCGAGCGCTTCAGCGACCGGGTGAGTTCGAGGCCGCTCATGTCGGGCAGCATCCAGTCGACCAGCATCAAATCCGGCCGGGCGTCGACCAGACGCGCGCGCGCCTCGCGACAATCCTCGGCCTCCAGCACCTCGTAGCCGGCGCGGCGCAGCCCGAAGGCGATCATGTCACGGATGGCTTTTTCGTCTTCGACGATCAGAATGCGCTTGGCGCTCATATTCGAACCATTACACCGTGCGGATGTGACATTTCGGTGACGCAAGCCTCAGCGGCCGCGTTCAGCCTCGGTCAGCGCCACTTTGTCACGCACGTACAGCGGCACGAGATCCTTGGGATCGACCAGGTCGCCGGCGGCGGCGCGGATCGCGCCGAGCAGCGCCAGGTCGCGCGCGTGTGGCAATGCGCCGGCGTCGGCGACATCCACGGCCGGCAGCGCGGACAAGGCCGGATACGCCGAGAAGCCGCGCCCGACGCCGCGAAAGCGGGGCGCCGGCGGCAACTCCACGGAGGCGACGGCGCCCACGCGCGGGGGGCCGAGCGCGATCAGGCCGCGGCGCGCGTCGGCCTGGAAACAGGCCCAATAGACCTCCGCCATCCGCGCATCGAGGCAGGCGAGCACCGGCGCCCCGCCCAGCGCCGGGAACGCGAGCGCCTCCAGTGACGATACCGGCACGACCCGCAGGCCCGCGCCGAACGCGAGCCCCTGCGCCACCGCCACGCTGATGCGCACGCCGGTGAACGCACCGGGGCCGACGCCGGCGGCCAGCGCATCGAGCGCGCCTAGCGGCAGCCCCGCCCCGGCCAGCAGTTCGTCCACCATCGCGAGCACACGCTCCGCGGTGCCGGGGCCGGACTCGGCGTAGCGCGCCGTCAGGGTGTCGCCGACCAACAGGGCTGCGGAACAGGCCTCGGTCGACGCGTCCAGCGCGAGGATGCGCATCCGCTCAGCCCGCCTGCGCCGACAGGCGCTCGGACAGGAACCGCACCGCGGGCGCGGCGTCGGTGAGCACCGGACAGGACGGCAAGGCGGCCAGGAATGCACGGCCGTAGGACTTGGTGCCGATGCGCGGATCGCCGATCACAATGACGCCGAAGTCCTCGACGTCGCGGATCAGCCTGCCCACCCCCTGTTTCAGGGCCAGAACCGCCTGCGGCAGCTGGTATTCCCTGAAACCGTTGCCGCCGCGGCGCCGGATGCCCTCCAGACGGGCCGCGAGCAGCGGATCGTCGGGCGCGGCGAACGGCAGCTTGTCGATGGCGACGATGGACAGCGCGTC
>JBBISV010000137.1:0-5795 GCA_037441085.1 Gammaproteobacteria bacterium | reverse complement strand
CTGCCTGATCGGCTACGGTGCGACCGCCGTCTATCCCTACCTCGCCTATCAGACGCTGTTCGACCTGATGCGCAAGGGCGCGCTCGCGATGCACGAGGACACCCGCCGCGAGCTCGGCCGCAGCTACCGCCGCGGCATCCGCAAGGGCCTGTTCAAGATCATGTCGAAGATGGGCATCTCCACGGTCGCGAGCTATCGCAGCGCGCAGCTGTTCGAGATCGTCGGTCTCGCCGACGCGGTCGTCGAGACGTGCTTCCGGGGATCGGACAGCCGCATCCAGGGCGCCGACTTCTCCGACCTGGAGAGCGATGCGAAACAGCTCGCGGCGCGCGCGTGGGATCCGGCCCAGGGCATCGGCCAGGGCGGCCTGCTCAAGTACATGCATCAGGGCGAGTACCACATGTACAACCCGGACGTGATCGCGACGCTGCAGGCGGCGGTGATGTCCGGCGATTACGCCGGATACCGACAATTCGCGGACCTCGTCAATGAGCGGCCGGTCTCCTGCATCCGCGACCTGTTCAAGCTGCGCGCCGCCGCCGCGCCGGTCCCGCTGCACGAGGTCGAGTCGATCACCGCGATCCTGGCGCGCTTCGACAGTGCGGGCATGTCCCTGGGGGCGCTGTCGCCGGAGGCGCACGAGGCGCTCGCGATCGCGATGAACCGGCTGGGCGCGCGCTCCAATTCCGGCGAAGGCGGCGAAGACCCCGTGCGCTACGGCACCGAGCGCAACTCGAAGATCAAGCAGGTCGCTTCCGGCCGGTTCGGCGTCACGCCGGAGTACCTGGTCAGCGCCGAGGTCCTCCAGATAAAGGTCGCACAGGGCGCGAAGCCGGGGGAGGGCGGGCAGCTGCCCGGCCACAAGGTCAACGAGATGATCGCGCGCCTGCGGTTCGCGCGGCCGGGCGTGGGCCTGATCTCGCCGCCGCCGCACCACGACATCTATTCGATCGAGGATCTGGCGCAGCTGATCTTCGACCTGAAACAGGTCAACCCGCGCGCCCTGGTGTCGGTGAAGCTCGTCGCCGAGCCCGGCGTCGGCACCGTCGCGGCGGGCGTCGCCAAGGCCTACGCCGACCTGATCACGATCAGCGGCCACGACGGCGGCACCGGCGCGAGCCCCCTGTCCTCGATCAAATACGCCGGCACCCCGTCGGAGCTCGGACTCGCCGAGACGCATCAGACGCTGCGCGCCAACGACCTGCGCCACCGCGTGCGGCTGCAGACCGACGGCGGCCTGAAGACGGGCCTCGACGTCATCAAGGCGGCGATCATCGGCGCCGAAAGCTTCGGCTTCGGCACCGCGCCGATGGTGGCGCTCGGCTGCAAGTACCTGCGCATCTGCCACCTGAACAACTGCGCGACCGGCGTCGCGACCCAGCACAACCTGCTGCGCTCGAAGTACTTCATCGGCCTGCCGGAGATGGTCATGAACTATTTCAAGTTCGTGGCCGAGGAATGCCGGCATATCATGGCCGGCCTCGGCGTGCGCAGCATCTCCGAGCTGATCGGCCGCACCGAATTGCTCGAGATCCTCACGGGCGACACGCCGCGGCAGCGCAAGCTCGACCTGAAGCCGATTCTCGCGAACGGCGGGCTCGTCTCGTCCGCGCCGCAGTTCTGCGTCGACCCGCGCAACGAGCCGTTCGACCGCGGCGCGCTGGCCGAGGAGATGGTCGCCGACATGAGCGCCGCGATCGCGGCCGGGTCGGGCGGCGAGTTCAGCTACGCGGTCCGCAATTTCCACCGCTCCGTGGGCGCGCGGATTTCCGGCGAGATCGCGCGGCGCTGGGGAAACCACGGCATGCGCGCCGCGCCGATCGTGGTCACGCTCAAGGGCTCGGTCGGCCAGAGCTTCGGCGTCTGGAACGCGGGCGGCCTGCACCTGCACCTCGAGGGCGAGGCGAACGATTACGTCGGCAAGGGAATGGCGGACGGCAAGATCGTGCTGAAGCCGCCCGCGGGATCGACGTTCAGCGCCCGCGACACGATCATCATGGGCAACACCTGCCTGTACGGCGCGACCGGCGGCGAGCTGTTCGCGGCCGGCGTCGCCGGCGAGCGATTCGCGGTTCGCAATTCCGGCGCGATCGCGGTGCTCGAGGGCGCGGGGGATCACTGCTGCGAGTACATGACGGGCGGCGTGGTCTGCGTGCTCGGCCGCACCGGCGTGAATTTCGGCGCCGGCTTCACCGGCGGCTTCGCCTACGTGCTCGACCTGGAGCGCGACTTCGTCGACCGCTACAACCACGAGTTGATCGACATTCACCGCGTCTCGCCGGAGGGCATGGGCACCCACGTGCAACACCTGCGCGGACTGATCGAACAGCACGTCGCCGAGACCGGCAGCGCCTGGGGCGAGCAGCTGCTGTACGACTTCCGCAGCTACATCGGCCGGTTCTGGGTGGTCAAGCCCAAGGCCGCGGCGATCGGCTCGCTGCTCGAGAATCTGCGGCGCGCCGCCTGAGCCCCCCGGAACGCATTTATGGCCGACAAGACCCTGCAATTCCTGGAAATTCCGCGCAAGGATCCGGAGAAGCTGCCGCTCGAACAGCGCACCGCGGAATTTCGCGAGATCTACGCCGAGTACGGCGCCGAGGCGGCCTCGCAGCAGGCGGGCCGCTGCCTGTCCTGCGGCAACCCGTTTTGTGAATGGAAATGCCCGGTCCACAACTACATCCCCAACTGGCTCAAGCTGATCAACGAGGGCAAGCTGTTCGAGGCGGCGGAGCTGTCGCATCAAACGAACTCGCTGCCCGAGATGTGCGGACGCATCTGTCCCCAGGACCGGCTGTGCGAGGGCGCGTGCACGCTGAACGACGGACTGGGCGCGGTGTCGATCGGCGCGATCGAAAAATACATCACCGACGAGGCGTTCCGCCTGGGCTGGAAGCCGGATCTGTCGCGGGTCAAGCCGACCGGCCGGCGCGTCGCGGTCGTCGGCGCCGGGCCCGCGGGGCTTGCCTGTGCCGACGTGCTCGCCCGCAATGGCGTGCAGCCGGTGGTCTTCGACCGCCAGGCGCGCATCGGCGGCCTGCTCACGTTCGGGATCCCGCCGTTCAAGCTCGAAAAAGAGGTCGTCGAGAAACGCCGTGAAATCATGGAGGGAATGGGGGTCGAGTTCCGCCTGAACTGCGAGATCGGCCGCGACGTCGCCTTCGACGCGCTGCTCGGGGAATTCGACGCCGTGTTCCTCGGCATGGGCACCTACACCTACGTGAAGGGCGGCTTCTCGGGCGAGGATCTGCCGGGCGTCCACGAGGCGCTGCCCTATCTGATCGCCAACATTCATCGCGAACTCGGGCTCCCCGCGGACCCGAACGGTTTCATCGACATGCGCGGCAAGCAGGTCGTCGTTCTGGGCGGCGGCGACACCGGGATGGACTGCAACCGCACCGCGATCCGCCAGGGCGCCGCCGGCGTCACCTGCACCTACCGGCGCGACGAAGCGAACATGCCGGGCTCGCGCCGCGACTACAAGAACAGCCGCGAAGAGGGCGTGACCTTCCTGTTCAATCGTCAGCCGGTGGAGATCGTCGGCACGGACCGCGTGGAGGGCGTCAAGCTCGTGGAAACGCGCCTAGGGCCCCCGGGTCCACGCGGCCGTCGCATGCCGGAGGTCATCCCCGGTACCGAGGAAACCATTCCCGCCGACGCCGTGATCATCGCGTTCGGCTTTTTGCCGAGCCCGGCGGACTGGTTCGGCGGCGCCGGCATCGGCCTGCACGCGAACGGCCGGGTGCGGGTCGCCACGGCCGGCGCATGGCGTCACCAGACCACCAACCCCAAGGTATTCGCCGGCGGAGACATGGTCCGCGGCTCCGACCTCGTCGTCACCGCCGTCCACGAGGGACGCGAGGCGGCCGCGGGGATCCTCGCGCACCTGGGTCTTCACGCGCACGCGGCAATTTGACCGCGGCCGTGCGCCCGAACCCCGGCGCTTCCTCATAAGGGTCACAAAACCGTCAACGTACTGTAAAGCTGCGTATTTCTAATAGGTTGGCTGCCATGTCCGCCAACCAGACAACAAAACACATTTTGATCGTCGACCGGGATGTCGCTTCCGTCGAGCCCCTGCGCCAGAAACTCTCCGACGCCGGCTTCTCGGTGCGCGCGATCACCGACAGCGCGGCGGCGGTGAGCGCCGTCGCCGAGCGCCCGCCGCACCTGGTCATCATCGACTGGAACATGCCGGGCTTCGCCGCGCTCGAGGTGATTCAAAGCGCGCGGCGCGCGCGCGTGCCGCAGGCGGTGCGGCTGATCATCCTCTCGGCGCTCTCGGCCGAACAGGACATCGTCACCGGTTTGAACCTCGGTGCGGACGACTACATCGCCAAGCCCTTCTCGATCCGCGAGGTGATCGCGCGGGTCGCCGCGCTGCTGCGCGTGAGGCGCGGTGACGGCGGCGAACAGCGGGACACGATCGCGATCGACGACCTGGTGCTCGAGGCCGCGACCAACCGGGTCACCGCGCGCGGCCGGCAGTTGACGGTGCGCGGGGTCGAGTACCGGCTGCTCGAGTTCCTGATGTCGCATCCCGGCCGCACATTCAACCGCAACCAGCTGCTCGCGCATGTGTGGGGCGACACCACCGGCGTCGATGAGCGCACGGTCGACGTGAACGTGCAGCGCCTGCGTCGGATCCTCGCCGAACCCGGCTATGAAGCCTACATACAAACGGTGCGCGGGTTCGGCTACCGCTTCGCCGCCCCGGCCCCCCCGGCCGGCGCCTGATCGGCCGGCCGCGACGACCTGCCGTTCCACGCGACGTTCGCCGTCCAAGTGCGTTGATTGTCAAGAAAGATTCTTTTTCGATTCACGCGACCGTCACACGCAACCGCGATCGTAGGCGAGAACGAAACGTGAACGCGGAGGATGAAACAACATGGTGGAGCGCAACGGCCCGGCGCCGCTGAAGGTCCGCTCGGTATTCATCTCGGACGTGCATCTGGGTTTCAAGGGCTGCAGCGCGGAACTGCTGCTCGACTTCCTGCACAGCGTCGACATGGACCACCTGTTCCTCGTCGGCGACATCATCGACGTCTGGAGCATGCAAAAATCCATGTTCTGGCCGCAGAGCCACAACAACGTGCTGCGCACGATCCTCGGCAAGGCCAAGCGCGGCACGAAGGTCATCTACGTTCCCGGAAACCATGACGAGGTGTTCCGCGATTTCGACGGCGCCGTGTTCGGCAACCTGGAGATCCACCGGGAATACGTGCACCAGACTGCCGAAGGCAAGCGCCTGCTGGTGCTGCATGGCGATGAATTCGACAGCGTCGTCAAGTGCAGCCCCTGGCTCGCCAAGCTCGGCAGCACCCTCTACGACCTGTTGCTGGCCGCTAATCCGTACATCAACTGGGTGCGCCGCAAGCTCGACCTGCCGCATTGGTCGCTCGCGGCATACCTCAAGCACAAGGCGAAGACCGCGGTTCAATACATCGGCAGCTTCGAGGATGCGGTCGCGCAGGCGGCGCGCAAGCGCGGCGTCGAGACGGTCGTCTGCGGGCACATCCATCATGCCGAGATCCGCGAGATCGACGGCATCACCTACTGCAACGACGGGGACTGGGTCGAGAGCTGTTCATCGCTGGTCGAGGACATGAACGGCCAGCTGCGCCTGATCGACTGGCCGCGGCTGCGCGAGCAGCTGCGCACGGTGCCGCTGGCGCTGCCGGTGGGGCAGGCCGCATGAATCCGCGCGCACACGAGGACTGGAGCCTGCGCTGGCACGCGCTGCAGCGCCGGCTCGCCGAGGGCGCGATCACCGGGGCCGCAGCCGCCGCGGCGGTGCG
>JBBISV010000136.1:0-5862 GCA_037441085.1 Gammaproteobacteria bacterium | reverse complement strand
GGCGCCGCGGCGCGCGCCGCCGGCGACGAGCACTCGATCGTTTCGCCGATGGTCGGCACCTACTACGCCTCGTCATCGCCCGGCGCGAAGCCGTTCGTCGAGATCGGCTCCGAGATCAAGGTCGGCCAGACGCTGTGCATCATCGAGGCAATGAAGATGATGAACCAGATCGAGGCGGACAAGGCCGGGCGGATCACCGCGATCCTGGCGAAGAACGGCGACCCGGTGGAGTTCGGGCAGCCGCTGTTCATCATCGAATAAGCGCCAATGATCGAGAAAATCGTCATTGCGAACCGCGGCGAGATCGCACTGCGCATCCTGCGGGCGTGCCGCGAGCTGGGCATCAAGACGGTCGCGGTGCATTCGACCGCGGATTTCAACACCAAGCACGTGCTGCTCGCGGACGAGGCCGTTTGCATCGGCCCGCCGCAATCGGCGCTCTCCTACCTCAACATGCCGGCGATCATCAGTGCCGCCGAGGTCACCGATGCCGGCGCGATCCATCCGGGCTACGGCTTCCTGTCGGAAAACGCCGATTTCGCCGAGCGTGTCGAAAAGAGCGGATTCATCTTCGTCGGGCCGCGCGCCGAGACGATCCGCCTGATGGGCGACAAGGTGTCCGCGATCAAGGTCATGAAATCCTCGGGCGTGCCCTGCGTGCCCGGCTCGGACGGGCCATTGGGCCCGGACATGGACGAGAATTTCCGCATCGCCAAGTCGATCGGCTATCCGGTCATCATCAAGGCCTCGGGCGGCGGCGGCGGGCGCGGCATGCGCGTCGTGCACACCGACGCATCGCTGGCGAGTTCGATCAGCGTGACCAAGTCCGAGGCGCTCGCCGCGTTCGGCAACGACCAGGTCTACATGGAGAAATTCCTCGAGAAGCCGCGGCATATCGAGTTCCAGGTGATTGCCGACAACTACGGCAACGTCGTGCACCTCGGCGAGCGCGACTGCTCGATGCAGCGGCGGCACCAGAAGGTCGTCGAGGAAGCACCCGCACCCGGCCTGACCGCGAAGCAGCGCAAGGTCATGGGCGAACGCTGCGCCCGGGCCTGCCGCGAAGTCGGCTACCGCAATGCCGGCACGCTCGAATTCCTGTACCAGGACAACGAGTTCTACTTCATCGAGATGAACACCCGCGTGCAGGTCGAGCACCCGGTCACCGAACTGGTCACCGGCATCGACATCGTCAAGACGCAGCTGCTGATCGCCGCCGGCGAACCGCTGCCGTTCTCGCAGGGCGACATCCAGATCCGCGGCCACGCGATGGAATGCCGGATCAACGCCGAGGACCCGAAGACCTTCGCGCCCTCGCCCGGCCCCGTCCGGCTGTGGCACGCGCCGGGCGGCCCCGGCGTGCGCGTCGACAGCCACGTATACACGGGCTACAACGTGCCGCCGTACTACGATTCGATGATCGGCAAGCTGATCACGTACGGCGATACGCGCGAAACGGCGATCGCCCGCATGCGCAACGCGCTCGCCGAGATGGTCGTCGAGGGCATCAAGACGAACATCCCGCTGCACCAGGAGATCTTCAACCACGCCGCGTTCAGCCAGGGCGGTACCGACATTCACTACCTGGAACGGCGCCTCGGCATCAAGTGATGCCCGCCGCGGGCGCACCGGCGCAGATGCACTTCTACGAAATCGAATTCCCGCTGGCAGGCCTCGGCGCGGAAGCCGTGGAAGAGGCGCTGTTGCAGTCGGGCGCGCAATCCATCACTTTTGTCGACCGCGGCGACGAGGCGGTGCTCGAACCGGGCGTCGGCGAAATGCGGCTGTGGCGGGACACGCTGGTCAGGGCGTTGTTCGATGCCGGCAGCGATGCCGCGGGCAACCTCGGCCGGCTGGCGGCCAGCCTCGGCCCGCAGATCACGCGCGACGCGCGCGTGCGCGGCGTCGAGGACCAGGCCTGGGAACGCGCCTGGCTCGCGGACTGGAAGCCGATGCGCTTCGGCCCGCGGCTGTGGGTGTGCCCCTGGGACGCGCCCGCGCCGCCGGATTCGGGCGCCGTCGTGGTCAGGCTGGACCCGGGACTCGCATTCGGAACCGGTACCCACCCGACCACGGCGCTGTGCCTGGAGGCGCTCGCCGGACTCGACCTGGCCGGGAAATCGCTGCTGGACTACGGCTGCGGCTCGGGGATCCTGTGCATCGCTGCGCTGAAGCTCGGCGCCGACAGGGCCCCGGCCGTCGATATCGATCCACAGGCACTGATGGCCACCGCCGACAACGCCGCGCGCAACGGCGTCGCGGACCGGTTGCGCACCGCCGCTACCACCGTTGCCCCGCCGCCCAGCGATTGCGTCGTCGCCAATATCCTCGCCGGAACGCTCGTCGACCTCGCGCCGCTGCTGGCCGCGGCCTGCAGGCGGGGCGGCACGCTGCTGCTGTCTGGCATATTATCCACGCAGGCGGATGTGGTGGCGGCGGCGTACGCACCGCTGTTCGCGATGGTGCGCACGACGCAGCGGGACGACTGGTGTTGCCTGCTGGCCAGGCGCCGCGACGCCGACGGTACGGACGGGACCTGACGTGTTCACTCAATGCCCGCTATGCGAGACGGTTTTCCGGCTGTCGGCCGACGCACTCGGCGCGGCCGGCGGCCAGGTTCGCTGCGGCCGCTGCGGCGAGGTGTTCGACGCGTTGAAGCGCCTGTCCGAGGAACCGCGCATGTTCGCGATCGGCGAGACGACGCTGGAGCTCGAATCGCGGGCCGAACAGATACTCGAGTCCTCCGCAGAGCCGGCGCCGGCAGGCGACGGCGAACCTGACGACGATGCCGGCGAACACGACGCCGGTTACGAGTTCGTCACCGAAGGGATTGCCAGCCTCGAGCTTCAGGACCTGCAGATCGGGGAAACACCCGACGCCGGCGAGCATGGCTCGCGGCCTGCGCCGCCGGAGCACCTGATCGACGTCGACCGCTCGCTCGAGTTCACCCTCGCACCGGCCGAACTCGACCGCATCTTCATAGAAGCCACCCCCGGCGAGCCGTTGGCCGACGACGACGAGACGCTGCTCCGGCGCATCAGCGCCGAGGCGGATGCAGCCGGCGATTCGCAAACGGCAGGCCACCTGCACGAGCCGGACGACCTGCACGAGCCCGACTTCCGTCACGAGCCGGACCTGCGCCATGACGGCGACGGCCTCCACCCGGTCGACGCCGGGACCGCGAGCGCCGCGGCATCAGCCCGGGCGGCGGGCGCTTACGAACCTGCCGTCCCGGGCCCGGACGCGGCGCGACGCCTGCGGCCGCTTTGGCTTGCCGCGGCTGTCCTGCTCGTTCTGGCGCTCGCGGCGCAGGTCGTGCACCGCAACCGCGAGTACCTCGCTTCCCGCCCGCCGTTCGGCGCGATGCTGCGTGCGCTGTACGCCAACCTCGGCGCGCCGCTGCCGGTCCCGGCATCGTTGTCCGGTTACCAGCTGCGCCAGTGGGGCACCAGCAGCGACGCGACCGCGAGCGGCACGCTGCGCGTGCGCGCCAGCATCCTCAACATGACTGCGCAGATGCAGCCCTTTCCGCTGCTGCGGGTGACGCTTGCAGACCGCTTCGGGGCGCACATGGGCTCACGCGAGTTCGAACCCGCGGATTACCTCGGACGACCGGTGACTCGCCTGCTCGGCCCCGGCGAACGCGCGGACGCCACGGTCGACATCCAGGACCCGGGCAAGGACGCCGAAAGCTTCGAGCTCGACGTCTGCCTGCGCAGCGCCGACGGCAAGGTGCATTGCGCCAGCGACCAGGCGCGTCCGCTGTGACCATGCTGCGCATCGGCACGCACGTGCTGCCGTCCCGGGTCGTGCTCGCGCCGATGGCCGGGGTCACCGACAGGCCGTTCCGCATGCTGTGCCGGCAGTTCGGGGCCGGCCTCGCGGCGTCGGAGATGCTGACCGCGGATACGCGCCTGTGGGACACAGACAAGTCGCGGCGGCGCATGGACATCGGCGGCGAGCCCGGACCGCGCGTCGTGCAGATCGCCGGCTACGATCCGGACATGATGGCCGAGGCCGCGCAGCGCAACGTGGGCGCGGGCGCCGACATCATCGACATCAACATGGGCTGCCCGGCCAAGAAAGTCTGCAATCGCCTCGCCGGGTCGGCGCTGCTGCAGGACGAGGCACTGGTCGCGCGCATCCTGCAGCGCGTCGTGTCGGCCGTGCCGGTGCCGGTGACGCTGAAGACGCGCACCGGCTGGGACCGCGAACACATCAACGGCGTGCGGGTGGCCCGCCTCGCCGAGGACTGCGGCATCCAGGCCCTCGCGATCCACGGCCGCACGCGCGCCGACATGTACCAGGGCCACGCGGAGCACGAGACGGTGCGTGCGATCAAGGCGAGCGTCGGGATTCCGGTGTTCGCGAACGGCGACATCGATTCGCCGCAGCGCGCGCGCGCCGTGCTCGACGCGACCGGCTGCGATGGCGTCATGATCGGTCGCGCGGCGCAGGGCAAGCCATGGATTTTCGAGGAAGTCAATTTTTTCCTCGCGACTGGCCAGTTGCGCGCAACTCTTCCGTTACAAAAAGTCCGTGATACGATGCGCACCCACCTCGAAAACCTGTACGCGTTTTATGGCGACGCAACAGGTGTAAGGGTGGCGAGAAAACATTTGAGCTGGTATTGCCGGCACCACCCGGGTAGCGACACGGTGCGTAAACGTCTCATGCAAATGGAGACCACGCAGGAACAGCTGTCGGCGCTGTGGGAGTTGGCGGCGTAGTAGGAAAAGTCCGGAACAGTCAAAGATGGCGGCAAAGAAAAAAACCAAGTCGCGCCGGGATCCGGCGCCAACATTCAACGGGCGCGACCTCAAGGTAAACGGCAAGGGAATCCCGCTGCGAACGCAGGCCGAGGAAGCACTGCATGGTTATTTCGACACGCTGAACGGGCACAGCCCGGCGCGCCTTTACGATCTCGTCATGCGCGAAGTCGAGGAGCCGCTTTTCAAGGTCGTCATGAGCCACGTGCAGGGCAACCAGAGCCGTGCGGCGACGATCCTCGGCATCAATCGCGGCACCTTGCGCAAGAAGCTCAAAGAATTCGGCATCGGAGAATAGGAGTAGGCGCCCCCTTGCTCACGCCCGTACGACGCGCTCTGCTCAGCGTTTCCGACAAGACGGGCATCGTCGAATTTGCCCGTGAGCTCAAGGAGCGCGGCATCGACCTGCTGTCCACCGGCGGCACGGCGAAATTGCTCGCGCAGCATGGCATCCCGGTCCGGGAAGTCAGCGACTACACCGGTTTCCCCGAGATGGCCGCGTCAAGACGCTGCATCCGCGCATACACGGCGGATTGCTCGGGCGCCGCGGACTCGACGAGGAAGTCATGCAGGGCCACGGCATCGACCCGATCGACCTGCTGGTCGTCAACCTGTATCCGTTTGCCGCGACGGTTGCCCGCCCGGGCTGCAGCTACGCGGATGCGGTCGAGAACATCGACGTCGGCGGCCCCGCGATGGTGCGCGCCGCGGCCAAGAACCACGCCGGGGTCACCGTGATCGTCGACCCCGCCGATTATCGCGCGCTGCTCGACGAACTCGCTGCCAACCAGGGACAGACCGGCGCGCGAATGCGCCAGCATCTCGCCGCCAAGGCCTTCGCTCACACCGCGCAATACGATGCGACCGTGGCCGGCTACCTGGCCGGCAGGCCCGGCAACGACGCCGCGCAGCCGGGGGCCGACCTGAGCCTGTCGTTCCACAAGCGCCTCGACCTGCGCTATGGCGAGAACCCTCACCAGCTGGCGGCGTTCTATGCCGATCCGGCGGCGACCGGTGCGTCGGTCACGACCGCGCGCCAGCTGCAGGGCAAGGAACTGTCGTACAACAACATCGCAGACGCCGACACCGCGCT
>JBBISV010000135.1:0-5983 GCA_037441085.1 Gammaproteobacteria bacterium | reverse complement strand
TTGCCGAACAGCCGCGTGTTGGCCGGATAGCGCCGCGCGATGTTCTGCCAGGGATCGGCGCCCAACTGTTTGAGGCCGAGCGCGACGCGCTGCCGCTCGCGGTCGAACTTGAGGATCCGGACGTCGATCTCCTCGCCGACCTTGACCACTTCGGACGGATGCTTGACGCGCTTCCACGCCATGTCCGTGATGTGCAGCAGGCCGTCGATTCCTCCCAGATCCACGAACGCACCGTAATCGGTGAGATTCTTGACGACGCCCTTGACCGCGGCGCCTTCCTGAAGATTGTCGAGCAATGCGGAACGCTCGGCGCTGTATTCCTGTTCGACGACCGCGCGGCGCGAGACGACGACGTTGTTGCGCTTCTGATCGAGCTTGATGACCTTGAACTCGAGCGGCTTGTTTTCGAGGTAGGACGGATCGCGGACCGGACGCACGTCGACCAGCGAACCCGGAAGGAAGGCGCGAACGTTGTCGATCTCGACGGTGAATCCACCCTTGACCCGGCCGGTGATGATGCCGATCACGATTTCCTGCTTCTCGAAGGAAGTCTCGAGCCGCGTCCAGGTGCGCGCACGCTTGGCCTTTTCGCGCGACAAGCGCGTCTCGCCGGAACCGTCCTCGACGCTGTCCAGCGCGACTTCGACGGTGTCGCCGACGACGACCTCCATCTCGCCCTTTTCGTTTTTGAATTGCTCGGCGGGAATCACGGCCTCGGACTTCAGTCCGACGTTGACGATCACGAAGTCTTCGCCGACTTCCACGATCAGGCCGTTGAGAATGGTGCCGGGGCGAATGCGCTGGCTGGCTATGCTCTGTTCAAACAGTTCCGCGAAACTTTCTGTCATGTGATCTCTGATGACGAGTCCAATCGGACTCGATGATTTCCCTGGCACCGCTCCCGCGTGCCGCAGGGGTTACTACGAATTACGGCTTTCCATCCTTGAAAGCCGCGCCCAAAATTCCCCAACGCCGCTGCGCCATCTGCAGGATGGTGTCGACGACCGTCTCGGCGGGAATGGCCGTGGTGTCGATCAACACCGCGTCCGAACTCGCCACCAACGGCGACACGGCGCGCGTCCGATCGCGTCGATCGCGCTCCGCTATCTCCAGCGAAAGGGCGGCAAGGTTAGCAGTAACCCCTTGTTCTTTCAACTGCTTATGCCGCCGTGCGGCACGCTCCTCGGCGCTCGCGGTCAGAAAAATCTTCAAGGGCGCATCGGGAAATACCACGGTGCCCATGTCGCGGCCGTCGGCGACCAATCCCGGCGGCACCGCAAAGCGCCGCTGCCGTTCGAGCAGCGCCGCGCGCACGGCGCCCTGCGCCGCCACCTTCGAGGCATCGTTGCCCGCCTCCTCGGTGCGGACCCTGCGGGTGACGTCCCTGCCGTCGAGTTCGACGATTTCCCCGCCCGTGGCGGTCGCGCCGAAGCGAATGTCGAGATTCACCGCGATCCGCGCGAGCGCCTCGCCGTCGGCCAGATCGACCCCCGCCCGGCGACCGGCCAGCGCCACCAGGCGGTACAAGGCGCCGCTGTCGAGCAGCGACCACCCGAGCGCGTGGGCGACCGCGCGGCTGACGGTTCCCTTGCCCGCGCCCGATGGACCGTCGATCGCGATGACCGGAGCGGCGCTCACGGCCGCCCGACCGCAGTGCGGCAATCAGGTCTCGCGGACATCGAGTCCAACCGACCGGGCCAGATCGACGAATCCGGGAAACGACGTGGCGACGTTGGCGACGTCCAGGATGCGAATCGGCCTGCGCGCCCGCAGGCTCGCGACGGTGAACGCCATCGCGATTCGATGGTCGCCGTGACTGTCCACCGTGCCGCCGTCGAACGGCCGGTCCCCGCTCCCCCGCAGGCGCATGCCGTCGGGAAGAACCTCGTGCGCGACGCCGAGCGCCTCGAATCCCGCGCTCATCGCGGCGATGCGGTCGCTTTCCTTGACGCGCAGTTCTTCGGCCCCGGTGATCAAGGTCTCGCCACGCGCGCACGCGGCGGCGACGAACAGCACCGGGAACTCGTCGATCGCGAGCGGAACGAGCGACTTCGGCACCTCGATGCCCTGCAGGTCGGAGCGGTGGACCCGCAGGTCCGCGACCGGTTCGGCTCCGCTGTCCCGCGGGGAGACGACCTCGATCCCGGCTCCCATGCGTCGCAGGATGTCCAGCAGTCCGGTGCGCGACGGATTCAGTCCGACATTTTCGATCAGCAGCCCGTCCGCGCCCGCCCCGAGCAGTCCGGCGACGATGAAGAACGCCGCGGACGAGAAATCGCCGGGCACCTGCAGGTCGCGCGCCGCGAGTCGCGCCGGCGGATGCACGCGCGCGCTCAATTCCTGAACATCGACGCGCACGCCGAAGCTTTGCAGCATGCGCTCACTGTGATCGCGTGAAACGGCCGGCGACAACACCGTGGTCGCACCCTCCGCATAGAGCCCGGCCAGCAGGATCGCGGATTTGACCTGGGCGCTCGCGACCGGCATCCGGTATTCGATGCCCCGCAGCGGCCGGCCGCCGCGAACCTCGACCGGGGGCGTGCCGCCCGCCGCCGTGCGCACATCCGCTCCCATCTCGCGCAGCGGCTTGGCGACGCGCTCCATCGGCCGGCGCATCAGCGAAGAATCGCCGACCAGCACCGAATCGAAGTTCTGTGCGCTCAGAAGGCCCGTGAACAGCCGCATCGCGGTGCCGGCGTTGCCCATGTCGAGCGAACCGGCCGCGCGTCGCAGGCCGCGCAATCCGGCCCCCTCGACGATCACCCGGGTCTCGGACGGCCGGGTGATCGCGACGCCGAGCGCCTGCATCGCACGCATGCTCGCCAGGCAGTCCTCGCTCGGCAGGAAGCCGGTCACCTCGCTGCGGCCCTCGGCGATGCCCGACAGCATCAACGCGCGATGCGAGATCGATTTGTCCCCCGGCACCCTCAATCCGCCGCTCACCGCCTGCGCCGGCCGCGCCTCGTAGCTCGGCGTCACAGAACCGCCCGCGGGTACGACCCCAGCACCTTGAACAGTGAGGCGCGCGATTCGAGTGCCGCGAGCGCGCGCGCGACCGCCGGGTCCAGCACGTGGCCCTCGACGTCGACGAAGAACACATAGTCCCATTTGCGCTTGCGCGACGGCCTCGACTCGATTCTCGTCATGTTCACCTTGTGTTCGGCCAGCGGCTCGAGAAGCCTGAACAACGCGCCCGCCCCGGCCGTGTCGGCCGCCGACAGCAGCAGCGTCGTCTTGTCCGCTCCGCTCGCATCGAACAGCCTGCGGCCGACGACGAGGAAGCGGGTCGTATTGTCGGGGCGGTCCTCGATCTCGCTCGCGAGCACGTTCAGTCCATAGATGTCCGCGGCGGTGCGGCCGGCGATCGCCGCGGTGCCGCGCTCGTCGCGGGCGCGACGCGCGCCCTCGGCGTTGCTGGTCGCCGCGATCCGCTCCACGTCGGGCATGTGCTCGTCGAGCCAGCCGCGGCACTGGGCGAGCGCCTGGGGGTGGGCCGCGACGCGCTTGATGTCGCCGAGGGACGCCATCCGGCCCATCAGATGATGGTGGATGCGCAGCTCGACCTCGCCGCAGATCTTCAACGGCGACGTCAGAAAGAGGTCCAGGGTGTGGTTGACCGTCCCCTCGGTCGAGTTCTCGATGGGCACGACGCCGAAGTCGGCGTTCGCCGATTCGACCTCGCGGAACACCTCGTCGATCGCCGGCAGCGGCAGCGCGCGCACCGACGCGCCGAACTGTTTGTAGACCGCCGCTTCGCTGAAGGTGCCTTCGGGCCCGAGAAAGGCGACCTTCAGCGGCTCCTGCTGGGCGAGGCACGCGGACATGATCTCGCGGAACAGCCGGGCGACCTCCTCGTCGCGCAGCGGTCCGCGGTTGCGCTGGATCGCCTGCCTGAGGACCTGCGCCTCGCGCTCGGGACGGTAGAAGTCGACCGTCTTGCCGGCGGCGCTCTTGGAGATGCCAACCTGTTGGGCGTAGCGGGCGCGCTCGTTCAATAGAGCGTGGATGCGCGCATCGATCTCGTCGATGCTCTCGCGCATCTTCGACAGGTCGATGCCGGCCGGCGCCACGCCGGGCCTGCGCCGGCTGCTCTTGGGCTTTTTCGTTGCCATGTTCGTTTTTCGCTCAGCCCTGTGTCCGCTCAAAATGGCGCATGAACTCGACCAGCGCCGCGACCCCTTCGACCGGCATCGAATTGTAGATGCTCGCGCGCATCCCGCCGACCACCCGGTGTCCCTTCAGGTTCTTCAGGCCCGCGGCGTCGGCGCGGCGCATAAATTCGTTATCCAGCTCCGGCCGCGCCAGGCTGAAGGTGACGTTCATGCGCGATCGCGCGTCCTTGTCCACCGCGTTCCGGTAGAAGCCGGAGGCGTCGATGGCCTCGTACAGCATGCGGGCCTTGCGGCCGTTGATTTCGTCGATCGCGGCGAGCCCGCCGCGCGCCTTCAGCCACTTGAACACGAGACCGGCCATGTACCAGGCGAAGGTCGGCGGCGTGTTCAGCATCGAACCTTCGTCGGCCACGGCGCGGTAGTCGAACACCCCCGGCGTTTCCGGCCGGGCGTGGCCGATCAGGTCGTCCCGCACCACCACGACCACGAGGCCCGCGGGGCCGATGTTCTTCTGCGCACCGGCGTAGATCAGGCCGAACTTCGAGACGTCGAGCGGACGCGACAGGATGTTCGACGACATGTCGGCGACCAGCGGCACGCCGCCGGCGTCGGGCACGTAGCCGAACTCGACCCCGCCGATCGTCTCGTTCGGCGTGTAATGCACGTAGGCCGCCCGTCCGCTGAAGGACAGGTCACGCTGCGCCGGAACGGAGGTGTAGGCGCCGCCGCTGTCGGCGGCGACGTGGACGCGGCAGTAGCGCCCGGCGTCGCGTATCGCCTTGAGCGACCAGTGGCCGGTGTTGAGATAATCGACGGTCGCGCCCGGCGCGGTGAGGTTCATCGGCACGAACGAGAACTGCGCGCTCGCGCCGCCCTGCATGAACAGCACCTTGTATCCCGGCGGCACCGCGAGCAGCTCGCGAAGATCGGCCTCGGCCTCGGCCGCGAGACGCATGAACGCCTTGCCGCGGTGGCTGACCTCCATCACCGACATACCGTCGTGATTCCAGTCGAGCAGCTCCTCGCGGGCTTGTGCGAGGACCTCGGCGGGCAGCGCCGCCGGGCCGGCCGCGAAATTGAAGACGCGCATCGAGCCGCCGCCCCTCAGGTCGTCGCCGCGGGTGCGTCGGGATCGGGCTCCGCCGCGGGGCCTTCTTCCTCGCCGGCGAGGCCCTCGATGCGCTCGAGCCCGGACAGCTGATCGCCCTCCTCGAGCCGGATCAGGCGCACGCCCTGGGTGTTGCGCCCGACCACCGAGATGTCCTTGACCGGCGTCCTGACCAGGGCGCCGCCCTGGCTCATCAGCATGATCTCGTCGTCCCGGTTCACCTGCAACGCGCCGATCATGCGGCCGTTGCGGTCCGTCACCTGCAGCGCGATCACGCCCTGGCCGCCGCGGCCGTGGCGGGGAAATTCCTCGATCGGAGTAAGCTTGCCGTAGCCGTTCTCGGACGCCGTCAGGATGAAGCCGGTGTGCGCGACGATCAGGGCATTGACGCGCTGCTCGTCGGCGA
Source organism: Gammaproteobacteria bacterium (assembly GCA_037441085.1). GTDB lineage: Bacteria > Pseudomonadota > Gammaproteobacteria > Steroidobacterales > Steroidobacteraceae > Bog-1198. The sequence continues at coordinate 357 of JBBISV010000135.1, read as the reverse complement.
GGCGCACGCCGCGGACACCCGCCGCCTCGCGCCCCATCGGCCGCACCTCGTCCTCCGGAAAGCGGATCGCCTTGCCGCCGGTGGTGAACAGCAGGATGTCGCAGGTCCCGTCGGTGAGCGCCGCGCCGACGAGCTTGTCGCCCTCGTCGAGCGCCACCGCGATGATGCCGCTGGTGCGCGGACGCGAGAACAGGTCGAGCGGCGTCTTCTTGACGGTGCCGAAGCTCGTCGCCATGAACACGAACTTGCCGACCGCGAACTCCTTGACCGGCAGCATCGCGCTGATGCGCTCGCCGTCGGAGAGCGGCAGCAGGTTGACGATCGGCTTGCCGCGCGCGCCCCGGCTCGCCTGGGGCA
>JBBISV010000134.1:0-6092 GCA_037441085.1 Gammaproteobacteria bacterium | reverse complement strand
GGCCGCCGCACCTTCAGGCCCTGGGCCTTCAGGACCGCGAAGGCCTGCGGTGAGGTGACCTCGTGGATCAGGTGCAGGTCTATGTAAAGGACAGCCGGCGTGTCGGCGGTCTCGGCGACCACCTCATGCGCCGCCCAGACCTTGTCGAACATCGTGCGCGCCGCCATGGGTCGGGACTCCTGGGTGTCTCAGGCCTTGCCGGATTCAAGCCAGGGCATGCGCGCGCGCAGCTGCGCGCCGACCTTCTCGATCGAATGCCCGAGGTCGGCCTTCATCAGCTTGTTGTACTTGCGGCGGCCGCTCTTGTTCTCCGCGATCCATTGGCGCGCGAACTTGCCCTCCTGGATTTCCGTGAGGATCTTGCGCATTTCCTGCTTCGTCGCCTTGTTGACGACGCGCGGGCCGCGGGTCAGGTCGCCGTACTTCGCCGTTTCACTGATGAAGCGGTGCATCTTGGTGATGCCGCCCTCGTGCAGCAGGTCGACGATCAGCTTCAGTTCGTGCAGGCACTCGTAATAGGCGACCGCCGGCTGGTACCCGGCTTCGACCAGGGTTTCGTATCCCTTCAGCACGAGTTCCGTCGCGCCGCCGCACAGCACGGCCTGTTCGCCGAACAGGTCGGTCTCGGTCTCCTCGGCGAACGTCGTCTCGAGCACGCCGCCACGGGTTCCCCCGATGCCGTGCGCATACGCGAGCGCCTTCGCCTTCGCGCGCTTGGATGCGTTCTGCGCGACCGCGATCAGGCAGGGCACGCCGCGGCCCTGCTGGTACTGGCGGCGCACGAGATCGCCGGGTCCCTTCGGCGCGATCAGCACGACGTCGAGGTCCTTGCGCGGCTTGATCTGCTTGAAATGAATGTTGAAGCCGTGCGCGAACAGCAGCGTGGCGCCGGGTTCGATGTCCGCCTTCAATTCCTCGTACAGCGCCTTCTGCGTCAGGTCGGGCACCAGCATCGCGATCAGTTGGGCGCCCTTGACCGCGGCCTTGGGTTCCATGACCTTCAATCCGTCCTGCTTGGCCTTCTTGAAGCTGTCGCCCTTGCGCACCCCGACGACGACGTCGAAGCCGCTGTCGCGCAGGTTCAACGCGTGCGCGCGCCCCTGGCTGCCGTAGCCGAGCACGGCGATCCGCGCTCCACGAAGCGCCTTCTGGTCGACATCTTTTTGCGAATACAAACGCATGCTGCTCTCCTGAGTGATCCGATTCGAACCCTTGAAACGCGAAACCCCGCCTCAAGACCGACGGAGTCTCTTGCGGGGTCTCAAGAACGCGGCTTTGATGCGAGGGGCGAACTAGCCGTCAATAGCAACATAGAATCTCATATCATGCAAGGCTTGCGGGGCCGGCATCGAGGCCGCGCGAAGGACATTCATATGCACGCAGATTCGGGTGAGACGGGCACGCCGGCCGGCGGCGCCGTTCCGTTGTGGTTCCTGTACGAAGACGAGCTCGCCGCCTGGTGTGCCGCGAGTCCCGCGGGCGCGCGGCGCTGGATCGAGTCCCACCACTTCCGCGCCGAGCGCGATCGCACGCTGCTGATTCCCGATGCGGCGGGAGCACCGTGGGCGGCGCTCGCCGGGATGGGGAAGCGCCAGGGCGCCCTGTCGCTGTGGCAGGCCGCGGCGATCGCCGACCGGCTGCCGCCGTTGCGCTTCGTCGCGGCCCAGGAGTTCGCGGCCGCGGAGGCGACCCAGCTCTGCCTAGGCTTCGCCTATGCCGCCTACCGTTTCAATCGCTACCGCCCCGGTTCGGCGCCGCAGGTCGCCCGCATCGATGCGCCGGCCGATGCCGACCTCGCCTATGTCGAGCGCGCCGCCGAGGCGCTCACGATGGCCCGCGATTGGATCAACACGCCGGCCGCCGATTTCGGTCCGCAGGAGTTGTCGGCGGCGGCGCGCGCGGTCGCATCGCGTCACGGCGCCGCGTTTCGCGAGTGGGTGGGAGAGGAACTGTTGCGGGACGGGTTCTCGGCGATCCACGCGGTCGGGCGGGCGAGCGCGTCGCCACCGCGCCTGATCGAACTGCGCTGGGCGCCGCCGGGCGCCGGCCCGCTGCCGCGCGTGGCGCTGATCGGCAAGGGTGTGTGCTTCGACAGCGGCGGCCTCGACCTCAAGCCGGCGGCCGGCATGGCGCTGATGAAGAAGGACATGGGCGGTGCGGCCGTCGCGCTCGCGCTCGCGCACATGTTGATGCGGGCCGGGATCCGCGCGGAACTGCGCGTGTTGATCCCCGCGGTGGAGAACGCCGTCGGCGGCAATGCGTTCCGGCCCGGCGACGTGCTCGCGACGCACAAGGGCCTGTCCGTCGAGGTCGGCAATACCGACGCCGAGGGCCGGCTCGTCTTGTGCGATGCGCTGTCACTCGCCGACCGCGACGGCGCGGACTTGATCGTCGATTTCGCCACGCTCACCGGCGCGGCGCGCGTGGCGCTCGGACCCGAACTGCCGGCTCTGTTCGGCAGTGATGCCGAGGCCGTGGAGGCGTTCGCCCGCGCCGGCGGCGCCGAGCACGACCCGCTGTGGCCGATGCCGTTGTGGGCGCCGTACGCCGATGAACTGTCCAGCCGGGTCGCGGACCTGGGCAACGTGGCCGCCTCGGGCCTCGCGGGTGCGATATTCGGCGCGCTGTTCCTGCAGCGGTTCGTCACCGCCTCGCCGCGCTGGCTGCACGTCGACCTCTATGCGTGGAACCCGAAGGAGCGTCCCGGGCGCGGCGTCGGCGCCGAGGCGCAGGGACTGCGCGCCGCGTATCGCTATCTCACCGCGCGCTATGGCATTGCGCAATGACGGCGGCGCTGATTATGCTGCGACCCCTCCATCTTGAAGCGAGATCCTGATGCCGAAAAAGACACAAAAGAAAGCCCGGGGCAAAACGGCGGCGGTCAATGATCCGCGCAGGTATTCCCACATCGTCGTCGACGGAGTCCAGCAGACCCCGGCGCGCGCGATGCTGCGGGCCGTGGGCTTCGGCGACGCGGATTTCCTGAAGCCCCAGATCGGCATCGCATCCACGTGGAGCAATCTCACCCCGTGCAACGTGCACATCGATGAACTCGCGCGCCTCGCGGCCGGCGGCGCCCTGGCCGCGGGCGCGAAGCCCGTCACGTTCAACACCATCACCGTCTCCGACGGGATCTCGATGGGAACGCCCGGAATGCGCTACTCCCTCGTGTCCCGCGAGGTCATCGCCGACTCGATCGAGACGGTCGTCGGCGCTCAAGGGTTCGACGGCGTCGTCGCGCTCGGCGGCTGCGACAAGAACATGCCGGGCTGCCTGATCGCGCTGGCGCGCCTCGACCGGCCCGCGGTGTTCGTCTACGGCGGCACCATCCGGCCCGGCGCCGAAGGGCGGGACATCGTGTCCGTGTTCGAGGCCATCGGCGGCTACGCCAAGGGTGCTGTTTCCGAGCAACAACTGAAGTACGTCGAGCGCAGCGCGATTCCCGGACCGGGATCCTGTGCCGGAATGTACACGGCGAACACGATGGCCTCGGCGATCGAGGCGCTCGGGATGAGCCTGCCGAACAGCAGCGCGCAGGACGCGATTTCGGCCGACAAGCGCGCCGATTGCGCGCGTGCCGGCGAGGCCGTCGTTCGCCTGGTGGTCGCCGGACTGCGGCCGCGCCAAATCATGACGCGCCGCGCGTTCGAAAACGCGATCACCGTCGCGATCGCGCTCGGCGGTTCGACCAATGTCGTGCTGCACCTGCTGGCGATCGCGTCGGCGGCCGAAGTGAAGCTCCGCCTCGCCGACTTCACGCGGATCGGCAAACGCGTCCCGGTGCTCGCGGATCTGCGGCCGAGCGGCCGCTATTCGATGTCGGAACTGGTCGCGATCGGCGGTATCCAACCCTTGATGAAGACCTTGTTGGACGCGGGCTTGCTGCATGGCGATTGCCTGACCGTCACCGGTGCGACGCTCGCGGAGAATCTGCGCGCGGTGCGGCCTTATCCAAAGGGTCAGCAAATCGTCCGGCCGCTTTCCGACCCCATTAAGAAGGACAGTCATCTGGTCGTGTTGCACGGCAATCTCGCGCCGGACGGCGCGGTCGCCAAGATCACCGGCAAGGAGGGGCTGCGATTCGAGGGCACCGCGCGGGTGTTCGACTCCGAGGAGCAGGCCCTTGCCGGGATCCTGGGCGGCGTCGTGCGCGCCGGTGATGTGGTTGTGATCCGCTACGAGGGCCCGAAGGGCGGGCCAGGGATGCGTGAAATGCTGAGTCCGACCGGCGCACTGGTCGGCAAGGGGCTCGGCGGCGAGGTCGCGCTGATCACCGACGGGCGCTTCTCCGGCGGCAGTCACGGCTTCGTCGTCGGTCATATTTCACCGGAAGCGGCGGTCGGCGGCCCGATCGCGCTCGCGCGCAACGGCGACCGGATTTCGATCGATGCGCGCCGCCGTGAAATCAGTCTGCACATCACCGCGGCGGAGTGGCGAAAAAGACAAAAGGCATGGCGTGCACCGCAGCCGTATGCGCGCCGCGGCGTGTTGGCGAAGTACGCCAAGTGTGTCAGCAGCGCAACGTTCGGCGCGGTCACGGATCTCGAATGATCGGCACGGGTGGCAGGGCTGAAACGCAGCACTTTCGATGCACGACGCATCATGCAAAAGTGATTGCCAAACCGCGCTTGCAGTTCGGGCGTGACTTGTGTCACGCTGTTGTATCGCAGATCGGAGCGCGAGGGGACATCACCGAAATCATCGGGGGGTCGTCGTCGCTCTGCGCGCGTTTGAGGGGTGCGCAAGGCGCGGCGAAACGGCGCGATCGCACAGGGTGTGAAATCGAGTCAGGGGACGGGGCGTAAGCCGAATTATGTATACGTACGAAGAGCCATCATTATTTTCCGGCAAACGAGGACTCGCATTCCTCGCCGTGATTTTGTTGCACGTTCTCATCGGTTATGGTTTCTACAACGGCCTCGCGAGCCGGATCGTCCACACCATCATTCCGCCCGTCCAGATCGCCCAGATCGACCAGCCGAAGAAGGACGACAAGCCGCCGCCGCCGCCGCCCAAGCTGCAGGACATCAAGCCGTACGTGCCGCCTCCGGAGTTCGTCGACATCCAGGCGCCTACCCAGCAGACCAACGCGATCACGCAGGTGACGCGCAACGTCGCGCCCGCGCCGGTCGCGCGTCCGGCGCCGGTCGTGCACATCGTTCGCACGGCGCCCCGCGAAGATCCACATCACATGGTCGACATCCAGGACTATTACCCGGACGCCTCGCGGCGCGCGGGTGAAGAGGGCCGCTGCCGCGTGCGCATCACGATCGGAGTGGACGGTCACGTGCAGGCCGCCTCGCTCGAACAGAGCGCCGGGCATCCGCGCCTGGACGAAGCCTGCCTGAAGGTGGCCAAGGTGCTGCGTTTCATACCGGCCACGGAGAACGGCAAGCCGGTCGCGACGACGACGATCCTGCCGATCGTCTGGAAGATCACCGAGGAGTAGCGCGCAGGCTGGAAGGGCATCCGTCAAGTGTTTTACTGACTTACATCCATAGATCTAAAACGTAGTTTTAAGTAGAGGGAATCGGTCCATGTCAGAGCAAATTGTCAACAACCCCTATGGCCTCGGTGCGATGCTCACGAACGGTGACATCGTCACGCGGTCGGTATTCACGATCCTGCTGATCATGTCCTTCATGACCTGGTTCGTGATGATCACGAAATTCTTCGATCAGCGGCGCCTGCGCAAACAAGGGCGCGAGGCCGAGAAGGAATTTTGGAGCGCGAACAATCTGAACGACGGCGTTGCGAAGCTGAAGGGCGACAACAACCCGTACCGCGCGCTCGCGGAAGCCGGAAAGAAGGCCTATGAGCACCACGAAGCGAACAAGACCCGTCTCGCGGGCGCGATCGACTCGAGCGAGTGGATCACGCAGGCGCTGCAGCGCACCGCCGACATGGTGGTCGGACGCATGCAGTCGGGCATGTCGATCCTGGCGTCGGTCGGTTCCACCGCGCCGTTCGTCGGCTTGTTCGGCACGGTCTGGGGCATCTATCACGCGCTGATCGCGATCAGCTTGGCCGGCCAGGCGTCGATCGACAAGGTCGCGGGCCCCGTCGGTGAGGCCTTGATCATGACGGCGATC
>JBBISV010000133.1:0-6319 GCA_037441085.1 Gammaproteobacteria bacterium | reverse complement strand
TTTAAGGTCGCTGTACGGTCCTCGAAACGGTTGATGGTGGCTCCCCGGGAGAGATGGCTCGCGGCGGGGGACCGCCGCTCGTCCCTCGCTCGCGCTCGGGACCGCCTGTGGCGTCCGACTTGGCCTGACGGCCAAGCCGTCGAACTCGGCTTGTTTGTCTGTCGGGAGTTCGAACGGAACGTATGTGGCGACTTTAAGGTCGCTGTACGGTCCTCGAAACGGTTGATGGTGGCTCCCCGGGAGAGATTCGAACTCCCGACCAACGGATTAACAGTCCGTCGCTCTACCACTGAGCTACCGGGGAATTATTTTGAGGCGCGGATTGTCGGGAAGCTTGGTCCTTAAGTCAAGGAATCGCGCGGATGCGGGATCGTTTCGGGCGCCGGCGGGGTCAGTCCAGGCCGACGACGGGGTGCGGCACGTAGGGAGCCTCCAGCGCCGCGATCTCCTCCGCCGTGAGGCGCAGCGACAGCGCGGCGACCGCATCCGCCAGGTGATGTGGCTTGGAGGCGCCGACGATCGGCGAGGTGACGTAGGGCTTTTGCGCGACCCAGGCGAGCGCCACCTGGGCGGGGGGCACGGCGCGCGCGGCCGCGACGGCGGCGACGCGTTCGACGACCCGGCGGTCGGCTTCCTCGGTGGATTCGTACAGCTTGTTGCCGTAGGGGTCGGTGTTGATTCTCGGCGTCCGTTCCGCCCAAGGCCGGGTCAGCCGGCCGCGGGCGAGCGGGCTCCACGGCAGCACGCCGACGCCTTGATCGATGCACAGGGGCATCATCTCGCGTTCCTCCTCCCGGTACAGCAGGTTGTAGTGATTCTGCATCGTGACGAAGCGCACCCAGCCGTTGCGTTCGGAGATTTGCAGCGCCTTGCAGAACTGCCAGGCGTACATGGAGGAGGCGCCGATGTAGCGCGCCTTCCCGGCCTTGACCACGTCGTGCAGGGCTTCCAGGGTTTCCTCGATCGGCGTCGAGTGGTCCCAGCGGTGGATCTGGTACAGGTCCACGTAGTCGGTCCCCAGTCGGCGCAGACTGTCGTCGATCTGCTGCATGATCGCCTTGCGCGACAGCCCGCGTCCGTTTGGGTCCGCGGTCATCGGGAAGTAGACCTTGGTCGCGATGATGGTCTCGTCGCGCCGTGTGTAGTCCTTCAGCGCGCGCCCGAGGATCTCCTCGGAGGTGCCGTCCGAGTAGATGTTGGCGGTGTCGAAGAAATTGATGCCGAGCTCGACCGCTTGTTTGATCAGCGGGCGGCTGTCGGCTTCCGGCAGCGTCCAGGGATGGTCTCCCCGCTCCGGCACGCCGAAGGTCATGCACCCCAGGCATAGTTCAGATACCTGAACACCTGTACGCCCTAGGTTCTTGTATTTCATCGGAATATGCTTTTTTGGCGCCGCTTCTTTCCCGCTCAGGCCGACTTCGCGACGGCGCCCGCCAGCGCGCGGCCGATGCGGCCGAGGGCGTCTTCCAGTGTCTGCATGCTGCAGGCGAACGAGATGCGCATGTGGCCGGGCGCGCCGAAGCCGCTGCCGGGGACGACCGCGACGCCCGCGTGGACGAGCAGGAATTCGGCGAAGGCGTTGTCGGCGCCGAGGCCGAGGGCGCGCATCGCGCCTTCGACATTCGCGAACGCGTAGAAGGTGCCGGCGCCCGGACGGCAGGAGATCCCCGGGATCGCATTCAAGCCGGCGACCACGAAGTCATGACGCGCCTTGAACGCGGCGTTCATGTCGGCCACGCAGCGCTGATCGCCGTTCAAGGCAACGGTGGCCGCCCGTTGCGAAATGCTCGACGGATTGGACGTCGACTGGCCTTGGACGGTGGCCATCGCGGCAACGAGATTCTTAGGCCCGCCGCAGTACCCGATGCGCCAGCCCGTCATCGCGTAGGCCTTCGATACGCCGTTGATCGTCACGGTCCGGTCGTACAACTGCGGATTCGCCTGCGCGAAACTCGTGAACGGTTCGTCCGCCCAATAAATGTGCTCGTACATCTCGTCCGCGGCGATGACGATTTGCGGGTGCTTGTCGAGCACCGCGCCCAGCGCGCGCAATTCCGCCTTCGTGTAGGCCGCTCCGGTCGGGTTGCTCGGGCTGTTGAGGAACAGAAGCTTGGTGCGGGGCGTGATCGCCGCCGCGAGTTGCGCGGGCGTGATCTTGTAGCCCTGCTCGGGTCCGGCGTAGACGCTGACCGGCACGCCGTCGGCGAGCAGTGCCATGTCCGGATAGGAGACCCAATAGGGCGCGGGGATGATGCATTCGTCGCCGGCGTCTAGCAGCGCCGCGCAGACGTTGAAGCAGGTTTGTTTCGCGCCCGAGGAGACGATGATCTGCGCGCGATCGTAGTCGAGTTCGTTGTCGCGTTTGAATTTCGCGATGATCGCGTCCTTCAATTCGGCGGTGCCGTCGACCGCGGTATAGCGGGTCAGGCCCTTGCGAATCGCGTCCACGCCCGCATCTGCGATGAATGCCGGCGTGTCGAAATCCGGCTCGCCGGCGCCGAGGCCGATGATGTCCTTGCCTTCGGCCTTGAGTTTCGCGGCGCGGGCCGTGACGGCGAGGGTCGGGGAGGGTTTGACCTTCTGAACACGCTTCGAGAGGGAGACGGCCAAGGTGAACGTTCCTTTTGCTGTGGGGGGCGCCGGAGTGTACGAAAATCGACCGGTCGGCGCCAGAGTCCGAGGAGCGGGAAGGGGCGTTCTGGGGTACCATGGGAACATCCGATCATGAGCTTCGAACTTAACGCCGAATACCTGCCCGCGGGCGATCAGCCGCAGGCCATCGATGCGCTTGTCGACGGTCTGCTGACGGGACTTGCGCATCAGACGCTGCTCGGCGTCACCGGGTCCGGCAAGACCTACACCATCGCCAACGTGATCCAGCGGGTCCAGCGGCCGACCCTGGTGCTCGCGCACAACAAGACGCTCGCCGCGCAGTTGTACGGGGAATTCAAGAGCTTCTTCCCGAAGAACGCCGTCGAATACTTCGTGTCGTACTACGACTATTACCAGCCCGAGGCCTACGTGCCGGCATCGGACACCTTCATCGAGAAGGACGCGTCGATCAACGAACACATCGAGCAGATGCGGCTGTCGGCGACGAAGGCGCTGCTCGAGCGTCCGGACGCGATCATCGTCGCGACCGTTTCGGCCATCTACGGCCTGGGAGATCCGGCCGCGTATCTCAGCATGGTCCTGCACCTTTCCCGCGGTGACCGGCTCGATCAGAGGAAGCTCCTGCGCCGGCTCGCGGACATGCAGTACACGCGCAACGAGATGGATCTGCAGCAGGGCACCTACCGGGTCCGCGGCGACGTCATCGACATCTTCCCGGCCGAGTCCGAGCGCGAGGCGGTGCGGGTGGAACTGTTCGACGACGAGGTCGAGAAGCTCAGCCTGTTCGACCCGCTGACCGGCGAGGTCGTCCGCCGGATGCCGCGTCTGACGATTTATCCGTCGACGCACTACGTGACGCCGAAGGAGCGCATCCACAAGGCGGTGGACGAGATACGCGACGAATTGCGCCAGCGCCTGCTCGAATTGCATGCGGCCGGCAAACTGGTCGAGGCGCAGCGCCTGCAGCAGCGGACGACCTTCGATCTGGAAATGATGAACGAGGTCGGCTACTGCGCCGGCATCGAGAATTACTCGCGCTACCTTTCGGGCCGTACGGCCGGGGAGCCGCCGCCGTGCCTGTTCGACTACCTGCCGGCGAACGCGCTGCTGGTGATCGACGAGAGCCATCAGACGATTCCGCAGCTCGGCGCGATGTACAAGGGCGACCGTTCGCGCAAGGAGACGCTGGTCGAGTACGGGTTCCGCCTGCCCTCGGCGCTGGACAACCGGCCGCTGCGCTTCGAGGAATTCGAGCAGGCCGCGCCGCAGGCGATCTATGTGTCGGCCACCCCGTCCGCATACGAGAAGCGGGTTTCCGGTCAGGTCGTCGAACAGGTCGTCCGCCCCACCGGTCTCGTGGATCCCGTGGTTGAAATCCGTCCGGTGCAGGCCCAGGTGGACGACCTGCTGTCCGAGATCCGGCTGCGCACGCAGCGCAACGAACGAGTGCTGGTGACGACGCTGACCAAGCGGATGGCCGAGGATTTGACCGAGTACCTCAACGAGCACGGCGTCAAGGTGCGCTACCTGCATTCGGACATCGAGACGGTCGAGCGCTCGGAGATCATCCGCGACCTGCGGCTCGGCCGGTTCGACGTCATCGTCGGCATCAACCTGCTGCGGGAGGGCCTCGACATGCCCGAGGTCTCGCTGGTGGCGATCCTCGATGCGGACAAGGAAGGGTTCCTGCGCTCGGAAGGCTCGCTGATCCAGACGATCGGCCGCGCTGCGCGCAACATCGAGGGACGGGCGATCCTGTACGCCGACCGGCGCACCGGTTCGATCGAACGGGCGCTCGCCGAGACCGACCGGCGCCGCAACCGTCAGCTCGAATACAACCGCGAGCACGGCATCACGCCCCGCGGCATCGTCAAGGCGGTCGGCGACGCGATGGAGGGGGCGCGCGGCGTGCAGGAGCGGGAAGGCGTCGCGGCCGGTGCGACCGGTCCGCTGCTCGCGCCGGAACAGGCGGCGAAGAAAATCAAGAAGCTCGAGGCCGAGATGCTGCGGCTCGCCCGCAATCTCGAGTTCGAGGCGGCCGCGCGACTGCGCGACGAGATCCGTGTCTTGCGGCAGGCGGCATTCGGCGTGCCGGACAAACTCGTCGGATAGGGCGGCCACGATGCAGCAACATCCCGACCACGAAACCGATCCGGAGGATCCGGACAGAACCGCATCGCTGCCGGAACTCAGCGGCTTGGCGGTCGATCCGGACGTCGCCGACGATGCGGTGCCTCTGCCCGCGGGCGACCATCTGTCGGGTGCGGTGACGGCGCTGAAGGCCGAACTCGCGGCCTTGCGCGCGAGCGCGGAAAGCGAGCATGGCCGCAGGATCGCGCTCGAGCGCGAGCTGGAGTCGGCGCGCGCCGAGGCGCAGCGCCATGATCGCGTCCGCGTGGAGTCGGCCCAGGACGCCGCCAGCATCGCCCGCGAGCACGCCGCGTTGCGCGAGGAGCTGGAGGCGCGCGACGAGGTGATCGCACAACTGCGCGGCGCGCTGGCGGCCCGGCACGCGCAGCCGGCCGGCGGCGAGGTGCCGCGCGACCAATACGCCGCCGAGCTCGCCGCGCTCAACCGGGAATTGCTGGAGGCGAGGGCCCAGTCGGCGGTATACCTCGAGGCGTTGCGGACGCACGAATGGCGGCGTGCGGACGCCGATTCCTCTGCCGATGCCGCGTCGGCCGTGGCGGCGCACTCCGGCGCGAACCTGCGGCAGTTGGAGGCGGACGTGGCGCAGTTGCGGGATGCGCTGGGCGCCCGCGATGCGCGCCTCGAGGAACAGGCCGCGCAAATCCTGCACCTGTCGGAGGACCTCGCCGTGGCGCGCGCTGGGCACGGCGCGGCGTCACCGCGTGCACCGACCGCGTCCGCGCCCGTCGCGCCGGCCGGCAACCGGTGGGAGTTCGTGCGGCTCGATCTGGGTGAAAAGCGTTCATTCGAGCTCCGCAGCCGCACCCGACTCGGCCGGGCGACCGGATGCGAGCTGCACATCGATTCGCCATCCGTCAGCCGCTATCACGCGCTGGTGGTCGTCGATGCCGACGGGGCAGTCATCGAAGATCTCAACAGCACCAACGGAGTCTACGTGAACGGCCGCAAGATCCTGCGCGAACGCCTGCAGCACGGCGATTCCGTGACGATGGGCGAGGCGAAATTCCGCGTATCCTGCCTAGGCCCCTCGCCGTCGCCGGCGCCGTAGCCGGACCGCGGTTGCCGCACGCCGGTCGCCGATATCGCATCTTGCCCTTTCCCGGCGCGTGCGAATCCGGTATCTTTCGCGCCCTCCCTGCGCGCTTAGCTCAGCGGTAGAGCATCACCTTGACATGGTGGGGGTCAGTGGTTCGATCCCACTAGCGCGCACCACCCCTTTTGTGGAGCAGTGAAGGGCGCCGGTCCCGAAAGCCCGGCGCCCTTTGGTAAACTGGGTTCTATGCCGCAAATCACACTACCGGACGGAACGCGAAGGCCGTTCGACCACGAAGTCACCGTCGCCGAGATCGCCGCCGCGATCGGCCCGGGGCTCGCCAAGGCGGCGCTCGCCGGGCGCGTCGACGGTCGCTTGGTCGATCTGTCGCACCGCGTCGCGGCCGACGCGGCGGTGAGCATCGTCACGGACAAGGATCCGGACGGTCTCGAGATCATCCGCCATTCCACGGCGCATCTGCTCGCCAACGCGGTTCAGGAGCTGTTTCCCGATGCGCAGGTG
>JBBISV010000132.1:0-6368 GCA_037441085.1 Gammaproteobacteria bacterium | reverse complement strand
CGGATCATTTCATGCAGCAGGGTGACGAGGATACGGCAGCCGGACGCGCCGATCGGATGGCCGATCGCGATCGCGCCGCCGTTCACGTTGATTTTCGCGGTGTCCCAGCCCATCTGGCGGTTGACCGCGATCGCCTGCGCGGCGAACGCTTCATTGATTTCCATCAAATCGAGCTGATCGGCCGACCAGCCCGCCTTCTTCAGGCACAGATGGGACGCGGGGACCGGGCCCATGCCCATGATGGACGGGTCCACGCCCGCCGAGGCATAGGCGCGCACCCACGCGAGCGGCTCGACCTTCAGTTCGGATGCCCTGCGGGCCGACATCATCATGACCGCCGCGGCGCCGTCGTTGATGCCGGAGGCGTTGCCGGCGGTGACCGTGCCGTCCTTGCTGAACGCCGGCCGTAATTCCCCGAGCGCGGCGACCGTGGTGCCGGCGCGCACGTATTCGTCGGTATCGAACGCCGTCGTCGACTTGCGCGTCACGATGTCGAGCGGCGCGATTTCGGCCTGGAAGCGTCCCGCTTTTTGCGCCGCCTCCGCCTTGTTCTGCGAGGCCGCGGCGAATTCGTCCTGTTCCTGCCGCGTGATGCCGAATTTCGCGGCGACGTTCTCGGCGGTCGTGCCCATGTGGTAATGATTGAACGCATCCCACAGGCCGTCGCTCAGCATCGTATCGACGAGCTTGGCGTCGCCCATCCGAAAGCCGTCGCGCGAACCCGGCAACACATGCGGCGAGGCGCTCATGTTCTCCTGGCCGCCGGCGATCACGATGTCGGCATCGCCGCACTTGATCGCCTGCGCGGCCAGGTGGGTCGCCTTCAGACCGCTGCCGCAGACCTTGCCGATGGTCATTCCCGGCACGGCGTGCGGAAGTCCCGCGTGGATCAGCGCCTGGCGCGCCGGGTTCTGTCCGACCCCGGCGGTGAGCACCTGGCCCATGATCACCTCGGATATTTGGTCGGGCGCGACCCCGGTGCTGCGCAGCAGGGCCTTGATCACGTGCGCGCCGAGTTCGGCCGCCGGGATCTTGGCGAGCGAGCCGTTGAATTTGCCGACCGCGGTGCGCAGCGCGGCGGTGATCACGATGTCGTTCATGGGTCCATTATAGTCCGTGGGAGGGGTTTTGATCCGGTTTCGCGGGGACTCGGGAGCGTGGGCCGGGGCGCTCACATGTAAACGCCGCCGTTGACGTTGATTTGCTGGCCGGTGACGTAGTCGGCGTCCGCCGCGAGAAACAGCACCGCCTTGGCGATTTCATCGGGCTGCCCGAAGCGGCCCATCGGGATCCGCGCCAGAATCGAGGTCCGCACCGGATCCGGCACCTTCGCGAGCATGCTGGTCTCGGTGAATCCGGGCGCGAGCGCGTTGCAGGTCACGTTGTATCGCGCGAGTTCCAGCGCGGCGGTCTTGGTGAACGCGATGATGCCGCCCTTGCTCGCCGCGTAATTGGCCTGCCCGAAATTGCCCGCCTGGCCGACGAAGGAGCTGATGTTGATGATCCGGCCGTATTTCTGTTCGATCATCATCGGCATGACCGCGGAGACGCCGTAATAACAGGCATTGAGATTGGTGTTGAGCACCGCGAGCCAGTCCGCGTCGGTCATCTTGCGCAGCGTCTTGTCCTGGGTGATGCCGGCATTGTTGACCAGGATGTCGAGCCGTCCCCAGTGACTCTTGACGGCCGCGATCATCGCGTTCCACGTTTCGCGTTCGCCGACGTCGCCCTTGAACAACAGCGCGCGGCCGCCGGCCGACGCGATTTCCCGCGCGAGTTCCGCGGCGTCGTCGTCGCTCGCGTGATAATTGATCAGAAGTTCCGCGCCCTCGGCGGCCAGGGATTTGGCGATCGCCCGGCCGATGCCGCGCGCGCCGCCCGTGATCAAGGCCCGTCGTCCGTCCAGTTTTCGCATGCGCCACCCCTTGGCGGATTGCCGTTTCCGCGCCCTTCGTCCCGGCAATATGAGCCGCGCGCAGCCGCGATCAATCCGTACTTGCCGCAGTCCGCGCCGAAGGTTCGGATACACTCGCCGCGTGACCCAGGCCATCCGCACCGGTTCCTCGTTTTCCAATGCGGCGGGTACGCGCGCCTTTGACTTGTACATTCCCGCGCCCCGTCGGCGCGGTCCGCGCCCGCTGCTGGTGATGCTGCACGGCTGCACCCAGGATCCCGAGGATTTCGCGATCGCCACGCGAATGAACGCCTTGGCGGACCTGCATGATTTCGCGGTCGTCTACCCCGCCCAATCGGCGGCGGCCAACGGGATGCGCTGCTGGAACTGGTTCATCGCGGAGAATCAGAAGCGGGACCAGGGCGAGCCGTCGCTGATCGCCGGCATCGCCCGGCAGGTGGCGGCGCAATACGCGCTCGACAGCCAAAGAATCTACATCGCCGGATTTTCGGCCGGAGGCGCGATGGCGGTCGTGCTCGCGGAGACCTACGGGGATTTGTTCGCGGCGCTGGGAGTGCATTCGGGAATCCCCTACGCGGCGCGGCCGCGCGCCGCCGCGACACATGCGCTCCCCACGATCGTGTTCCACGGCGACGCCGACCCGAACGTCAACGCGGCCCAAGGTGCCGAGATCGTGCGGCAGGCCGCGGTCCGGGCTGAAACGGCCGGTGGGCCGCTGCAGGTGACGGCCCGACAGGCGCGGTCGGCGGGCGGCCTTGACTGCACGATCACCTCGTATCGCCGGGACGCGCCGCGCGCGCGGATCGAATTCTGGTTGGTTCACGGGGCGGGACACGCGTGGTTCGGCGGGGCGCCCACGGGCTCGTACACCGACGCGCGCGGGCCGGATGCATCCGGCGAGATGGCGCGATTCTTCGGCCTCAGCGGCTAGCGAGCCAGCCGGCGATGGCCGCCGGCACTTCACGCTGCGCGCGGGCGCTGATGTACATGCCGATGTGGCCGAGGTCGAATTCGATCGCGGTGTAGTCGTCGCTGCCCACCAGGTTTTTCAGCGCCGCCGACGCCGCGGGCGGCACCAAATGGTCGCGCTTGCCGATCAGATTCAGTATCGGCATCCTGAGATCTCGAAGATCGACGCGGCGGCCGGCGATTTCCAGACGGTTCTGCAGCAGGCGGTTCTCCTGATAGAACCAGCGCACGAATTCACCGAAGGCCGCGCCCGCCTGGTCGGGGCTGTCGAAGATCCATTCCTCGACGCGCATGAAGTCCCGCAGCGCCTCCTGCGCCGCCGGCGTTGCGGTCCCGGTGAGGCTCGCGAGCAAATGGACGTATTTCTGCTGCGCGAGCCGGAAGGGCATCAGCGACACGAACAATGCATTGAGCGCGTCGCCCGATACGTTGCCGTCGGCGACGAAGGCGTCGATGTCGATCCCGTCGACCCATTTCGACAAGAGATCCGCCGGCGTGCGGAAGTCCACCGGCGTCACCATGGTGATGAGATTGCGCACGTGTTCGGGGTGCAGCGCCGAGTAGCACAGGCTCAACACACCGCCCTGGCACACGCCGAGCAGCGTCAATTGCTTCGCGGCATGCGCGCTCAGGATCCACTGCACGCAGCCGTCGATCCGCCCTTCGATGTAATCCGCGAGCGTCGTGAACCGGTCGGCGCCGTCCGGATAGCCCCAGTCGATCAAATACACATCCAGGCCGGAGGACAGCAGGCCGCGGATCAGAGAGCGGTCCGGCTGCAGGTCCATCATGTGGGGCCGGTTCACGAGCGCGTAGACGATCAGCACCGGCGCGGACCCGGCGGGCCGGGCGATCGGGCGATAGCGATACAACGCGAGCTTGCCGCTTCGCCACACGAGGTCCCGCGCCGTACAGCCGTCGTTCATGGGGATTTCCGGCGGCGCGGCTTGGCCTTGGCGGCGCGCAGTTCGGCCTCGACGAGGCGGAGCCTCTCTTCGGTCGAGCGTAGCTGCTGATGGAGGCTGTTGAGTTCGGCGCGCGTCGGCAGGTCGGGCAGCGCCGCGGCATGCCGGGCGATGACCTGTAGTTCGCGCCGCCAGTGACTGGCGGCGTTGACGCTGTCGGCGAAAGCCTTGCAGAACGGCGCGCCGTGGGCGATCCGGGAGTACGCGTCCTCGGCGCAATCGATCCAGGTGTCATACAACGCGCGCATCGCGGCGGCGCCTTCGGCCGGCGGCGGGTGGTCCTTGAGCCGGGCCACGAAGGCTTCACCGGCGTCGCGCAATGCGTCGAGCCACAAGCGCTGCAGGCGTCGCTGGGCTTCTTCGAGCCGTTGCCAGGCGGCGGCCTGGCGCTGCGCCCGCAGTTGATGTTCGCGGCCTGCGCCGAATGCCGGCGGTGCGGACAGGAAATCGGGACGGTCGCTCGCGGCATCCATCGCCCGGGTGCCGGTGAGTGGCGGCTGCATCGGCGCGAACAGGTCGCGCAGCGCGTCGCCGAAGACCTGCGCGGCATCGCCGGGCGGGGTCCCAGGCGTCGAGGTCGTCACGGCATCGACGTAGGTGCGCGCGAGACGGTTGAACCGGTCGATGAGGTCCTGGGGCGGCGCGGACGGCGCCGCCGCCGTGAAAGCGCTCCATGGCTGCCAGGGGTTAGTGTCCACGTTCCACCCATCCGTATGCGTTGCAACACAATATCATCAGCGTAAGTACATTCCCAATATCTTGCAAAGGAGATTCGTAACACATTGTTGTAAATAGTTTTTCTGTAAAATATCTTACTATTGTTCAATCGGGCGTTGCACCGGTAGTTGTGCAGCGCGAAAGCTTGTCCTAGGATGAGGGCCCGACTTCGGATGCGCCATGCAAACAGAACGCCTCATTCGCAAATACGCCAATCGGCGCCTCTATGACACCGTCGCGAGCCGCCACGTCACGCTCGAGGATCTGCGCAAGCTGATCGTCGCGGGCGAGAAAATCAAGGTCGTCGACGACAAGTCGAACGAGGATCTGACGCGCGGCGTCCTGCTGCAGATCATTTCCGAACAGGAACAGTTCGGCGCGCCGGTGCTGGGATCGGAGCTGCTGGAGATGATCATCCGATTCTACGGCCGCCCATCCCAGGCGCTGCTCAGCCGGTATCTCGAACAGGCGTTCACGACGATGCTGCGACAACAGGAAGCCATGCAGGTCGAGATGGTCAAGGCGCTGCAAACGCCGTTCGCACCGTTGAACGATCTGGCGCGGACGAACATGGAGCTGTGGGAAAAAATGCAGGCTGCGACCCGCGAGGCCTTCATGGGCCGCGGCCAGAACGACAAGCCTTCGGGCGACAAACCAAAAGAGTAATCAGTCAACATGGAAATTCAGGGCAAGACGGTGGTGGTGACGGGCGCGGGTCGGGGCATCGGCCGCGCCATCGCGCTGCAGATGGCGGGTTGCGGCGGAAACGTCGCGCTGTTCGACTTGAACGAGGGCGATCTCGGCGAGGCGGTCGCGCTGTGCCGGGCCGAGGGTGTTCAAGCCCGCCATTACGTGGTGAACGTCGCCGACGAGGCGCAGGTGTGCGCGGCGATGTCGCGCGTGGTCGGCGACTTCGGCCGTCTGGATGTGTTGGTGAACAACGCCGGCATCCTGCGTGACGGGTTGTTGGTCAAGGTGAAGGACGGCGCCGTGGTCGGCCGCATGTCGATGGATCAGTGGAATGCGGTCATCGGCGTCAATCTCACCGCCGTGTTCATGTGCGGGCGCGAAGCGGCCGCGCACATGATCGAACTCGGCCACGGCGGCGTGATCGTCAACATCTCGAGCATCTCCCGCGTCGGCAACGCCGGCCAGTCCAACTACAGCGCGGCCAAGGCGGGCGTCGAATCGATGGCGGTCGTGTGGGCGAAGGAGCTGGCGCGCTACGGCATTCGCGTCGGCTCCATCGCGCCCGGCTTCACGCATACCGAGATCCTCGCGGCGATGCGCCCCGAGGTGTTGGAGAAGCTCACCGCGCCCGTGCCGCTGAAGCGTCTCGGCCGGCCTGAGGAAATCGCGCATTCGGTACGGTTCATCGTCGAGAACGACTTTTTCACCGGTCGCTGTCTGGAACTCGACGGGGGGCTGCGGCTCTGAGGTCGGAGACGAGACTGTTGCGACGCATAGTGACGAGTGAATAAAATATGACATAACGTAATTCACGTTTATTAAAAACATAGAGTTACGAAAGTTCAGTCGCCGTCAGCGGCTTTAAAGATTCTTCTTGCGCTGCATACAAAATGGGTTATAATGGCGCCGTGCCCAAGCTAAACCCATTCGAGGAGCCCCCCATGAGCGATTCCCCTTTTGATCCGAAGACCATATTCGATGCCTACCGCAACGCCTTCGCGCCCGCGCTGAAAGCGCAGCAAGAAGGAATCCAGGCGATCGACCGCCTGGGCCACTATCAGTACGCCGTCGCCGGCGACTATTTGGAGTGGAGCCTCGCGCATGCCAAGGCG
>JBBISV010000131.1:0-6609 GCA_037441085.1 Gammaproteobacteria bacterium | reverse complement strand
ACAGGGTGGTCGCGGTCGCCGGGTTCACGACGAGCAGCCGCCCCCCGTCGGCAGAGTCAACGTAGCGGCCATCGATGAAATGGCGCGTTTCGTAGCGCAGTTTGGCAGCCCGTTCATGCCATTCGCCCGCCGTCAATGCCAGTAGATTCATCGCGCCTGTCTCCATGGAATCGTCGTGAATTGCATTAGATTAACCGAATCAACGCCAGGCGGCAGGCGCTTTTCCGTGAGCGAGCGCCTCGATGCGCTCCTTCAGCCAGCGCCGGAATTCCGCGGTCGCGGGCGCCGCGGCGTCGCGGCGCGACCCCTCGTAGCCGTAGGCGATGAGGCCGCGCTGGAGCGACTCGACGAGTTCGAGCCAGCGCCGGTCCGGCGCCGGCGCCAGGCGCCGCGCCAGATACGCGGCGGCGGCCGCCCGCGGCCCCGGCTCGAGCGCCGTGTAGTCGTAGCGCAGCAGCCGGCAGCGTCCGGCCTCGAGCGGAATGACCCGCAGCATCATGCAGCCGTCAGGCCGGATCTCCGCGAATTGGTTCGGCGGCATGAACACCGTGCGCCGCTCCGGGCCGGTGCGTTCGGCGACGAGCGTGCGGTACCGCGCCGCGGACCACGGCCGGCGGCCGGCGCCCGGCGCGTCGTTCTCCCCGCGCATCATGTACTCGAGGGTCTGTTCGACCACGAGCTTCCAATCGGCGGCGACCTCCGTCGCCGCCGGCGCGGCGATCGGCGTCCAGACGCCCGGACCGAGTTCCGCGACCCAGGATCCGGCCGTCGCGGCGGCGGACGGCGCGCCGCCGGCACGCACGAAAATCAGTCCCGCGGCCTCCGTCACTTCGAGCGCGTGCAGGGCTCCGGACCCGTCGAGCGCGAACCGCAGCCCGTGCAGGCGGCATTCGATGCCGTCGCGGCCGAAGCTGCCGGCGCCGTCGCCGACCAGCATGTGCGGCTGCGCGGGACAGCTGTTGCGGAACGCGCGCAGGCCGCCGCGTTCGTCGCGCAGCACCAGGGCGCGCTCGGCGCACGCGTCGACGGCGAGGTAATCGCCGGCGGCGGCGAGCGCCGCGCCGTGGCCGGCGAATTGCCAGGACCCGCGGAAAAGCGCTTCACGCTCGAGCACCTGCAGCCGCGCGTTCGCGTAGCTCCAGGCCGGCAGGCCGGACACGTCCGACTCGCGCGCGGCCGCGTGACTCAACGCGAACTGCCCCGGGAATATCGAGCGCAGATAGGCCATGCAGCGGTGCCTGGCGGCCGCGCGGTCGATGGTCGCCTCGGTCTGAAACGCGAAGCCCTGCCAGAGCATCTCGAGCACCCCGATCAGGCCGAGCGCGATGCCGTCGGGATCGAGCTGGGGCTGTCCGGTCTCCACGATCAGGCGCTCGATCAGCACGCGCACGAGCGCGGCGAAGCGCTCGTCCTTCTGGCCGCAGATATCGTAGTATTCCTGACGTGAACTGGCCTCCCCCCAGAACGAATACCAGACGGACACCTTGCGGGCGCTCGCGATCTCGGGGTCGAGGTACAGATCGACCATCAACTCGAGCGCCGCGACCGGCGTATTCTGCAGGCGGGCGACGGGAACGAGAACGCGCTCCTCGAATTCGTCCGAGAGGAACTGGAGCGATGCGACCAGCATGGCCGCCTTCGAGTCGAAGTAGAAGCGCACGATCCCGGGCGACATGTCGGCGATCGCCACGACCTTCTCCACGGTGGTGCGCGAGGGTCCGTGGATGTGCAGCGCGGAGATGCACGCATCGATCAGGTGCTGGCGCTGCCGTCCGTGCGTCGAGCGCGCGCGCCGCGCGGCGGCCGCAGGCTTTTTCTTTTTCCGCATGATCGCTCTTCCGCTAGTCGATGAATGACGCAGCCACACGCGCGCCGAACGGGCCGGCGCCCCGCCACAGGCTTGCGCACTGGTTCGCGCGCCACGGCAAATGGCTGATCATCCTGCCGCCCCTGACCTACCTGTTCGTGTTTTTCCTGGTCCCATTCGTGTTCGCGCTCAAGATCAGCTTCGCCGACCTCGCGCTGCGCGTCCCGCCGTTCACCGACATTCTAACCATGTCGCCGGATCACCACATCCACCTGTCGCTGAATCTGGGCAATTTCAGGTATTTGTTCACCGACGACGTGTACGGCCTGTCCTATCTGTACTCGCTGCGGACGGCGTTCTTCTCCACGCTGGTCTGCCTGGTGATCGGCTATCCGATGGCGTACGCGATCGCACGGGCCTCCAAGAGCGCGCAGAACGTCCTGCTGCTGATCATCATACTGCCCTTTTGGACGTCGTTTCTGCTGCGCGTCTACGCCCTCGAGGGGATCATCAGCGACAACGGCCTGCTGAACACCGTCCTGCTGTGGTTCGGGGTCATCCATCGGCCGCTGCAGATCATGCAGACGACGGTCGCCGTGTATCTCGGGATCATCTACACCTACCTGCCGTTCATGATCCTGCCGCTGTTCGCGACGCTGGAGAAGCTCGACCTGTCGCTGCTCGAGGCGGCCGCGGATCTCGGCAGCCCGCCGTGGCGCTCCTTTTTGGACGTCACGCTGCCCCTGTCGATACCCGGCGTGATCGCCGGGTCCATGCTGGTGTTCATACCGGCGATCGGCGAGTTCGTGATCCCCTCGCTGCTCGGCGGACCGGACAACCTGATGATCGGCCGGGTGCTCTGGGACGAGTTCTTCGGCAACCGCGACTGGCCGGTCGCGGCCGCGGTGTCGATCGTCTTCCTGGTGTTCCTCGTTGGTCCGATCGCGCTGTACCAGCACTACAGCGTCAAGCAGATGGAGGGCTGACCGCGTGGAGCGGCGACTGTCCCCGGTGCTGGTCACGTTCCTGCTGCTCGGGATCGCGCTGCTGTACGTCCCGATGGTCGTGCTGATCGCCTATTCGTTCAATGCGTCGCCGTTGGTCAGTGTTTGGGGCGGCTTTTCCCTGGCCTGGTACGCGCGCCTCGCGCACAACCGCCAAATCCTGGACGCCGCCTGGTTGTCGCTGCGGATCGGCGTGATCGCCTCGACGGGCGCCGTGATCCTCGGCACCCTCGCGGCGATCGCGCTGGTGCGCTTCACGCGCTTTCGCGGGCGCTTCATGCTGACGGCGATGGTCAATGCGCCGCTGGTGATGCCGGAGATCATCACCGGCATCACGCAGCTGCTGCTGTTCATCTCGATGCTCCACGTCATCGGCTGGCCGCATCGCGGCGCGCTCACGATCATCATTGCGCACATCGCCTTCTGCACCTCGTACGTCACCATCACGGTCCAGTCGCGGCTGCAGTCGGCGGACCGGTCGATCGAGGAGGCGGCGATGGACCTGGGGGCGGGTCCGGTCGGCGCCTTCGTCGACACCACGCTGCCGATCATCGCGCCGGCGCTGGTGTCGAGCTGGCTGCTGTGCCTCACGCTCTCGCTCGACGATCTGGTGATCTCGAGCCTCGTTTCGGGTCCGGGCGCGAGCACGCTGCCGATGGTGATCTACTCCAAGGTCAAGCTCGGGGTCACGCCCGACATCAACGCGCTCGCCAGCCTGATCATCTGCGTGGTCGGGGTCTGCGTGATCGTCGCGGGCGTCGCGATGCGCCGCACGGAGCGCAGGCAGAACGCCGAACGGCGGCTCGCCGGCGCCGACCCCTAGGTCCCCGTCTTGATCCGCGTCCAGGTGCGCGTCATCAGCCGCTCCGTCGCGGTGCCGATCTCGGGCGATTGGTACAGGCGGACCGCGGTCCGCGGCGTCGGATAGATCGCCGGATCGGCGAGGATCCGCGGATCGACGTACGGCCGCGACGCCAGGTTGTCGTTGCCGTAGAAGATCCGGTTCGTGACCGTGGCGATCACCCGGGGCCGGAGCATGAAGTTCAGGAATTCGTACGCGGCGCGCGGATGCGGCGCACCCACCGGAATCAACAGCGCCGAGTAGTCCAGATTCGCGCCCTCGACCGGCACCGTGAACGCGAGGTCGAGGTTCACGCCGACCGAGGCCGCGCGCTTGCGTGCCTCGGCGTAGTCGCTGGAATAGGACATCGAGACGCACAGGTCGCGGTTCGCCAGCCCGTTCATGTACCCGACCGAGTCGAAGCTGCGCACGTAAGGCCTGACCTTCATCAGCAGACGCGCGGCCGCCGCGAAATCCTCCGGGCGCGTGGTGCCGGGATCGAGGTGCAGATAGCGCAGCGCGAGCTCGATCACGTCCTGGGGCGAGTCCAGGAAGGTCACGCCGCAGTCGGCGAAACGCGAGATCACCTTCGGATCGAAGAGCATCCGCAGGCTGTCGACCGGCGCGTCCGGCATGCGCGCGCGGATCATGTCCACGTTGTAGGCGAAGCCGTTGATCGAGTGCAGGTACGGCATCGCGTGGCGGTTCCCCGGATCGTAGGACGCCACCGCCGCGAGCGAATGCGGGTCGAGATTGCGCCAGCCCGGCAGTTCCGCCTTGATGAGCGGTTCGTAGACGCCGGCGCGGATCTCGAGGCCGAAATAGGCGGCCGAGGCGTTGACGACGTCGTAACCGGATTCGCCGGCCATCAGCCGCGCGTCCATCGTCTCGTCGGAATCGTAGGTGTCGTACACGACCTTGATGCCGGTCTCGCGCTCGAACTCGGCGATCGTGTCCGGACCGATGAAATCAGCCCAGTTGTAGACGTATAGCTCCTTCTCGGGCGCGCGGGCGGCGCCCCGGGCCCCGCCGTCGAGGCGGCTCCAGGCCAGGCCCGCGAGCGCCAGCGCCAGCGCCGCGACCGCAATGATCGCGGTCCTTAACGGTCGCCGCACGCACCGGCCTCGTCTAGGCTGGCATCGAGGATCGAGACCGCCTCGTCGACATCGGCCTCGCCGATCATCAACGGCGGCATGAACCGCACCGTGCTCGCCCCGCAGGACAACAACAACAGCCCGTTGTGGAATGCGCGAGTGATCACCGTCTCGCACAGCGCCTTCGCCGGTTCCTTGGTCATCCGGTCCAGCACCAATTCCATGCCGATCATCAGGCCCTTGCCGCGCACCTCGCCGATCGCCGCGTGCTTGCCGGCCAGCACGCGCAGCCGGTCCAGGAAATACGCGCCGACGCGCGCGGCGTTGGCGCAATACCCGCCCTGGACCAGGTCCAGGGTCGCGAGCGCCGCCGCGCAGCACAACGGATTGCCGCCGTAGGTGTTGCCGTGCGCCCCGCGCGGCCAGCGTTCCATGATCGCTTTGCGGGCCGCGACGATGCCGATGGGCAGGCCGGAGCCCAGGCCCTTGGCGAGCGTCATGATGTCGGGCTCGACGCCCCAGTGCTCGCAGGCGAACATCCGGCCGCTGCGCCCGACGCCGCTCTGCACCTCGTCGAATATCAACAAAATGCCGTGCCGGTCGCACAATTCGCGCAATCCGGCGAGGAAGCCGTCAGGCGGCACGATGTAGCCGCCCTCGCCCTGGATCGGTTCGACCAGGATCGCCGCCACCTCGTTCGCCGGCACGTTGCTCGAGAACAGCATCTCCTCGATGTAACGCAACACGCCCCGGCCGGCATCGGCATCCGCGAACAAGGGCCTGTAGGGGTTCGGATAGGGGACGTGCGTGACCCCCGGCATGGTCGGGAAAAATCCCTTCTGTTGGGTGTACTTGCTCGCCGTGAAGGCGAGCGATCCCATCGTACGGCCGTGAAAACCGCCGAGGAAACCGATGAACCGCGGCCTTCCGGTCGCGTGCCGCGCGAGTTTCAGCGCCGCTTCCACGCTTTCGGTGCCGGACTGGGCGAAGAAACTCATGACCGGACCGCTCATCGGCGCCAACTCGTCGATGCGTTCGGCGAGCCGGACCTGGCCTTCATGCCAGAAATCCGAGGAAATGTGCAGGAACCGCTCCGCCGCCTGCGTGACCGCGCGCACCACGTCCGGGTGGCTGTGGCCCGTGCTGCACACGGCGATGCCGGCGGCAAAATCCAGGAACCGGTTGCCGTCGACGTCCCAGACCTCGGCTCCGCGGCCGTGCGACATCACGAACGGGTAATCTCGCGGGTAGGACGGCGAGACCACCGCCGCGTCGCGCGCGATCAGTTCACTTGCCCGCGGACCCGGCAGCGCGGTTTTCAGCCTCGTGTGTTTCAAGTCACGTCGGATTCAGTTCGCGACCCGAAGCGCGCTTCTTGGCCTGTGCGGCGACCGGCGCGGGTTGCGTGTGAAGCTGGCGCTCGAGCCGCGCGCGCGAGGCGAGCGCGCGCACCGTAACCTGGCCGTCATCCACTCTCTCGACCACCAGCAGGTGGCTCAGCCCGTTGTGGCGCAGCACCTCGAGCAGCGTGCCCGCCCGAGCCTTCTGCAGGTCGGCCCAATTGACCGCCACCAGATCGGACCAGGGTGTCATCACGTGGCCGACGCGAATGTCGCGGTGGTGTTCGTAGTTGGAGTTCTGCAGGAACTGGAGCGGCCGTTCACCCTGGATGTCGTAGGACGTCAACAAACCGACGATGCGCCGGTCCCGCAGCACCAGCAGGGCGCGCACGCCGAAGCGGATCATGTCCTCGAGCGCCGCGTCGATCTGCCGCTCCTCATCGGCGGTGATCGGATATTCGCGCGTGAAATCGGTGATGCCGTACACCGCCGGATCGCCCGGCTGCAGGAACTGCCCGTCGGA
>JBBISV010000130.1:0-6665 GCA_037441085.1 Gammaproteobacteria bacterium | reverse complement strand
CCGCCGACCTGATGATGTTCTCGCGGCAGATGTACACCATCACCAAGGCGGGCGTTCCGCTGCTGCGTGGCCTGAAGGGCCTGCAGGCGTCGACGCACAACGAAGTGCTGCGCACGACGCTCGGGGAAATACTGCAGAGCCTCGAGGGCGGACGCGACCTCGGCACGAGCTTCGCGCGCCATCCGCGGGTCTTCCCGCCGCTGTACGTCAACATGGTGCGCGTCGGCGAGTCGACCGGCACGCTCGACGTGGCCTTTCTGCGGCTGTGCGAGTATCTGAACACCGAACAGGACGTCAACGACCGGGTGCAGAGCGCGCTGCGCTATCCGCTCACCGTGGTTGCGGCGGTGATGGTGTCGATCGGGATCATCTCGGTCAAGGTGATTCCGGCGTTCGCCCCGGTTTTCAAGATCCTCGGCAACCGGATCCCCTGGCCGACGCGGGCCATCATGGGCGTCTCGAGCCTGACCTCGCATTATTGGTGGCTGATGACCTTGGTCGCGGCCGGCGCGGCGGTCGGGTTTCGCGCCTATGTGTCGCGCGACGCCGGCCGGTACCGCTGGCACCGGGCGAAGCTGCGGATTCCGCTGGTCGGCGACCTGATGCATGAGGCGATACTGGCCCGCGTGACCCGCTCGCTCGCGATCTGCCTGAGCGCCGGCATCCCGGCGCTGCAGGCGCTGGCGACGATCGCGCGCACGACCGGCAACGACTACGTCAGCGAGGCGATCCTGAAGATGCGCGACACGGTGGAACGAGGCGAGTCGATCAGCCATGCGGCCGCCAGTCTGAAGCTGTTCCCGCCGCTGGTGGTGCAGATGATCGCCGTGGGCGAGGAGACCGGCGAGCTGACCGATCTGCTGGGCGAGGTCGCCGAGCACTATCGCCGCGACGTGGACTACCGGCTGAAGAACCTGAGCGCCGTGCTCGAACCGGCGCTGATCGTCGGAGTCGGCGGCATTGTGCTGATACTCGCGCTCGGCGTGTTTCTGCCGATGTGGAACATGTTCGCCAAAGTGGGCGGCCATTCCTGAGCCGGCGGCGAGAGGCGGCTCACAGATTTCGCGGGCGGCGGTCAAGGACCGCGCAACAGCGCCGACACCCCTATCGGGACGGTAACTACAGAACCAGGAACGGAGCCATGCGCAAACTTCAACAAGGATTCACACTGATCGAGCTGGTCGTGGTGATCACGATTCTCGGCATTCTCGCCGCGTTCGCGATTCCGCGGTTCACCGCGCTCGACAAACAGGCCCGGATCACCGCGATCACGTCCCTGGGCGGCAGCCTGCGCAGCGCATCCGCGCTCGCGCACGCCGAATATCTCGCCCTCGGCACGAACCCCTCGACGATCCTGATGGACGGACAGACGGTGACCCTGGCGAACGGCTACCCGGACGTCGCCGGACTGCCGCTCGCGATGCAGGATCTGACCGGGTTCACGCCGACCGCCACGACGACCGCGATCACCTATTCGAAGGACGGCGCGACCAATCCGGCGAATTGCACGGTGACCTACACCGTGTCGAGCGCGGTCGGCCAGCCGGCAACCGTCTCCACACCGGTGACGAGCGGCTGTTGATCCCGGGGGGGCGCGCCGCGACCGGCGCGCCCCGCATCGATCAGAACTGGACGTGGGCCACCGAGCCGCCGTCCACGTACCAGTTCGCGCCGGAGACGAAACTCGCGGCCGGGCTCGACACGAACGCGACGACCCGGGCCACCTCCTCCGCGGCGGCCAGCCGACCCATCGGATTGCGCCCCACCACGCGCGCGTAGGCCGGCGGGTCACTGATCCGCACCCGATCCCAATAGCCACCGTCAAAGAGGGTGTCGCCCGGCGAGACGACATTGACCCGCACGCGCGGCAGCAGCCGGCCGGACAGCGATTTCATGTAGTGCGCCATCGCCGCCTTGGCGGCGCCGTAGGACGGTGAATGTGGGGCTTCGTAGGATCCGGTTTTCGACCCGATGAAGGTGATCGCGGCGTGGCCCGACGTCTGCAGCATCGGCAAGGCGGCCTCGATCGTGTTGACGGTGCCGCCGATGTCGGTGCTGAGCGTGGACTTCCAGTCATCGGCGAGCGCGCTGACGTTCGGCACCAGGATGTCGAAGGCGCCGATGTCCGCGAACCAACGTTCGAGCTGGGCGCGCTGCGTCACATCGACGACCATGCCCGCGACCGTCCCGGGTAGCCCGTCCATCTCGCCGCGCGTCGCGGCAATCTGGACTTCACCGCGCGCGCAGAAGTGCACCCGGCACCCCTCGAGCGCGAAGGCACGCACGATCGCCTTGCCGATGCCGAGGGAGCCTCCGGTCACGACCGCCGTCAGGCCGGCGAGTTTCAAATCCATGAACGGCTCCGCCCCCTCACTCCACGGTGACGCTCTTGGCGAGGTTTCTTGGTTGGTCGACGTCGGTGCCGCGCAGCAGCGCGACGTGGTAGGCGAGCAGCTGCAGCGGGATCGTGAACACCACGGGCGCCTGCAGCGCCGTCGCGGCCGCCGGCATCTCGATGACCGTGAGACCGTCGCCGCTCTGCAGCGCGGCGCCGGGATCGGCGAACACATACAGCTGGCCGCCGCGTGCGCGGACTTCCTGCAGATTGGACTTCAACTTCTCGATCAGCTCGTTGTTGGGCGCCACCGCGACGACCGGCATGTCCTCATCGACCAGCGCGAGCGGCCCATGCTTGAGCTCCGCGGCCGCGTAGGCCTCGGCGTGGATGTAGGAGATCTCCTTCAGCTTGAGCGCGCCTTCCATCGCGATCGCGTACAGGGGGCCGCGCCCGACGAACAGCGCGTGGTGCTTGTCGGCGAACTGCTCCGCCAGGCGCTGCACCAGCGGATCGAGCTGCAGCGTCTTTTCGACCAGGGCCGGCAGATGCAGCAACTGTTCCACCAGATCGCGTTCGGCCTGCTCGCCGATGCCGCGATGCTTGGCGATGGCGACGACCAGCATCGCGAGTGCGGCCAGCTGGGTCGTGAACGCCTTGGTCGAGGCCACGCCGATCTCCGGCCCGGCGCGGGTCAACAGGACGAGATCGGACTCGCGCACCATCGAGCTCTCGGCCGCGTTGCAGATGGTGAGCGTCGACAGATAACCGGCGGCGCGCGCGGCGCGAAGTGCCGCCAGGGTGTCGGCGGTCTCGCCGGACTGGGATATGGTCACGAACAGCGTATCGGCCGTGACCACGGGATTGCGGTAGCGATATTCGCTCGCATACTCGACGCGCGCCGGGATGCCGCAGATCTGTTCGACAAAATAGCTTGCGACGAGGCCGGCGTGGTAGCTGGTGCCGCAGGCGGCGATGTGCACCGCGCGGACGCGCGCGAACACCGATTGCGCGGTGGGACCGAACGCCGCGTCGAGCAGCCGTCCGCCGACGGCCCTGGCCTCGAGGGTCTGCGCGATGGCGCGTGGCTGCTCGTAGATCTCCTTCTGCATGAAGTGCCGGTATTGGCCGCGCTCGATGGAGTCGGCGGACAATTCGCTCTCGCGGACCGCGCGCTCCACGGTACGGCCGTCATGGTCGGTGATGCGCACCGAGGTGCGCCGGACCAGCGCGAGCTCACCCTCCTCGAGGAACAGGAAGCGTCGCGTGACCGGCAGCAGCGCGGCGACGTCGGAGGCGACGAAGTTCTCGCCGATGCCGAGCCCGATCACCACCGGACAGCCCTCGCGCGCGAGCACGATGCAATCCGGGTCCTGCTCGCTGACCACCGCGAGCGCGTAGGCGCCGCGCAGCTCCGCGACGGTCTTGCGCACGGCCTCGAACAGCGATCCGCTGTGCGCGAGATGTTGGTGGATCCGGTGCGCGATGACCTCGGTGTCGGTGTCCGAGGTGAATTCGTAACCGCGATCCGCGAGGTCGGCGCGCAGTTCCTCGTGATTCTCGATGATGCCGTTGTGGACGATCGCGATGCCGTCCCGCGAAGTGTGCGGATGGGCGTTGCGCGTCGCCGGGATCCCGTGGGTCGCCCAGCGGGTGTGGGCGATGCCGGTGGCGCCGGCGACGGCGTCCTGCGCGAGGGCATCCTGCAGCGCGCGCACCTTGCCGAGGCTGCGCACGCGCCGCAGCACGCCTTCGGCGTCGATGACCGCGAGTCCCGCGGAGTCGTAGCCGCGATATTCCAGGCGCCGCAGTCCTTCGAGAAGAATGGGGACGGCGTTGCGCTCAGCGACGACCCCGACGATTCCACACATGCGCTCGCTCCGGTATTCGATCGGCTGTTATGAAGGACTCAGGACTTCGGCTTCTTGGGCGCCGCCGCGGCGATCTTCGCGCTGCGCTCCGCGTCGGCGGCCTTTCGCGGGGGCGTCCAGGTCTCATGGGTCGTCTGTTTCGCGCGCGTCAGCGTCAGCTTGCCCTCCGGCGCGGGCGTGGTGATCGTCGAGCCGGCGCCGATCGTCGCGCCGGCGCCGATGCTCACCGGCGCGACCAGCATGCTGCCGGAGCCGATGAAGGCGCCGTCGCCGATGGTCGTCGGCCACTTGTTGGCGCCGTCGTAGTTGCAGGTGATGGTGCCGGCGCCGACGTTGACGTTGCGGCCGATCCGGGCGTCGCCGAGATAGCTCAGGTGGTTCGCCTTCGAGCCCGCGCCGAGCTCGGTATTCTTGAGTTCGACGAAGTTGCCGACGTGCGCGTCGTCATGCACGTCCGCGCCCGGACGCAGGCGCGCGTACGGTCCGACGATGCAGCGCGCGCCGATTTTGGCCCCCTCGATCACGCTGTGCGGGTTTATAAGCGTGCCTGCGCCGATTGTGGTGTCGCGCAGCACGCAATACGGGCCCACCGTGACCTGGTCGCCGAGTTCCAGCGGTCCGATCAGCACCGCGCCGACATCGATGAACACGTCCCGCCCGAGCCGCACCTCGCCCCGGACGTCCACCCGCGTCGGATCGACGAGCGTCGCGCCGTGGAGCATCAGCGCGCGCGTCCGCGCGCGTCGATACGCGCTCTCGGCGAGCGCGAGCTGATACTTGTCGTTGACGCCGAGGATCTCGCTTTCGTCGGCGGGACCTACGGTCTCCACGGGGTTGCCCGCCTGCACGGCGAGACGCACGACGTCGGTCAGGTAGTACTCGCCCTGGGAATTGTCGGGACGGAGGTGGATCAGCCACTCGCGCAGGCGCGCCGCGGGCGCGGCGAGCAGACCGGTGTTTACTTCGTGGATGCGGCGCTCCTGCGGACCCGCGTCCTTATCCTCGACGATCGCGGTCACCCGGCCCGCGGAATCGCGCAGGATCCGGCCGTAGCCCGCGGGATCGGCGAGTTCGGCGGTCAACAGCGCGAGCGCGCCGCGGGCACAGGCATCCGCCAGCGCGCGCAGCGTCGGCGGTTGGATCAACGGCACGTCGCCGTAGAGCACCATCACGCCGTGATCGTCGGGAATCGCGGGCAGCGCCTGCATCAGCGCGTGACCGGTGCCGCGTTGGTCCGCCTGGAGCGCCCAGTCGAGCGGAAGTCCGGACATCGCGGCGCGGACCGCGTCGCCGCCGTGGCCGTGGACCACGTGGATCGACTGCGGATCGAGCGCGAGCGCCGCGTCCACCACATGCCGCAACAGCGGCTTGCCGGCGAGCGGCTGCAGGACCTTCGGCAGGTCCGAGTGCATCCGTCGTCCTTGGCCGGCGGCTAGGATGACGATGGAGAGCTTCATCGGGGATGCGGGCCGCGACGGCGCGGCGGCCTCAGCGCTTCTTGCGCAGCCGTTCGATCGCGCGCAGCTGCGCGGCCGCGCGCACGAGCTCCGCCTGGGCCTCGGCCAATTCGATGAGGTCGGTGCGGCCGCGCACCGCTTCCTCGGCCCGGCGCCGCGCTTCGAGCGCGGCCGCCTCATCGAGGTCGCGCGCCCGCACCGCGGTGTCGGCGAGCACGGTGACCAAGTGCGGCTGGACCTCGAGAGCGCCGCCGCTGATGAAGAACGACAGTTCCTCGGTCTCGTCGGGTGCCTGGACCCGGACCTCGCCTGGCTTCAGCGTCGTCAGCAACGGCGCATGCCGCGGCGCGATGCCGATCTCGCCTTCGCTCGCCGGCGCGAAAACCATGTGCGCCTCGCCGGCGTAGATCTGGCCTTCCGCGCTGACGATGTCGACGTGTATCGTGTGCGCCATCGCCTACCTCCGGGTGCTCATTGGAGCGTTTTCGCCTTCTCGACGGCTTCTTCGATCGCACCGACCATGTAGAACGCCTGTTCGGGCAGGTGATCGTACTCGCCGTCGATGATCGCCTTGAAGCCGCGGATCGTGTCCTTCAGCGGGACGATCTTGCCGTCCTGCCCGGTGAACACCTTCGCCACGTTGAACGGCTGCGACAGGAAACGCTGGATCTTGCGCGCGCGGTAGACCGACAATTTGTCCTCCTCGGACAGTTCGTCCATCCCGAGGATCGCGATGATGTCCTGGAGTTCCTTGTAGCGCTGCAAAATGGCTTGTACGCCGCGCGCGGTGTTGTAGTGCTCCTCGCCGACGACCAACGGATCGAGCTGGCGGCTGGTCGAGTCCAGCGGATCGACCGCCGGATAGATGCCGAGCGCCGCGATCTGGCGCGACAGCACGACGGTGGCGTCGAGATGGGCGAAGGTGGTCGCCGGCGACGGATCGGTGAGGTCGTCGGCGGGCACGTAGACCGCCTGCACCGAGGTGATCGAGCCGGTCTTGGT
>JBBISV010000129.1:0-6702 GCA_037441085.1 Gammaproteobacteria bacterium | reverse complement strand
GCGCCGTCGCCGCGAGCAGTCCCGGGATCCCGACCGCGAAGGGCAGGGCGGCCAGCGCGCACCCCTGGAAGACGAGCCCGGCGACGAGGAGCCTCTTCTCGCCGAACCGCTTCGTCAGCGGACCGATGAGACCGCCCTGGATCTGCTGCGCAATTTCGATCCGGAGCGTTCGATCAACACCACCCATGTGCGCCTGTCGAGCGCGCTGCACGACAAGTCCGAGTTCGTCGAACGCCGCAAGAGTCCCGCCGACGTGTTGCGTCAGGCGATCGAACGCGAGCCCGAGCGCACCGACCTTCGGCTGAAGCTGCTGGAACTGTATTACACGGCCGCCGCCGAGAATCGCCGCGCGTTCCTGGAGGGTGCGCGCCGCCTCGCGAAACGGAGCGGCCTGCTGTCGGCCGAGGAATGGGCGCAGGTCGCCGGCATGGGCCGCGAGATCGCCGCCGAAGAGTCGCTGTTCGCCGCCGCGTCCGGCGCCGGAGACGAGATCGCCGACTGCGCGTAGCGGCGCGGCGAAATTCTGCTAGCGTGGGCGCATGCAGAACACCGACACGCGCGCCGCCGAAGGCCGGCGCTGCCCGCACCGTCCGCCTTGCCGCGCGTGCCCGCGGTTCGGGGAGCCGGGCATCTCCGCGGCGGCGCGCGCGGCTCTCGACCGCCTCGCGCGGGATCATCGCCTCGCCCCGCCGCCCGAGATTTCGGGCGCCGACTCCGGCTTCCGCCTGCGGGCGCGCCTGGCGATCCGCGGCCGCGTGGAGTCGCCGAAGATCGGCTTGTTCGAACCCGGCAGCCACCGGGTCGTGCACGTTCCCGACTGCAGCGTGCACCATCCCTTGATCAATCGCGTCGCGGCGGTGACGCGCGGCGCGCTGATCGACGCCGGGGTGAGCTGTTATTCGGACCAGGCCCATCTCGGGCACGCACGCTACCTGCAAGTGGTCGTGGAGCGCCGCAGCCGGACCGCGCAAGTCGTGTTGGTCGCCAACACGACGCTCACCGAGCCTTTGCGCGCCTGCCTGGACCTGATCCGCGACCGTCTCGGCGGCGAGCTGCACAGCCTGTGGTTCAACGTCAATCGAGAGCGCTCCAATACGATCCTCGGGCGCGATTTCCAGCAGTGGTGCGGTCCGGCGAGCGTCACGGAGCATTTCGGGGGCGCGGCGGTGCAATACCCGCCGGGCGCCTTCGGACAGAACAATCTGGAGATCGCCGAGGCCATCATCGGGCATGTGCGCGATCAGATCCCGGTGAACGCGCGCGTCGCCGAGTTCTACGCCGGGGTCGGCGCCATCGGCCTGTCGGTGCTCGATCGGGTGCGCGACATCAGGCTGAACGAGGCGGGCGCGCAGGCCTTGCAGGGACTCGAACTCGGCATCGCCGGGCTGGATCCCGCGGCCCGGGAAAAGATCGCGGTGGTGCCGGGAACGGCCGACGCGGCGCGCGCCGCCGCCGCGAACGCCGACGTCGTGATCGCGGACCCGCCGCGCAAAGGCCTCGACCCGCTGCTGACCGCGGCGCTGGCCGACGATCCGCCGGAGCGGTTCCTGTACGTCAGCTGTTCGCTCGAGTCGTTGCAAAGGGACGCCGCCCGGCTCACCGCCGGCGGGCGGCAGCGACTCGCCGCGCTCACGGCATACAACCTGATCCCCTTCACGGAACACGTTGAGACCGTCGCGCGCTTCGAGCGCGTGACGGTGCCATAATGCACGGACAATCCAACGGGGGAGGGTAGACCATGCGCAAGTCGATAGTTGCCGCCTTGACGATGATCCTGATGGCCGCGGCGGCCGCGGCCGCGCGGCCCTTGCCCGCGAACATCCGCGCCGCGATCCACGATCCGCTGCGCCCCGCCGCCGACGTTGCCGCGGACGCCGAACGCAAGCCCGCGGTCATGCTGCAGTTCGCCGGCATCCGGCCCGGCATGCGGGTCATGGACATGATCCCGGGCGGCGGCTATTTCACGCGGCTGTTCGCGACGGCGGTCGGACCCAAGGGGCGGGTGTATTCGTTCCAGCCGAGCGAACTCGATTCCCACTACACGCACAAGCCGCCGCCCATCAATGCGGTGGCGGCGGAGTATCACAACGTGAGCGTCATCCATGCGTCGATCAACGAACTGGCCGCGCCGCAACCGCTCGACGTTGTGTGGACTTCACGCAATTATCACGATCTGAAGGATCCGTTCTTCGCGCCGGCCGACACGGCCAAGGTCGACAAGGCCGTTTTCGACGCGTTACGGCCCGGCGGGATCTTCGTCGTGCTCGACCACTCCGCAGCGGCGGGTTCCGGAATCGCGGACACCAACACGCTGCATCGCATCGACGAAGCCGTGGTCAAGAAGGAGGTCGAGGCGGCGGGCTTCCGACTGGTCGCCGAGAGCAACGCGCTGCGCAATCCCAAGGACACGCGGACCCTGAAGGTCTTCGACCCGGCGATCCGCGGTCACACCGACCAGTTCATCCTCAAGTTTCGCAAACCGCGCTCCTAGGGCGCGGTGGGCAGCGCGGCCGCGATCTCCGTCAGGAGGGCGGTCACGTAGGGACTGAAGGAGCGCCAGACCTCGACGTGGAACGTGTGGAGTTCCGTCCTCCACAGCACCACGTCGGCCTTGGCGAGCGCGGTCCGGGTGCACATGCCGACGGGGAACTCGACCGGATCGAGGTCGAGCGCGCACGCGCCGTTCAATATCTGGGTCGCGAGCGGCCCATGGACCTGGAACGCAACCTGGCGGTGACTCACGTCGACCAGCGCGTGGGGCAGCGATCCCGTGGCGGCGGACAGCGCCGCCTGGACCCGGGCCGCGGGCGGCTCGGCGGGCGCGAGCAGCAGGTATTCGTCCGGGCCCAGCCACAGGCACGCGCGCGTGCCTTCCGCGTGAGCGCGGCAGGCCTCGTCGGTCGCGGGCATCGGGAATGCGGCGGCGGCGGCGGCGCGCGCCGCGCGATCGGCGAAGAACAACAGGCGCGTCGCGGGCGGCAGCGGTGTCATCCAAGTCGTCGATGACAGTGCCGGCGGGATGCGCGCAAGCGGCTCAAGCATGGATGCGTGCTCCACTCGGGTCATAGAAAACCGGCGGGACGACCTCGACTTCGACGTCGCCGCCGGGCATTGGCACATACAGCGTCGCACCCATCCGCGCGCGGCCGCCGGCGACCAGGGCGAGCGCGATCGGGTGGGCGAGGGCGGCGCTGTAATAGGACGAACTCACGTGGCCGATGAGGCGCATCGGCGGTTTTTGTCCCGGCGTCTCGGCGACCTGCGCGCCCTCCTCCAGAATGGTGCGTCCGTCGCGGCTCTTCAGCCCGACGAGCTGCTTGCGGGTCGCCGCGTGCATGGACGCACGCTGCAGCGAGCGCTTGCCGACGAAGTCGGGCTTCGACTTGCCGATAGCCCAGGCGAGTCCCGCATCGTCCGGCGTCACGGTGCCGTCCGTGTCCTGTCCGACGATGATGTAGCCCTTCTCGGCGCGCAACACGTGCATGGTCTCGGTGCCGTAGGGCGTGATGCCCTTCGATCCGCCGCCGTGAATCGCCTGCCACACGCCGAGACCATAATCGGCCGGAACGTTCACCTCGAAGCCGAGTTCGCCGCTGAAGCTGACCCGCATCACCATGCCGGGCACGCCGCAGATCCGGCCGTGCGCGACGCTCATGTGCGGCAGCGCCTCGGCGCCGATGTCGACGCCCTCGATCAGCCCCTGGAGCATGTCGCGGGATTTCGGCCCCTGGACCGCGATGACGGCCCATTGTTCCGTCGTCGAGGCGAGCCAGACCGCGAGCTGCGGCCATTCGGTCTGACGATAATCCTCCATCATCGCGAGCACGCGCGCGGCTCCGCCGGTGGTCGTCGTCACGTGGAATCGGTCGGCGGCGAGCCGCGCCACCACGCCGTCGTCGTAGACGAAGCCATCCTCGCGGCACAGGATGCCGTAGCGGCAGCGCCCCACGGCGAGGTTCGACCAGTTGTTGACGTAGAGCCGGTTCAGGAACTCGGCGGCATCCGCGCCCACGACCTCGATCTTGCCGAGCGTCGATGCATCGAAGATGCCGCAGCCGGAGCGCACCGCGAGGCATTCGCGCGCGACCGCCTCGTGCATCCCCTCGCCGCCCCGCGGAAAGTAACGCGCCCGTTTCCACAGGCCGACATCCTCGAAGACCGCGCCCTCGGCCGCGGCCCAGTCGTGCATCGGCGTCCTGCGCACCGGATCGAACAGATCGCCGCGCGAGGCGCCGGCGAAGCTGCCGAACGTCGTCGGCGTATAAGGCATCCGAAAAGTCGTGAGGCCAACCTGCGGGATCGGCACCTCGAGCGCGCCGGCGACGATCGACAGGGCGTTCAGATTGGACGTCTTGCCCTGGTCGGTCGCCATCCCGGTTGTCGTGAAGCGCTTCACGTGCTCGATCGAGCGGAAGCCCTCCCGCGTCGCGAGCAGCAGATCCTTGACCGTCACGTCGTGCTGCCAGTCGACGAAGGACTTGTCGGAATTCGTCGCGGCGAGCGGCACCGCGCCGAGAAACGCCGACCGATCCGCGCCGGCCGATTGCGCGCTGACGCTGCGCCGCCGTCCGCTGCGCGCCGGCGCGGCTTCGGCCCCGGCGGCGAACCCGTCGTCGATCGCGCCGGCGAGGTCGTAAATGCCGCGGCACGCGCCGGCCGAGCGCTCGCGCTCGGCCGACTGGTCCGGCAGGAAGGTTTGCAGCGGTTCGCTCCAAGCGAGCTTGCCGCGGGACTGCGAGAACAGGTGGACGCTCGGCGTATGGCCGCCGGACATCAACACGGTGTCGCAGCGCACGGTGCGCTTGCGCCGCACGCCGCCGGCGCCGTCCATCTCGCCGATGGAGATTTCACTGACGCGCAGGCCGCCGAGGGTCCCGAGCACGGTCGCCGACGTCAGCACCTCGATGCCCGCCCGGCGCGCCGCGGCGGGCAGCGCGCCGTCCGCCTGCGGCCGCAGGTCCGCGATCGCCGCGATGGACACCCCCGCCGCGTGCAGATCCAGCGCCGCCTGGTAGGGGCCGTCGCCCGCGGTGACCAGCACCGCGCGCGTGCCGACACGCACGCCGTACCGGTTCAGGAAGGTCTGCGCCGCGCCGGCGAGCAGGATCCCCGGGCGGTCATTGCCCGGGAACACGACGGGACGTTCGATCGCCCCGGTCGCGAGCACCACAGCGCGCGCGCGCACCTGCCACAGGCGCTCGCGCGCCCGGCCGGCGGACGGCACGGACAAATGATCGGTGAGCCGCTCGTTCAGGCCCAGCAGGTTGTGGGGGAAGTAGCCGAACGCGGTCGTGCGCGTCAGCAGCGTGACCCGCGGATTCGCGGCGAGTTCCGCGTGGGCCTGGTCGATCCAGGTTTGCGCGCTCGCGCCGTTGATCGTCGCGTGCGGGTCCGACAGCAGCGCGCCGCCGAACTCGTTTTGTTCGTCGCAGAGGATCACGCGCGCGCCATCGTCGGCGGCGGCCAGCGCCGCGGCGAGCCCGGCGGCGCCGCCGCCGGCCACCAGCACGTCGCAGTGCGCGTAGCACTGCGCGTAGCGGTCCGGATCCGGCTCTGTGGGGGCGACCCCGAGTCCCGCGGCGCGCCGGATCACCGGTTCGTACAGGGACTTCCAGGCGCTCTTCGGCCACATGAAGGTCTTGTAGTAAAAACCGGCGGGGAACAGCGGCGAGAGCCAGTCGTTGATGCGGCCGACGTCGAACTGCAGGCTCGGCCAGCGGTTCTGGCTCATCGCCTCGAGACCCTCGTACAGTTCGACCTGGGTCGCGCGCAGATTCGGCGTGACCCGCGCCGCGTCGCGGCGCACGGTCACGAGCCCGTTCGGCTCCTCGGCGCCGGCCGACATCAGGCCGCGCGGCCGGTGGTACTTGAACGACCGGCCGACCAGGTGCACGCCGTTCGCGAGCAGCGCGGAGGCGAGCGTGTCGCCGGCGACGCCTTCATAGTCGCGGCCGTCGAAGCGGAATTTGCGACGCTGAGTGCGGTCGATGCGGCCGCCGCCCGGTGTACGCCACACGCTCATCGCGCCGTTCCCGCCGGCGCCGCCGGATCCGGCCGCGGAGCGCCGATCTTGTAGGTCGCCGCGAACCGGTCGGTCGTCGTGTCCCGCAGCGCATTGAAGAACCGACCGCAGCCGCGCGCGTGGCGCCAGCGCTCAGCATGGATTCCCTTGGTGTTCGTCCGCATGTAAAGGTACTCGGCCCACTGTTGATCATCGAGCACGGCCGGGTCCGCCGGCCGGACGAGGTGCGCCTGGCCGCCGTAGGTGAATTCGATCTCCGGCCGGCTACCGCAATACGGACAGGATATGAGCAGCATCACGCGCCTCGTTCAGTGGGCGACGGCGGCGGCGGCCGCCTCGTCGATCAGGTGGCCGTCGCGGAAGCGCTCGATCGTGAACGGTGCGTTGATCGGGTGCGGTTCGTCGCGGGCGATGGTCCATGCGAAGACATGCGCCGCGCCGGGCGTCGCCTTGAAACCGCCTGTTCCCCAGCCGCAGTTGACGTACAGTCCGGGCACGGGTGTCTTGGCGATGATCGGCGAGCGGTCCGGCGTCACGTCGACGATGCCGCCCCAATTGCGCATCATGCGCATCCGGCGGAAGGTCGGGAACAGCTCGCAAATCGCGTCGAGCGTGTGGGTGTTGATGTGCAGCGCGCCGCGCTGCGTGTAGGAGGTGTAGGCGTCGGCGCCGGCGCCGAT
>JBBISV010000128.1:0-6750 GCA_037441085.1 Gammaproteobacteria bacterium | reverse complement strand
GCCCCACCGGATAATCGATCTGCACCCGCTCCGTGGCCGCACCGTCCTTGAAGAATACCTGCACGGCATTGCCGATGTAGCGCTGATCGCGCTGATAGTAGGCGCGGGTAAACCCGGCGTTCTCCCGGACGCTCAAGCGGTACCGGATGCTGTCGGCAGCCGTGATCGGCAGCATGGTGCCGGATTTCGGCTATTTGATGCCGGGGAAGCCGCCGCGATTCGAGACGCACAGCGCCGTGGCGCTGCTGACGTTCTGTCTGCCGGTCGGGCTCGCGAGCTACTGGTTGTTCCAATGGCTGATCAAACGCCCGGTTTGGGAGATCCTGCCGGATGACGCGCACTACCGCACGCGGGCACATGCCGCGGCGGCGCGCCTCAGCGATCTGCGCCAGTGGGTCGCCGCGTTCGCCGGTATTTTAGGCGGTGCGATCACGCATCTCGCGTGGGACGGGTTCACGCACGAAGGGGCGCGCGGAGTGCGCATGATTCCGGCGCTGAATGACGATGTCGCCGACGTGGCCGGCCACCACCTGCTGGCGTACAAGTTGCTCCAACAGGGCAGTTCCCTGTTCGGCCTCGCCGTGCTCGGTTGGGTTTTGTGGCGCGCGCTCGCGCTGCGCACGCCGCATGCCGGCGCGACGCGGACACTCGGCGCCGGCGAAAGACATTTCTGGTTCGGCGCCTATGCGGCAACGGCCATGCTTGCGAGCCTGGCGGCGCTGCTCGCCGGGTCCTCGTCCGGCCATGGTCCGATGGCGATCGTCGGAGGTCTCGCGATCGCCGCGCTGCGCGGCCTGACGATCGCCGTGGTCGTCGTCAGTGCCGCGCTGCGCTTGCGTCTGTTGGCCGCCGAGGGCCGTTTCCCGCGTTAGTGCTCTTCCGGCGCCTGCGGGGGCGCAGGCGGGGGCGGGTTCGGTGTCGATGACCAGACCACGTATTTGGCCTCGCCGCCGGCGCTCGGCGCCGATGGTGCGGATGGCGGCGCCAGTTCGCGCGGCGGGGACGCCTCACGCGGCGGCGCTAGCTCACGCTGCGGAGCCGCCTCACGCGGGGCCGCCTGGTCGCGCATGGCACCAGAGCCTTCCTCGCGAGCCGGTTCGCCGCCCGGCGCGGACGGGGACGCATTCGCTCCCTCGCCGCCGTTGCCGGCTCCACCGCTGTCACGACGACCACGACCGCCACGGCGTCGCCGTCCGCGGCCGCTGCGTTCGCCGCCACCTTCCCGTTCTCCGCCGGCACGCGGCTGGTCGGTGCGCGGGGGTTGATCGCCGCGCGGAGCTTGATCGCCACGCGGCGGTTGATCGGTACGAATCGCCGGTTCAGTGCGGGGCGCGTCATTGCGAGGCGCGTCGCCGCGGGGACCGTCGCTGCGGGGCGCGTCATTTCGGGGTGCGTCATTTCGGGGTGCGTCACTGCGCGTGGACGCATTGTCGCGCCGCGGCTCACCGCGTCCCTCTGGTCGGGGGCGACCGTCGCGTCGTGGTTCGCGCTGGCCTTCACGCTGGCCATCGCGACGTCCCTCGTTTCGCCCGTCATTACGTGGCCGGTCGCGGTCGCGATCGCGGTCCCGCCCACGACCGCGATCCGGTCGCTGGTCTCGCTGACTCGGGCGTTCGCGGTGCTGTGTCACGGGCGCACTATGCGGGGCGGGCGCCTCGACCGCTGGGCGCTTCTCACCGAACAGCCAGATCCACAGGCGCTCGAAGATGCCGCGCTGGGGTCCGAGCGCCGCCGGTGCCACCGGCACCGCCACCGGAGCGACCGGTTCCACCGGTGCCGCCTCGC
Organism: Gammaproteobacteria bacterium; assembly: GCA_037441085.1. Lineage (GTDB taxonomy): Bacteria > Pseudomonadota > Gammaproteobacteria > Steroidobacterales > Steroidobacteraceae > Bog-1198. Next base: position 4,965 of record JBBISV010000128.1, on the reverse strand, counting down.
TGATCGGCGCCGCCGAAGCCGGCAGTATCGACGGGACGATCGGCGCCTCGGACTGGGGCTTCTTGTCGCGATTGCCGATGTTCGAGTCGTCGATCGCCGGTTGTTCGGGGATGAGGTAGCTCGCCGTATTGTTCTCGGGGAGTTCCTTTTCGTCGTCGCGTATGCGGCGCAGGGAATAGGCGGGCGTCAACAAGTGCGGATTCGGCACGATGATCAATGAAACCCGGTCGCGCGTCTCGATCTGGTTCAGCCAGTCGCGCTTCTCGTTTATCAGGTAGGTCGCGATGTCGACCGGAACCTGCGCTATGACGCGGCCGGTGCGTTCCTTGCGTGCCTCCTCGCCGATCAGGCGCAACAAGGCGAGCGACATCGATTCGACGCCGCGGATCGATCCCATGCCGTTGCAGCGCGGGCAGTTGATGTGGGTCGTCTCGCTGAGCGCCGGGCGCAGGCGCTGGCGCGACAGCTCCAGCAGACCGAACCGCGACAGCCGGCCGATCTGGATCCGCGCGCGGTCCATCTTGACCGCGTCGCGCAGCATGTCCTCGACCGCGCGCTGGTTGGCGGTCAGTTCCATGTCGATGAAGTCGATGACGATCAAGCCGCCGATGTCGCGCAGGCGCAGCTGCCGGGCGATCTCCTCGGCCGCCTCGAGGTTCGTGTTGCGGGCCGTCGCCTCGATGTCGCCGCCGCGGGTGCTGCGCGCCGAGTTGATGTCGATCGAGACCAGGGCCTCGGTCTGATCGATCACGATGCTGCCGCCGGACGGCAGCGTCACCTTGTGCGAGTAGGCCGATTCGATCTGGCTCTCGATCTGATAACGCGTGAACAGCGGCACCGGATCCTGGTAGAGCTTCAGCTTGCGCTGGGTGTCGGGCGGCATGAAGCGCTGCATGTATTCCTGCGCCTTCTCGAACGCCTCCGGCTGGTCGATCAGGCATTCGCCGATGTCATCGGAGAAATAATCGCGCAGCGCGCGCGTGACCGCGTCGCTTTCCTGGAAAATCAGGAACGGCGCGGCCTTCGTCTGGCCGCCCTCGACGATCGCGTCCCACGCGGTCTTCAGGTTGTTGAGGTCCCACTGCAGTTCTTCGGTGGAGCGTCCGACGCCGGCCGTGCGCACGATCGCGCCCATGCCGTCGGGAATCTCGAGTCCGCTCATGGCCTCGCGGGTCTGGTCGCGTTCTTCGCCCTCGATGCGGCGCGAGACGCCGCCGGCCCGCGGATTATTCGGCATCAGCACGAGGAAGCGTCCCGCGAGGCTGATGAACGTCGTCAGGGCGGCGCCCTTGTTGCCGCGCTCTTCCTTCTCGACCTGGACGATCAGTTCCTGGCCTTCCTGAAGCACGTCCTTGATGTTGACGCGCCCGCCCGCGGCCGGTTGTTGGCGGAAGTATTCCTTCGAGACTTCCTTCAGCGGCAGGAAGCCGTGGCGCTGGGCGCCGTATTCGACGAAGGCGGCCTCGAGACTGGGCTCGACCCGGGTGATCCGGCCTTTATAGATGTTGGATTTTTTCTGTTCCCGCGAAGGGATTTCGATCGACAAGTCGTAGAGTTTCTGACCGTCGACCAGCGCGACTCGCAATTCTTCTTCTTGAATTGCGTTGACAAGCATTCTTTTCATTTGCCCCAACTAAGATGGTAGGGGCCGAGGAGAGCAGGAGAATAGAAGCCGGGAGCGATCTGGCGGATACGACGGATAGGGACGGGAAAAGCATGCCGACGAGCGCAAACCATGCGACCGGCAGCATTACAGTTCCAATTTGCCAAAACGTATACGGCAAGCCCGGGGCCTTGTTCTCGGTTAACCGCTTTCAAGACGCGCGCGCCTCACGAGGCTCAATCTGCGTCTTTCTCATCGGCCGAGCGATGGTCTGGAAGTCCAGAACCAACTAATATGCGGCTCCCCAACAGGATGGGGCGCCACCGAAACCTGTGCCTTCCCGCGTCATCCGAAATCGGTTGGACGCCGGGCACGGTCCGGAAAGACTATCACGGAATAGTTCGATGGTCAATGTAATCAACACGTTAGAATTTAACATCGGACTTCGAGATGACCACCAAAAGCGCGCCGCCGACCAGCCCCGAAGAGACCAAGAGTCCGGTGACGCTGCATTGCGTCAGCGAGGACGAGCAAGGTCAACGCATCGATAATTTTCTGATGCGGCATTTCAAGTCCGTGCCGCGCAGCCGCGTGTACCGCCTGTTGCGCAAGGGCGAGGTGCGCGTCAATCGCAAGCGCGTCGATGCCGAATACCGGCTCGCCGCCGGCGATTCGGTGCGGCTGCCGCCGGTGCGCATCGACCGCGCGGATTCGCCCGGCCGGCCGTCGACGAGCCTGCGGGAACTGATCGAGCGCGCGGTGATCCACCAGGACCGCCATCTGATCGTGATCGACAAGCCGAGCGGCGTCGCGGTGCACGGCGGCAGCGGCATGAGCTTCGGGGTCATCGAGGCGCTGCGCGCGTCGCGGCCCGATGAAACGCTGGAGTTGGTCCATCGCCTGGACAGAGACACCAGCGGCTGCCTGCTGATCGCGCGCGACCGCGCGACGCTGACCGCGCTGCACGCGCTGATCCGCGAAGGCGGCATGCACAAGACCTATCTCGGCCTCGTCTCCGGCAGCTGGCAGCTCGGCAAAAAGCGCATCGACGCGCCGCTCGCGACGGACGGCCGCGAGCACGGGCTGCGCCACGTGCGCATCAATGAGGCCGGCAAGGATTCGGTGAGCGTGTTCAAGCCGGTGCAGTTCTACGGCAAGCTCGCGACGCTGATGGAGGTCGACATTCCGACGGGACGCACGCATCAAATTCGCGTGCACGCGGCCTACGCCCAGCATCCGCTGTTGATGGATGACAAGTACGGTGACCGGGAGCGCAACGCGGAATTCCGCCAATACGGCCTGAAGCGCATTTTCCTGCACGCGCAGTCGATCGCCTTCGACTGGCCCGGCACCGGCGTGCCGTTCCATGCGAACGCGCCGCTTCCGGCCGACCTGGTCGCCGTGCTCGATGCGATCGGCCCGGTGAAACAGGGCAGGGCCGCTCCGCGCCGCCCGAAGAGGCGCGCCTGAGCGTGCCGGGTTCCCGCCGCGGCCGTTGCTAGGGAATTTGGAAGCCGCAGCGCCGCAGCGCCGCCGCCAGTCGAATCAGCGGCAGGCCGATCAGCGCCGTCGGGTCGGCGCTGTCGATCGAATCGCAGAGCGCGATGCCGAGTCCCTCGCTCTTGAAGCCGCCCGCGCAGTCGAGAGGCGACTCGCGCTCGACGTAGCGCGCGATCGTGGCGTCGTCGAGCTCGCGGAATTTGACGCGGGTCGTGTCAATGAACTCGTGCGCATCCGCCGCCGCCGCGCCGGCGCGCAGCACGGCGACCGCGGTGACGAATTCGACCGTCCGGCCGGAGGAGGCGCGCAGTTGCGCGGCGCAGCGCTCGGGGGTCTGGGGCTTGCCGTGAATCTGGGCGCCGCCGTCGGCTGTGCGCAACAGCGCAACCTGGTCGGAGCCGATCACCCAGGCGTCCGGCCGGCCGTCGGCGACCGCGGCGGCCTTGGCCAGCGCGAGCCGCCGGGCGAGGCGCACGGGGGGCTCCTGAGCGAGCGGCGTCTCGTCGATCCCGGGCGCGGCGCAGTCGAACGCGAGGCCGAGGCGTTCGAGCAACAGCCGCCGATAGGGCGAGGTCGAGGCTAAAATCAGTTTGGGCTGGGACTTCAAAAACAACGACTTGCGGTTAGTTCGTTTTGACAGGGGTGGTAAGCGGCCCTATTATACGCGCCCCATGACCAGGGGCTTGCAGGAACGGATCGATTGCGAGCGCTTGGCGCAGGACGGCGCGGCGTTGGAGCGAGTCTACGCCTTGGCCGATCTCCCGCGGATACAGGATCTGCTCGCGGATCGAATCGGCAGCATCGAGGCGAAGTTTCTGTTCGCACGGTGTCCATCGGGGCGCCCGGGCGTCGCGGTGGAGGTGGCCGGGACCGCGCAACTGGTGTGCCAGCGCTGCATGTCCGGATTCGCGTATCCGGTCGCCGCGCACAGCGAGATCGAATTCGCGACGGCGGCGGCTTTGCCGGCCGAGTCGGAGCGCGACCTTTACGTCCTCGACGAGGGACTGGCGTCGCTCGCCGAGATCGCCGAGGAGGAGTTTTTGTTGGCCTTGCCGCTGGTGCCCGTCTGCGATGAACGCGGGGGCTGCGCGCGGGCGCAAGCCGTCGATGTCGACGGCGGCGGCGAGACGGTGCGCACCACGGTGCGGCCGTTCGGCGCATTGGGCGATTTATTGAAGAAAACCGATAGGACATAGCGATCATGGCAGTTCAAAAAAGCAGAAAAACCCCGTCGAAGCGCGGCATGCACCGCTCGCACTCGGCGCTTCCGAAGCCGGCGGTGTCGATCGATGCGAAGAGCGGTGAATCGCATCTGCGCCATCGCATCAGCCGCGACGGCTTTTATCGCGGGCGCAAGGTCCTGGAGACCAAGGCCGACGTCGCAGCGTCCGAAGAGTAGGTCCGCACTCACGCCGGCGGCTCCACCGGAGTCCGTCATGCGTGCTGTCCGACCGCGCTCCATGTCCGCGCAGCTACACATTGCGGTCGATGCCATGAGCGGCGATCGTGGACCGGCCGCCTGCGTGCCGGCCGCGCTCGCCGCCGCCCGCGAGCATCCGGACGTGCGATTCACGCTCGTCGGCCGCGAAGCGGATCTTGCGCGTGAACTGGCCCATGCGGCGATGCCGAACGTGGTGTGCGCGCATGCCGCGAGCGTCGTCGAGATGACCGATCATCCGCGTGATGCATTGCGGCGCAAGAAGGACTCCTCGATGCGCCGCGCGGTGGATCTGGTCAAGACGCATGAGGCTGACGCCTGCGTCAGTGCCGGCAACACCGGTGCGCTGATGGCCACCGCCCATTTCGTGCTGAAGATGCTGCCGGGCGTCGAGCGCCCGGCGATCGCGTCGTTGATTCCCTCG
>JBBISV010000127.1:0-6787 GCA_037441085.1 Gammaproteobacteria bacterium | reverse complement strand
CAGGTCCATCAGGCGGGTCTTGCCGCGGCCGACGCCGCCCCAGAGGTAGATTCCGCGCGGCGCGGTCCGGCCCGGCCCGCGGGCGCCTAACAGCGCCGCGAGGCCGCCGCGGCCGCGGCACAGCCGCGTCGCGAGGGCATCGAGCCGGGCGGCGGCCGCGCTCTGCGCGGCGTCGAATTCCAGCCGGTGTTCCGCGACCGCGCGCGCGAGGCGCGCGCTCACCGGCTGACGCTGCACCGTCACGCGCGCGCCGACCGGCTACAGGCCTTGGTAATTCGGACCGGAACCGCCCTCGGGAGTGCACCAGGTGATCTGGCCGGCGTAGGGCTCCTTGATGTCGCAAGCCTTGCAGTGGACGCAATTCGACGAGTTGATCTGCAGCTTGCGGCCGCCCGCGCCGTCGTCGATCATCTCGTAGACGTTGGCCGGACAGAAATTCGTGCAGGGATTGCCGAATTCATGCGCGCAGCGGGTCGCGCAGATCGACGTATCGGCGACGCGCAGGTGCACGGGCTGGTTCTCCTCGTGCGCGGTCGCCGCGAAGAACACCGACGCGAGGCGGTCCCGGGGCGGCAGGTCGCGCTCGCCCCAGCCACGGTCCGGCGACGCATACTCGTCCAGCTTGCGCAGCGCCGAGTGGTCCGCGTGGTTCGCGAGCGTCCACGGCGACCTGCCCATCGTCACGGTTTCGTAGCCGGCGTTCGCGAGCCCGAACCACAGGCCGCGACGGAATCCCGGACGGATGTTGCGCACCTTGTGCAGTTCGCGTCCGCCGGTGGACTCGCGCCAGCGGCGGTCGAAGCCCGCGCTCGCGCCGGTCTCGGCGTAGTGCTCGGCGGCCGTGATCCCCGAGCGTATCGCCTGGTGAATGCCCTTGATCTTGGGCGTATTCAGCGTGCCGCCGGCGTCGCCGATCAAGATCGCGCCGGGCATCTCGAGCCGCGGCATCGACTGGTAGCCGCCCTCGATGAGGGTGCGGGCGCCGGCGGCGAGGATCTCCCCGCCGGACAGCAGCGGCTTGATCTGCGGGTGGTTCTTGAACTGCTGGAAGGCCTCGAACGGCTTGAGCCGCGGATCCTCGTAATCAAGTCCGACAACGAAGCCGATATACACGCGGTCGTTGCCGAGGTGATAGAGGAAGCTGCCGCCATAGGTGCGCCCGTCCAGGGGCCAGCCGAGCGAATGCTGGATCAGCCCGGGCTCGACCCGTCCCGGCGGCAGCTGCCACAGCTCCTTGAATCCGAGTCCGTAGGTCTGAGGCGACTTGCCCTCGTCCAGGCGGTAGCGGCTGATCATTTGTTTCGAGGCGCTGCCGCGGCAGCCCTCGGCGAACATCGTGATCCTGGCGTGGATTTCGGGTCCCAACGCGAAGTTGGGCCCAGGCTCGCCGGACTTCTCCACTCCCATGTCGCCGATGCGCACGCCCTGGACGGCGCCGCCCGAGTCGATCAGCGCCTCGGCCGCCGCGAAACCGGGAAAGACGTCGACGCCGAGCTTCTCGGCCTCGGCGCCGAGAATCGGCGTCAATTGTCCGAGGGAGACGATGAGATTGCCGTGATTGGCCATCTGCGGCGGGGTCGGAAGCCGGAACCGGCGGCGGCGCGTCATGTACCAGAATTCATCGCGCGTCGCCGGCACGCACACGGCCGGCGGCTTCTCGCGCCAGTGCGGCATCAATCCGTCGAGTGGGCCGGGTTCCATCACCGCGCCCGACAGGGAATGCGCGCCCAGGCTCGCGCCCTTTTCGAGCACGCAGACGCTGAGGTCCGGTTTGAGCTGTTTCAGCCTGATCGCGGCCGACAGACCGGCGGGACCCGCGCCCACGATCGCAACCTCGTATTCCATGACATCGCGCGTGCTCTCGCTCATCGTCGAATCACCCTTGAATTAATTCCACCGCAACCGCGGTGGCTTCGCCGCCGCCTATGCACAGGCTCGCGACACCGCGGCGCAGCCCGCGCGCCTGCAGCGCGTGCAGCAGCGTGGCGACGATGCGCGCGCCGCTCGCGCCGACCGGATGGCCGAGCGCGCAGGCGCCGCCGTTGACGTTGACCTTGGCGGGATCCAGCCCCAGATCCTTGATCGCCGACATCGTGACCACCGCGAAGGCCTCGTTGATCTCGAACAGATCCACGTCCCCGGTGCGCCAGCCGGCCTTGTCCAGCACCCGGGAGATCGCCCCGACGGGAGCCAGCGTGAACCATTCCGGCTCGCGCGCGAAGCTCTGATACGCGACGATGCGCGCCAGCGGCCGCAGGCCGCGCGCCGCGGCGGTCGCGGCCGAGCTCAGAACGACAGCGGCCGCGCCGTCGGCGATGCCGGAGGAGCTGGCCGCCGTGACCGTGCCGTCGGGTTTGAACGCGGGCTTCAGCGACGCGATCTTGGAGATGTCCAGCGAATGCGGCGTCTCATCCTCGCCAATCTGCGTTTCGCCCTTGCGTGTACGGACCGTGACCGGCGCGATTTCCGCGGCGAAGGCGCCGCCCGTCACCGCGGCCTGAGCGCGCCGCACCGATTCGGTCGCGAATTCGTCCTGGGCCTTGCGGCTGAAGCCGTACTTCCCCGCCGTCGCCTCGGCGAACACGCCCATGAGCTTGCCGTCCCAGGGGCTCTGCAGCCCGTCATGGAACATGTGATCGAGCACTTCCTGGTGGCCCATGCGGTAGCCGGCGCGGGCCTTGGGCAGCAGGTACGGCGCGTTCGACATCGACTCGAGGCCGCCCGCGACCACGAGATGCGCGGAACCGGCGGCGATCTGGTCGGCGCCGATCATGATCGCGCGCATCCCGGAGCCGCACATCTTGTTGATCGTCGTCGCCGGCGTGCCGACGGGCACCCCGGCGGCGAGCGCCGCCTGGCGTGCCGGCGCCTGGCCGAGCCCGGCCGGCAGCACGCAGCCCATGACGACCTCATCGAGGTCGGCCGGGTCGATCCCCGCCGTGGCGATCGCCGCGGCGATCGTGGCGGCGCCGAGTTGCGGCGCGGTGGCGGGCGCGAGCGCCCCTTGGAATGCGCCCATCGGTGTGCGGCGCGCTGAGAGAATGAATATCGGATCGGTGGCCATGGGCGACAGTATACCTGCGCGGCCGCGGACCTGCGTCAGGCGAGCGGCTCGCCGACCGCCGCGGCGATCAGTTCGCGGCTGCGGTCGCGGGCGTCCTCACCGTGCAGCACGCAGAGAATCTCCACCTTGATCGGGCTGCGCCGGATCCTGACGGTGCCGGACGGCAGCACGATGCGCGTGCCGTGTATCGCCACCGCGACGATGGGCATGCCGGCGCGCGCCGCGGTCGCGAAGGCGCCGCGCAGGAACCGGCCCACCTGCCGCGCCTCCGTGAAGGTGCCCTCGGGGAAAAACACCAGGGACTGGCCGGACGCGGCGCGCCTGACCACGCGCCGGGCGTCCGCGGCGCCGCGATGGGGATCGAAGCGCTCGACGAATTCCGAACCGAGGCGGCGCAGCAGCAGGCCGGCCAGCGGCACCCGCACCATTTCCTTCTTGATCACGAACGCGAATTCCGGCGGCAGCGCGGCCGCCGCGACGACGCCGTCGAGGTAGCTCGCGTGATTGGCGACGACGACGCAGGGGACGCGCGGCAGCAGTTCGGCGCCCTGAACGTCGAAGGGAATGCCGGCGGCCCGCAGGAAGGCGCGGGCGAACACCGCCGCGACCCGCCGGCGGGCGCGCAGCCGCGGGACGAACAGATTCACCGTGAGCGCGACCGCGCCGAGCACGGTGAACGCGGTGACGCAGTAGACGGTGTAGACGCCGCCGCGCAGCGGCGAGCGGTTCGTCGAAGTCGGGACTGTGATCTGGTTCTCCTTATGTTAATACTTGACCCGACTGTGATTCGGGTCACGTCGATCGCGGCGCGCCGAACTCATACTGCCTGTCGTACCGCAAGGCTCGAATCCATTTGCGGTGTCACGATGCGGGAAATTATGGCGACGGCTCTCAAACGCTCGGTTTATACACGCAGTTCGGGTGCGGCGGTACTGCCGGAACGGGAACCTGCGGATCCGGCGTTGCAGCGATTCCTGGACGCGGTGTGGACGGAGCGCGGCCTGTCGGCGAACACGCTCGCCGCCTACCGCGCCGACCTGACGGCGCTCGGCCGCTGGCTCGAAGCGCATGAAAGCGCGCTGCTGAAGGCGACGCGCCTGGAAATCCTCGGATTCATCGCGGCCCGGGTCGAGGGCGGAGCGCGGCCGCGTTCGACCGCGCGACAGTTGTCGAGCTTCCGCCGGTTCTATCGATTCATGATGCGCGAGGGACTGATCGCGACGGACCCGACCGCGCAGATCGCGATGCCCAAGATCGGCCGCTCGCTGCCGAAGTCCCTGACGGAGGCGGAGGTCGACGCGCTGTTGGAGGCGCCGACGGTGGGCGATCCGCTGGGCCATCGCGACCGGACGATGCTCGAAGTTCTGTACGCGACGGGGCTGCGCGTGTCGGAACTCGTCAGCCTGGAAATCGGCCAGGTCAATCTCAACCAGGGCGTCATGCGCGTCGTCGGCAAGGGCAATCGCGAGCGACTGATCCCGCTCGGCGAAGAGGCGGTCGGCTGGCTGCAGCAATTCATGCGCGGCCCGCGCGTGGAGATCCTGCTGGAACGGCAGACCGATTACCTGTTTCCGACGCGGCGCGGCGACCGGATGACCCGCCAGGCGTTCTGGCACATCATCAAGCGCTACTCGAAGAAGGCCGGTGTCGAAAAGGAGCTGTCTCCGCACACGCTGCGCCATGCGTTCGCGACCCATCTTCTGAACCATGGCGCCGACCTGCGCGTGGTGCAGATGCTGCTCGGCCACAGCGACCTGTCGACGACGCAGATCTACACCCACGTCGCGCGCGAGCGCTTGAAGGAGCTGCATTCGCAGCATCACCCGCGCGGATGAGGCCCGCGCCGCGGCCGGCCGGGCCGGTGGTATGATGGGCCGGTCGTCGCGACGGAGTACGCCGATGTCGAAGCTTGCCGCCCTTGTGACCGCGACCGCGATCTTGGCCTGCCTCGCGGGCGTGGGCGTGCGCGCCGGCGCCGCGGCCGACCCGCGGGTCGCGCTGCTCAAACAGCTGCCGCCGGGCGCGAGGCTCGAGGATCTGCAGCCCTCGCCGATTCCCGGAATCTACCAGTTCATGCAGGGCGCCGATGTCAGCTACCTGACCGCCGACGGCCGGTTCTTCATCGACGGCAACATCTACGACATGCACAGCCGGGTCAATCTGACCGCGCTGCGCCGCGAACGGGCGCGCGCGGCGCTGATCGCGGCGGTGCCGGAATCGCAGATGCTGTTGTTTCCGGCCGCGCACCCGCGCTACACGATCACCGTGTTCACCGATGTCGACTGCCCCTATTGCCGCGAACTACACAGCCAGATCGCCGAAATCAACGGCCTCGGCGTGAATGTGCGCTACATGTTCTTCCCGCGCACCGGTCCGGGCACCGCGAGCTGGCGCAAGGCGGAGGCGGTGTGGTGTTCGCCGGACCGCAAGGACGCGCTGGTGCGCGCGCAGGCGGGGGCGAATCTGGAGGTGCCCAAGACCTGCGCGGCTTCGCCGGTGGCCCGGGAATATGCGCTCGGTCAGGAACTCGGCGTGCGCGGCACGCCGGCGATCTACACCGAGTCCGGCGGCTACATCAACGGCTACCTGCCGCCGCCGCAACTGTTGCAGGAAATCGCGGCGCTGCAGCGCGCCGGCGGCTAGCGCGCGGCGGCCCGGGCGCCGCCACTCAGCGTTCGAGCTTCGCCAGCTTGTTCGCGACGCCTTCCCACTCCTTGGCGTCCGCGGGAGCGGCATGCTTCTCGTTGATCACCGGCCATTTCTTCGCGAGTTCCGCGTTCAGCTGCTTGAAGCTTTCCTGGCCGGCTGGGATGTCCTCCTCGGAGAATATCGCCTCGACGGGGCATTCCGGTTCGCACAGCGTGCAATCGATGCACTCGTCCGGATCGATCACCAGAAAATTCGGGCCCTCGTGGAAACAATCCACGGGACACACCTCGACGCAATCGGTGTATTTGCACTTGATGCAAGACTCGGTGACCACAAAGGCCATGGCATACCCTTCCAATCTGGTTGACTGTGCGAGACCCGATATTCTGCCACAGACGCCGCGCTTCGGCCCAAGGGGCTCAGCGCGGCAGCGGGCGTGAAAGCTCGGTGAAGTGATGATCCTCGCGCCGCGCCGCCCGATCCGAGAAGTAGCGGCGCAGAGTGAACTCCCCGCTGGGGAAGGCGAGGTCCGCCCAGGGGATGTCCTCCTCCCGGTACAGTCGGACCTCGAGGCTTTCCGCGCCGGCTCCGAATCGCGGCTCGGCGAGCTTCGCGCGGAACATCACGTGCACCTGTCCGGCGTGCGTGACGTTCACCACCGCGAGCAGCGAGCCGATCTCGACCTCGGCCTCGGCCTCCTCGAGGCATTCGCGCCGGGCCGCCTGCTGCATCGTCTCGCCGATCTCCATGAAGCCGGCGGGAACGGTCCAAAATCCGCGGCGCGGTTCGATCGCGCGGCGGCAGAGCAGCACCTTGCCCTCCCACTCGGGCACGCAACCGAGCACGAACAGGGGATTCTTGTAGTGCACGGTGCCGCAGGCGTCGCAGACGAAGCGCGGCAGGTGGTCCCCCTCGGGCACTTTCGAGACGACGGCTGCGCCGCAATTGCTGCAAAACTTCAATTTGAATCCATATTGGGTACTGGTGCCCGGAGAGGGAATCGAACCCACACGGTGTCGCCACCACCGGATTTTGAGTCCGGCGCGTCTACCAGTTCCGCCATCCGGGCATGCC
>JBBISV010000126.1:0-6832 GCA_037441085.1 Gammaproteobacteria bacterium | reverse complement strand
ATCATCCGAACATCGTCACGATCTACGACGTCGGCGAGGAGCGCGGCCTCGCGTACATCGCGATGGAGTACCTGAAGGGACATCATCTGAGCGACTATGCGGCGTCGGCGAAACTGCTCGATCCGCGCAAGGTCATCGAACTCGCGCGCCGCACCGCCGATGCCCTCGGCTTCGCCCACAAGCAGCAGGTCGTCCACCGCGACATCAAGCCGGCGAACCTGATGTACGACTCGGCGACGGACGTCCTCAAGATCACGGACTTCGGAATCGCGCGCCTGACCGGGGCCGGCAGCACGCGCACCGGCATCGTCCTCGGCACGCCGTCGTTCATGTCGCCGGAACAACTCGAGGGCCGCGCCGTGACCGGCCAATCGGACTTGTTCTCGCTGGGAGTCAGCCTGTTTCAGCTGCTCACCGGCCACCTCCCCTTCGCGGCCGACTCCATGACCGGCCTGATGCAGCAGATCGCCGAGACGCCTCACCCGCCGCTGCGCGCCTACAGACCGGACCTGCCGGCCTGCGTCGAGGAAATCATCGACCGCGCGCTCGCCAAGGCGCCCGAGGCGCGCTTCGAATCCGGCGCGCAAATGGCCGCGGCGCTGGAAGATTGCAAAGCACGGATGCCGAGCGGCGCCCCATGAACGAACCCAGCAGTCCGAGCAAATAAAACGTGACGAGAAGTATGAGCTTACGGGGCAAGATCACGAGCGTGGCACTGACCGACACCGGAAAAGTGCGCGAACACAATGAAGACATGATCTCCGCGGACACGGACATCGGTCTGTTCGTGCTCGCCGACGGCATGGGTGGATACAACGCCGGCGAGGTCGCGAGCGGCATCGCCGTCAAGACGATCGTCAACCTGGTGCGCGACTCGGTGATGCGCGAGGATCTCGCCGCGCGCGATCCGGAGACCGGACTGACCCGGCGCAGCATCGTGTTGCGTGACGCGATTCACAGGGCGAACAAAATCATCTACCACACCTCGCGGACTCAGCCGCAATGTGAAGGGATGGGAACGACCATCGTCGCCTGTTTGCTGCATGACAACAAAATTTCGGTTGCGCACGTCGGGGATTCGCGCCTGTACCGCCTGCGCGACAACCGCTTCGAACAGTTGACGCTGGACCATTCGCTGCTGCAGGAGCTGGTGGATCGGGGCTTCTATTCCCAGCAGGAAGCGCAGCGCGCGACCAACAAGAACTACGTGACCCGCGCCTTGGGCGTGGAACAGACGGTCGACGTGGAAATCAGCGAGGATTCGGTCCAGAAAAGCGATTATTACATGCTGTGCTCGGACGGCCTGTCCGACATGATCGAAGACGAGGATATCCATTTAACAATCAGCACCTTTAGTGCTAATCTGGAAATGGTCGCCAAACAGTTGATCCAACTATCAAATGACAACGGTGGGCGCGATAATATTTCGGTTATCATGGCGCACATCAACGAACCGTTTCCGGCGCAGCGGCGTATATTTGACAAAATATTGGGATGGTTCGGCTAGCTCGAAACTGGGAGTTTGAATGGCACGCCTGATGCTCAGCTTGGACGGTCAAGTTCTGGCTGAATACAACATGAACAAAGAGCGCTACACCATAGGGCGCCTGCCGGACAACGACATCCGCATCGACAATCCTGCGGTGAGCGGACACCATTCGTTGATCATCAACATTCTCAACGATTCCTTTCTCGAGGACTTGAACAGCACCAACGGCACCTACGTCAACGGCAAGCTGATCAAGAAGCACGCGATGCAGCACGGCGACGTGATCACCGTCGGCCATCATCAGCTGCGTTTCGTCGACGGCCAGGAAGGCGACGCCGAACAGGACGAGTTCGAGAAGACGATGGTCATCACGTCGAGCACGCAGGGCGAGGACCGCATTCGCCGCGTCGGCCAGGCCGTCGAGCAGGCCGCCAAGGCCGCGCCGAAGCGCACCGCCGCCGGCGAAGTGCCGACCGCGCTGCCGAAAGCGAAACTGCAGGTTCTGAGCGGGGCATTCGCCGGACGGGAACTGGAACTGACCAAGGCGCTGACGACCCTCGGCAGGCCCGGTGTCCAGGTCGCCGCGATCACCCGCCGTGCCGAAGGCTATTTCATCGTCCACGTCGACAGCGGCAAGGAAGACGATTTTCCGCTGGTCAACGGCGTGCCGATCGGGCCGCAGGCCCGCAAGCTCAACGACAATGACGTCGTGCAGCTGGCGGGCGTGAAAATGGGGTTCTTCGAGAGTTAGCGCACTTCCGCGGCGACCCGCTGGCTGATTCCGCACAACAGTTCATAGGGAATCATGCCGGCGTTGGCCGCGACCTCCTCGACGGCGAGACCCGCGCCCCACAGCACCACCGGATCACCCGCCTTGACCGGCGGGTCGACGTCCGTGACGTCGATTCCGATCATGTCCATCGACACCCGCCCCGCGAGCGGCGCACGCCGGCCATTGACGAGCACCGGCGCGCCGGCGCGGATGCCGCGCGGGTATCCGTCGCCGTAGCCGACCGCGGCAATTGCCAGCCGGGTCGGCCGGGCCGCGGTCCACGCGCCGCCGTATCCGACCTGGTCGCCCGGATCGAGATGCTTGACCGCGATGATCCGGGAACGCAGCGTCATGACCGGCCGCAGACCATGGTCGGCGCCGGTGGCCCCGGCCATCGGCGACGCGCCGTAGAGCATCAAGCCGGGCCGCACCCAGTCGCCGAGCGCCGCGGGGAAATTCAGCAATCCGGCCGAGTTGGCGATGCTGCGCTCGCCGGTGACGAAGCCCGTGCCGGCCGCGAAGCGAGCGAGCTGCAGCGCGGTCGAGCCGCTCCCGGGCTCGTCGGCGGACGCCAGGTGGGTGAAGGCATTGACCGGTCGGCGCACGCCGGGCAGCGCGCCGAGCGCCGCGTGGGCGGCGGCGAATTCAGCCGCCTTCATCCCCAGGCGATTCATGCCGGTATCCATTTTCAGCCAGATCTTGAAGGCGTGCGCGCCGCCGGCGCGCAGCAGGTCGATCTGTTCGCGCGCATGCACCACCAGTTCGAAGTCCGCCGCGGCCGCGGCGGCGAGCTGGGCGGCGTCGAAAACGCCCTCCAGAAGCACGATCGGCTTGACGATCCCGGCGCGGCGCAGCACCAGGCCTTCATCGACCCGGGCGACGGCAAACGCGTCCGCGCCATCCAGCGCCCGCGCGACGGCCACCAGCCCGTGCCCATAGGCGTTCGCCTTGATGACGGCCATGACCCGCGCCCCGGGCGCGCGCCCGCGGACGGCGTTCAGATTATGCCGCAGCGCGGACGTGTCGATCGTCGCGCTGACCATCGGCGGTATCGCGTCGGACAAGGGTGGATGGCTCCCGAAACTGCCAGGGGGCGCCAGTATAGCGGCCCGCCCGGCCCGGTTTCTTGGTGCGCGCCGGACTCAAACCGGCCGGCCGGGGGCCGTCCTGAGCCGATTGTGAACTTTTTTTCGACAGGCGGGCGATGCCGTGGCAGACTCCGCGCCCGTGGCGTATGGCGCCACCCATGTATTTTGAATCGTGAATCAACAATCAACTGCCACGGAAAATTGATATGCCCCGCCAAACGCCGCTCGCCGATATCCGCAATATCGGCATCATTGCACACGTAGACGCCGGCAAGACGACGACGACCGAGCGCATCCTCTATTACACGGGGCGCAAGCACACGATCATCGACATCCATGACACCAAGGATTTGAAGACGTCGACGACGACCGACTATCTCGAGCAGGAACAGAAGCGCGGCATCACCATCCAAAGCGCCGCGGTGTCGGCGTTCTGGCGCGACAAGAAGATCAACTTGATCGACACCCCGGGACACGTCGATTTCACGATCGAGGTCAATCGCAGCCTGCGCGTCCTCGACGGCGCGGTGGTGGTGTTCGACGGCGTCGCGGGCGTCGAACCGCAGTCCGAGACGAACTGGCGCCTCGCCGACAATTACGGCGTGCCGCGCATTTGTTACGTCAACAAGATGGACCGCAGCGGCGCGAACTTCCTGCGCTGCGTCGACATGATCAAGAAGCGCCTGGGCGCGCGGCCCCTGCCGGTGCAGATCCCGATCGGCTCCGAGGACAATTTCCGCGGCATGGTCGACTTGGTCGAAATGAAGGCCCTCGTGTGGGATTCGGACGACAAGGACGCCGTCTGGCAGGTGCTCGAGGTCACGCCGGACCTCGCCGACAAGCTGAACATCACGGTGCCGTCCGACCGCCAGTTGCTCGGCCAGGTCGAGCGATTCCGAACGGAGCTCGTCGACACCTGCCTCGAACAGGACGACGCGGCCATGGAGGCCTTTCTGAACGAGGGCAAGGTGCCCTCGGCCGACGTGCTGCGCGCCTGCCTGCGCAAGGGAACGCTGCACTCCGCGTTCAATCCGGTGCTGTGCGGCTCGTCCTACAAGAACAAGGGCGTCCAACAGATCCTCGACGCCGTCGTCGACTATCTGCCGGCCCCGACCGACGTTGCGTCGATCAACACCGTCGACGCCGACGGCCATCCGATCGGCGAGCGCAAGTGCTCCGACGATGAACCGTTCTCGGCGCTCGCGTTCAAGGTCATCAACGACGCCTATGGCGCGCTGACCTTCATCCGCGTGTATTCCGGCGTCCTGACCAAGGGCGCCTCAGTGCAGAACTCGACCCGCGGCAAGCGCGAGAAAATCGGCCGCATGGTCGAGATGTTCGCCAAGGAGGCCAATCCGGTCGAAGAGGCGCGCGCCGGCGACATCATCGCCCTGGTCTCGCTCGCGGAAACGGAAACCGGCGACACCCTGTGCGACGCGGCGAACCCGGTCGTGCTCGAGCGCATGCGCTTCCCGGACCCGGTCATCAGCGTCTCGGTGACCCCGAAGGCCAAGGCGGATCAGGAGAAATTCTCGGCGGCGCTCGGCAAGATGGTGCGCGCCGATCCATCGCTGCACCTGGAAACCGACCGCGAAACCGGCCAGACGATCCTGCGCGGCATGGGCGAACTGCACCTCGAGGTGACGCTGGATCGCATGCGCACCGAATTCGGCGTCGAAGGCACGATGGGCGAACCGCAGGTCGCCTATCGCGAGACCTTCACGAAGAAGCAGAGCGAACAGTACGTCCACAAGAAGCAGACCGGCGGTTCGGGCCAGTTCGCCGAGGTGTGGATCGACTTCGAGCCCCTGCCGCGCGGCACCGGCTTCGAGTTCGTCGACGAAACGGTCGGTGGATCGGTGCCGAAGGAATTCGTGCCCTCGGTGGAAAAGGGCCTGCGCGTCCAGAAGGAAGACGGCGTGCTCGCCGGCTACCAGACGGTCGACTTCCGCGCGACGCTCACCGACGGCAGCTACCATGACGTCGACTCGAACGCGATGACCTTCGAAATCGCCGCCAAGGCCTGCTTTCGCGAGGCTGTCCGCAAGGCCGGGCCGATCCTGCTCGAACCGGTGATGAAGGTCGAGACGGTCACGCCGGGCGACTACCTCGGCGACGTGATCGGCGACATCAACCGCCGCCGCGGCGCGATCCAGGACCAGCTCGAACGCGGCACCAACATCGCCGTGGTGGCAACGGTGCCGTTGTCGGAAATGTTCGGCTACATCGGTCACCTGCGCGGCATGACCAGCGGCCGCGCCTCCTACACGATGGAGTTCTCGCACTACGAGCCGGTGCCGCGCCTGGTGGCGGACGCCGTGATCGCCGAGAAGGGCAAAGCCAAGGCGAAGGCCTCCGCCTGACCCCCGCCCCCGCCCCCCGGATGCCTCCGGGGGGCGGGCGGTTGCCTCACCCGGGGGCCGCCGATATAGTGCTTCGTTGCGCAAAGTTCGCGCCCATTTCATGAGTCCCGAGTACGCCTGCAATGGATCCCGTCAGCACCGACGACGCCTACCAACAGGAAATTTTGCCGCACGTGTCGCGCACGTTCGCGCTGACGATCCCGCAGTTGCCGCCGCCGCTGCGCACGGCCGTGACGAGCGCGTACCTGCTGTGCCGCATCGCCGACACGATCGAGGATGAACCGGCGATCGAGCCGGCCGAGACGCACGCCTTCCTGGAGCGATTCAAGGAAGTGGTCGCGGGCCGCGCCGAGCCCGCCCCGCTCGCCCGGGACCTGGCCGGCCGCCTGACCGAGCGGACGCTCGCGACCGAACGCGACCTGGTCGCGCACATGGACAGGGTGGTACGCATGACCGCGCGGCTCGGCGAAGCGCAGCGCGCCGCGATCCTGCGCTGCGTCGAGTTGATGTGCTACGGAATGCCGAAGTTCCAATCGAACGCGAGCCTGCGCGGCCTGGCGCGCGCGAGCGATCTGGACGAGTATTGTTACTACGTCGCCGGCGTCGTCGGCGAGATGTTGACGGACCTGTTCTGCGACTACTCCCCGGCCATCGCGCGCAACAGGGCCGGCCTGCAGAGCCGCGCGGTGTCGTTCGCCCAGGGCCTGCAGATGACCAACATATTGAAGGACATCTGGGAGGACCGGAGCCGCGGCGCCTGCTGGCTGCCTCAGGAAGTGTTCAGCCGCCACGGCGTGGACCTTGCGCGGCTCGCCGCGGAACCGCACGACGAGGGCTTCGGCGCCGGCCTCACCGAACTGATCGGCGTCGCGCACGCGCACCTGCGCAATGCGCTGGAATACACCTTGCTGATCCCGGCCGCCGAGACCGGCATGCGGCGCTTCTGCCTGTGGGCGGTCGGGCTCGCGGTGCTGACGCTGCGCAACATCGATCGCAACCTGCGCTTCACCGCGGGCAACGAGGTCAAGGTGTCGCATTTCGCCGTGGCGATGACCCGGATCCTGACGGATGTGGGCGTGCGCAGCGACTGGATGTTGCGGCGTTTGTTCGCCCATGCCGC
>JBBISV010000125.1:0-6870 GCA_037441085.1 Gammaproteobacteria bacterium | reverse complement strand
AATGACCACAGCCCTGCTCGATCGGCTCACTCACCGCTGCGAGATCATCGAAACGGGTAACGACAGCTACCGCTTCAAGAAACGCCAATGAAGGCAAGAAAGCAAAAAGCCGGGCGCCCAAGGTCACGGGTACAGCCCCGATCGCCGCTCTCAAGGCTTCCTATGCGGTCGGATTTTTAAGAGCCCGGAGCTTCTGCCGCTGACGCGGCAGACCGCGCTTCTCCCCTCCATCGAAAGAAATCCTTGCCCAAGACCCCCCCATACCCTGGTCAATGTTGGACGCCGGACGGTGGTCCACTTTGCGCGCCGGTTGACAGTTCCGCATTACGGATGCGCGCAAACCGCATTCTCTCTCGGTCGAGGAGCAGCAATTCCTGTTCAATCAATTGCCGAGCCATTTGCTGCGTATGGCGATATACAAGGCGAATACCGGATGCCGCCAAGAGGAAGTATGTAGCTTGAGGTGGGAATGGGAAAAGCAAATACCTGAGTTCGGCACGTCCGTTTTTGTAATCCCAGGAGAAAAGGTGAAGAACACCGAGGAGAGACTTGTTGTTCTCAATCGGATTGCGAGGTCGGTGATCGAGGAAGCACGAGGTATGCATCCGGTGTATGTTTTTGTTCGACGGAGCGAGGACGGGCTCACCGTACCTGTAAAGAAAATGAACAACACCGGATGGAGGAGCGCAAGAGAACGCGCTGCGGATGCTTGGGAGCGAGCGCATGGGGCGGTAGCACGGGAGGGATTCAGGCGCGTGAGGGTTCACGATCTCAAGCACACGTTTGGTCGTCGCTTACGAGCGGCGGGCGTGTCGTTTGAGGATCGGCAAGATCTCTTAGGGCACAAAAGTCAGCGGATCACGACGCATTACTCGCACCCGGAGCTTTCAAATCTTATCGCGGCAGCGGAGAAGGCATGCGGCTAGAAAAGTTACACAAAACAGCCCCAACCTCCTGGCTATTTTCCAGCAGACCGCTGGCATGCTGGCGGCAGGTAGAGGCTAACTAATTGATCTAGAAGGGAAAAAATTGGTAGCGGGGGCAGGATTTGAACCTGCGACCTTCGGGTTATGAGCCCGACGAGCTGCCAGACTGCTCCACCCCGCACCAGGGGAATTGACCATTATACTGATTAGCTCAGTCAACGCAACCATCGCGAGACGAAATCGGCGCCTCCGTCGGCCCTCTACGGCAGCGCGTGCGAACAGATCAACAGCAGCGCGCCGGGCGCGACGCCGAGACCGAGCACCAACAGCGCGTTCGCGCTCAGGATCGTGCGCATCAACGGCGTGCCGTCGAGGTGCGCGCTTTCGACCGGCTCGTCGAAGTACATCATCTTGACGACGCGCAGATAGTAAAACGCGCCGACCACGGAAAACAACACCGCGACGACGGCCAGCCAGGTCATGTCGACGCCGAGCACGGCCTGGATCACGCCGAGCTTCGCCCAGAAGCCGATGAACGGCGGCAGCCCCGCGAGGCTGAACATGAAAATCGCCATCATTCCGGCGAACCAGGGACTGCGCGCGTTCAGGCCCTTGAAATCCGCGATCTGTTCGGCGTCGAAGCCCTGCCGTGACAACAGCAGGATCATGCCGAACGAACCCGCGGCGACGATCACGTAGGTGATGGTGTAGAACATCGCCGCCTGATAGCCCGCCTGGGTGCCGGCGAGGATGCCGAGCAGGATGTAGCCCACGTGGGAAATCGTCGAATAACCGAGCATGCGCTTCAAGTTAGCCTGGGCGATCGCAACGATGTTGCCGACGGCCATGGAAAGGACGGCGAGCACGACCAGCATCTGGCTCCAGTCGACCTGGGCCCCCGCCAGTCCCTCGGTCAGGAGCCGCATCGTGAGCGCGAACGCGGCGACCTTGGGCGCGCTGCCGATGAACAGGGTCACGCAGGTCGGCGAGCCTTCGTAGACGTCCGGGATCCACATGTGGAACGGCACGGCGCCGAATTTGAAGCCGATCGCGACGATGATGAATGCAATGCCGAACAACAGCCCGATGTTGGTCGAGAGCCCGCCATGCACCGCGAGCGCGATCGCATCGAGCTGCAGGCTGCCGGTCACGCCGTAGACGATCGACATGCCGTAGAGCAGCGTGCCCGAGGCGAGCGAACCCAGCACGAAGAACTTGATCGCGGACTCGGCCGCGCGTCCGGACTCGCGGTCGAACGCGACCATCGCGTACAGGCACAGCGACAGCAGCTCGAGGCCGAGATACAGCGTGATCAGGCTGGCCGCCGACGCGAGCACCAGGATCCCGAGCGTCGCGAACAGCCCCAGGACGAAATACTCGCCCTTGAGGATGCCCCGCCAGCGCATGTATTCGACGGAATAGACGAACACGACCGCGACGGTCAGCAGCGCGACGACCTTGAGCACCTGCGACATCGCGTCGATCTCGAACATGCCGCCGAGCGCGGTGACCCGGCCGGCCACCGGCACCATCACGGCGATCGCGGCGGTGATCAGCAGGGTCACGACCGAGATCGCCGCGATCCACTGCCGCCTGCCCTCGCCGATCAGCAGATCCAGCAGCAGGATCGCGCAGGCGCCCAGCCCCAGAAAGATCTCCGGAGCCGCGAGGCCCATCCCGGAATTGAAATCGGCGACACTGAAAACGTTCATGCGTGGACCCTAGGGCGCAAGCTTCGAGACCAGCAATTGCTGGGTTAAATGCTGGGTGGTCGCCCGCATCGCGTCGAGCAGCGGCGCAGGCCAGATGCCGACGAGCAGCACGGCCGCCGCGAGCACGCCCAGCACCAGGAACTCGCGCCCGTTGAGGTCCTCGAGCGCGGCCACCTGCGGATTGGCCACGGCGCCGAAGATCACGCGCTTGACCAGCCAGAGCGTATAGGCGGCCCCGAGGACCAGCGTCACGGCGGCGAGGACGGCATACCACACGTCGGCCTTGAATGACGCGAGAATCACCAGGAATTCGCCGACGAAGCCCGAGGTGCCGGGCAGTCCGGTGTTGGCGAGCGAGAACAGGACCATGAACGCGGCGAACACCGGCATCGTGTTGACGACGCCGCCGTAGGCGCTGATTTCGCGGCTGTGCACGCGGTCGTACATCACGCCCACGCACAGGAACATCGCGCCGGACACCAGCCCGTGCGAGATCATCTGCACGACCGCCCCGTCGAGCGCCATCTCGACGCCGAGAGTCCGGCCGGTGTGCTCGATGATCTTGAAGCCCACGAACGCGCCCAGGGTCACGAAGCCCATGTGGGCGATCGACGAGTAGGCGATCAGCTTCTTCATGTCCTTCTGGGCGAGCGCCACGAAGCCGATGTAGACCACCGCGATCAGCGACAGGGCGATCATCAGCCAGGTGAGCTCGCGGCTCGCGTCCGGCGTGATCGGCAGCGACAGGCGCAGGAAGCCGTAGCCGCCCATCTTCAGCATGATCGCCGCCAGCACGACCGATCCGCCGGTCGGCGCCTCGACGTGCGCGTCGGGCAGCCAGGTGTGGACCGGCCACATCGGGACCTTGACCGCGAACGCGGCGAAGAACGCGAGAAAGATCAGCGTCTGTTCGGTCAGGCTCAGCGGCATCCGCGCGAACACGTCCAGGTCGTAGCTGCCGGACTTCAGGTGCAGGTAGATCAGCGCCACCAGCATCAACAGGGAACCGAGGAACGTGTACAGGAAGAACTTGATGGTCGCGTAGACGCGGCGCGCCCCGCCCCACACGCCGATGATGATGAACATCGGGATCAGCATGACTTCCCAGAACACGTAGAACAGCAGCGCGTCGCGCGCGCAAAACACGCCGATCATCGCGCCTTCGAGGATCAGGAACGCGCCGAAGTACTGCGCCACGCGCTTCGTGACGCTGCCCCATCCGGCGATCACGACCAGCACGGTCGTCAGCGTCGTCAGCACGATGAGCGGCATCGCGATGCCGTCGACGCCCAGGTAGAACTGCGCGCTGATGCTGGGCACCCAGGCGGCGCGCTCGACGAACTGCATCGCCGCCGTTCCGGTGTCGAACTGCGTCATCAACGGCACGCTCGCGACGAGGGTCGCCAGCGCGAACGCGAGCGACAGCCAGCGCGCCGCCGCCGGCCGTTCGTTGCCGAGCGCGAGCACCGTGAACCCGCCGAGGATCGGCAGCCAGATCAGGATCGACAGGAGGTGTCCGAAGGTCATCATGTCCGCCATATCAGCCACATCAGCAGCGACGCAAGCCCGAGTATCATCGCGAACGCGTAGTGGTAGAGGTACCCCGATTGCGCGTAGCGCATCACCGAGGAAACCCAGCCGACGGCGCGCGCGCTGCCGTTGACCATCCCGCCGTCGATCAGGTCCTGGTCTCCGTAGCGCCACAGCCCGCCGCCGAGCAGGCGGGCGCCGGCGACGATGACGTGCTCGTTGAACCAGTCGAAGCCGAACTTGTTCACCAGCACCGTATGCAGCCAGCCTAAGCGCCGCTCCGCGGCGTCGGCGAGCGCGGGATTCTTCAGGAAGAACAGCCAGGCGCTGAACACGCCGGCCGCCGCGAGCCAGAACGGCAGGCCGCTGAAGCCCTGCAGCACGAATGCCGCCGGCCCATGGAATTCCGCCGCCATCGGCGCGAGCACGTCATGCGCCGGGAGCACCTCGATCGCGCCGGCGAAGAACCCGCCGAACAGCAGCGGCTTGATCGCGAACCATCCGACCAGCGCCGACGGGATCGCGAGCAGCACGAGCGGCAGCGTAACGACCCAGGGACTCTCGTGCAGGTGTTCGCGGGTGTGATGGTCCATGCGCTCTTCGCCGTGGAAGGTCATGAAGAACATCCGGAAGGTGTACAGGGCCGTGACGAACACGCCGGCGACGACGCAGAAGTAGGCATAGCCCGAGCCGGCCAATTGCGACCCGTGCACCGCCTCGATCAGCGCGTCCTTGGAGAAGAATCCCGCTGTTCCGGGGAAGCCGATCAGCGCCAGCGAGCCGACGAGACAGGTCCAGTAGGTGATCGGCATGTACTTCTTCAGGCCGCCCATCCGCCGCATGTCCTGTTCATGATGCATCGCGATGATCACGGATCCCGCCGCGAGGAACAGCAGCGCCTTGAAAAAAGCGTGCGTCATCAGGTGAAAGATGCTCGAGGCGTAGGCCGACGCGCCGAGCGCGACGGTCATGTAGCCGAGCTGCGAAAGCGTCGAATAGGCGACCACCCGCTTGATGTCGTTCGCGACCACCCCGATGAGCCCCATGAACAGCGCCGTGCTCGCGCCGATCACCAGGATTACCGAGCGCGCCGTGTCGGACAGCTCGAACAGCGGCGACATCCGCGCCACCATGAAGATCCCGGCCGTGACCATCGTGGCCGCGTGAATCAACGCCGAGATCGGCGTCGGGCCCTCCATCGAGTCCGGCAGCCACACGTGCAGCGGCATCTGCGCCGACTTGCCCATCGCGCCGACGAACAGGCAGATGCAGGTGAACGTGATCGCCGGCCACGCCACCGTCGGGGTGATCTGCAGCTGCGCGGAGGCAATCTGGCCGGCGTGGGCGAACACCGTCGAGTAGTCGAGCGAACCGGCGTAGTGGAGCACCGCGGCGATGCCCAGGACGAAACCGAAGTCTCCGACGCGGTTGACGATGAACGCCTTCATGTTCGCCACGATCGCCGTCGGCCGCGTGTACCAGAATCCGATCAGCAGGTAGGAGACCACGCCGACGGCCTCCCAGCCGAAGAACAGCTGCATGAAATTGTTCGACATCACGAGCATCAGCATCGAGAACGTGAACAGCGAGATGTAGCTGAAGAACCGCTGGTAGCCCGGATCGTCGTGCATGTAGCCGATCGTGTAGATGTGCACCATCAGCGACACGAAGGTGACCACCACCATCATCAGGGCGGACAGATGATCGATCAGGAACCCGACCTGCATCGTCACGCCGTCGCTGACGAGCCAGG
Organism: Gammaproteobacteria bacterium; assembly: GCA_037441085.1. Classification (GTDB taxonomy): domain Bacteria; phylum Pseudomonadota; class Gammaproteobacteria; order Steroidobacterales; family Steroidobacteraceae; genus Bog-1198. The sequence goes on along the minus strand of JBBISV010000125.1, from coordinate 949 downwards.
TGTAGACCGTGCCGTCGAACGGCGTCATGCCGTCGACCAGCATCGACTTGAGGACGTACGCGGACAGGACGAAGGACACCCCGACGCCCAGAATCGTCACGCTGTGCGCACCGGTCCGTCCGATCGCGCGGCCGCCGACGCCCGCGATGATCGCGGCGATGAGCGGCGCGAGCGCGATTGTGAGGTATATGGACTCCATGCTCGTCATTTCGCCCCTCAACCTTGCAGCGTATCCAGATCTTCGACGTTGATGCTGCTGCGCTCGCGGAACAGCACGACCAAGATCGCCAGCCCGATCGCGGCCTCGGCCGCGGCAACCGTCAGAATGAAGAAGACGAAGACCTGTCCGTTGATGTCGCCGAGAAAGCTCGAGAAGGCGACGAAATTGAAGTTCACCGCAAGCAGCATGAGTTCGATGCACATCAACAGCACGATGATGTTCTTGCGGTTCAGGAACACCCCGGCGATGGCCACGGCGAACAACAGTCCCGACAGGGTCAAAACCTCGGTCAGCGTGATCACGGGCGTTTCTCCGATGCCATCTTGACGATGCGGACGCGATCCTTCGCGTCGACGGCGACCTGCATCGCGACGTCCTGGGGCTTGACGCCCGGCCGCCGGCGCAGCGTCAGCACGATCGCCGCGACGCTGGCGACGAGGAGGATCACCGCGGCGAGCTGCGCCGGATAGGCGTAGCGGGTGAAGAGCGCGATGCCGAGCGCGCGGGTGTTCGAATAACCCGCCGGCAGGGCCGGAGCCGCGCGCAGCGCCGCCCCGCCGAGGTGGCGCACCACGATCACGTTGATGATCGCGAACACGACGAAGCCGGCAACCGCCACCGCGAGCGGCCAATAGCCCGCGACGCCCTTGCGCAGCTCCTCGAGGTTGATGTCCAGCATCATGACGACGAACAGGAACAGCACCATCACCGCGCCGACATAGACGAGCA
>JBBISV010000124.1:0-7003 GCA_037441085.1 Gammaproteobacteria bacterium | reverse complement strand
TGACGTCCTGGCGGATGCGGTCGGGCGGCCGCGACGTATCCATGATGGTCTGCAGGTCGGCGCACAGGTGGTTCATCATCGTGAATCGGAACATCGCCCGGTTCGTGCCCTTCTCGAAGAAGGCCGACGCGGCACCGCGGGTCGTCAGCACGCCGGCCGTCGCCGCCGGCGGCAGTCCGGTCACCGAGGACTGGGTGGTCGCGACCAGATGCGCCTTCAGGTCGACGCCGTTGGTGTCGAGCGCCTGGTACATGTCGTTGTTGGCCGGCGAGTAGGCCGGCAGGCCGAGGCTGGGGTCCGCGATGTAGACCAGGTCGGCCGACAGCAGTGTGTTGAACGGCACGTCGTCGCGCACCATGCCGATCACCGTGGCGGTGTAGTCGTTCAGCGGCGCGAACTCGGTCTGCGCCCGGTTGGTCCACGGCGTCGCCAGATTCCGGATCGTGTCGTCGTAGAACGCCGGATCCTGGGTGGCGAGCAGCGCCGCGCTCAAGGGATCGGTCTGCGTCATCTGCTGCAGGACGGCCGGCGGCGCCGGAATGCCGGCAATGCGGCTGTAGATCCGTTCGGCCTGCGTCGGCGTCGTGTTGGCGGCGAGCGCCTGGGTGCAAAGCGACGCGAGCGCCATCAGCACGGCCGGGACGGCGCGCGTCACGGGGCGTGCCCGGTCGCGCCGGCGCGGCGTGGTCGCGATCTGCGCATTCTCGTTGTGCATACGTTCATCCGCTCGATTGAGTTGTGAATTCTTCGGTTGGCGCGAAATATACGCGGGCGGCCGTCGGCGGCACATGTCTCGACCCGCAGACGTCGGCTTTTCGCGACAGTAACCGAGCATTGCGCCGCAGCTATATCCTCGTTTTCCATACCGAAGCGCCGCTCGATCCGCCGCCCCGCAAGATGAGCGGATATCGCGCGGATCTTCTGTGAATGCGTTAACAGATCGACAACCGCAGCCGCTACAAGATGCCAGAATGATGAACAAGCCCCACCGGCGCGACCGGATTCAGCGTTGCCTGCGAGCGACCGCGCTGCTCGCGCCGCTCGCACTGCTCTGGGGCTGCAGCAGCGCGGTCAGTGGTCATGCGCCGGGGCTCGCCGGCGGCCAGACCTTGAGTCCGGGCGAACTGAGCTTCCCGCTCGCCTACATCAAACGCCCGGTCCCGAAGACCGACATCGACGTCCGCGACCAGATCACCTCCACCGCCGGCGGCGACTTGTTCGTCCGCGACCAGGCGAGCGCGGGCGCACCCGAGACGAACGTGACCCTGCCGATCACCAAGGGCAAGGGCGACGTGCGCGACCTCGACGTCTCGCCGGACGGCAAGAAGCTGGTGTTCTCGCTGCGCCTGCCGCTGCTCGCGAACGTGCAGGCGAACCAGCAGCCGACCTGGAACATCTACGAATACGACGCCACGACGAAAACCGTCACGCAGCTGACGAACGACACCATCACGTCGGGCCACGACATCAGTCCGCACTTCCTGCCCGACGGGCGCATCGTGTTCGCGTCGACCCGGCAGACCGCGACCCAGGCGGTGCTGCTCGATGAGAACCGCCCGCAATACCCCGCCCAGACCGAGCGCGGATTCAATCCCTCCGAGCCGATCTTCGCGCTGCACGTGATGAACGCCGACGGCAGCAACATCCACCAGATCACGTTCAACACCGGCCACGATTTCGCACCGTCCATGCTGAACGACGGCCAGATCGTCTTTTCCCGCTGGGAACACGTGAACGGCGCCGACGAGATCAACCTCTACCGGGTCAACCCGGACGGCACCGGCCTCGAGCTCTACTACGGCGCGAACAGCCATGCGACCGGCGTCAACGCCGCCGGCACCAACGACAACGTGATTCAATTCCTCGACGCGAAGCAGCGCCCCGACGGCAGGCTGCTCGCGATCGACCGGCCGTTCCTCGGCACCCAGCTCGGCGGCGATGCGCTGCTGATCGATGCCGACCAGTTCGTCGAGACCAACCAGGCGACCCTCGCAGCCGCCGGCGCCGCGGGTCCGGCGCAGACGAGCGCCACCGCGCTCGGCGTGACCACCGACGCGAACCTGCCCTCGCTGGGCGGGCGCATCGCCTCCGCGTACCCGCTGTACGACGGCACCAACCGCATGCTGATCAGCTGGTCGCCCTGCCTGTTGCTCGACAACACGGCGACGCCGCCGGCGACCACCGTGTGCCCGGCCGGCAGCCAGCCGCCCGCGACCGCCCAAATGGCGCCGCCGCAGTATACGTTGTGGCTCTATGACCTCGACACCGGCGCCTTGAGCCCGCTGCTCTCCGCGGATGCCGGCATCATGATCGTGGACCCGGTGATCATGCAGCCGCGCTCGCCGGCGGTGACCTACATTCCCGACACGGTGCCGACCGGGGCCGCGGCGACGCTCGCCAACGACGGCGTCGGCGTCCTCGAGATCCGCAGCGTCTACGATGTCGACGGCAAGGCGGAAAACCCGGTCAATGGGGCGCCGGTCGACATCCCCACGCTCGCCGACCCGAAGTCGACGCCCGCCGCCCAGCTGCCGGTCCGCTTCATCCGCATCGAGAAGCCGGTCGAAATTCCCGACAAGACGGTGCGCAAGATCAACGGTTCGGCCTTCGGCCCCACCGATTTCGGCATGCGCGAGATTCTCGGCTACGCGCCGGTCCAACCGGACGGCTCGGTGTCCGTCCAGGTCCCGGCAAACGTGCCGTTCACGCTCGAATTGCTGGATGCGAACGGCCGGCGCGTCGGACCGCAACACCAGAGCTGGCTGCAGCTGATGCCCGGCGAGACGCGCAGCTGTAACGGCTGTCACACGCCGAATCCGGCGCAGTCGACGACTCCGTCGCACGGACGCGGCGGCCTGACGGCGTCCGTGTATGCGGGCGCGCCCGCCGGCGGCTTCCCGGACACGAACCCGAATTACGTCGCGAACACCGGCGAAACCATGGCCGAGACGCTCGCTCGGCTGACCTGCGCGAATCTGAAGACCTGCAGCCAGGTCCTGAGCCCGAACGTCGTCTACACCGACATCTGGACCGATCCCGCCTCCACGCCGAACCCGGCGATCTCCTATCTCTACGCGTCCCTGCCGAACGGGCTCGCCGCGCCGACGAACGCCGATTGCGCCCCCTGGGATGCGCGCTGCCGGATCACGATCGAATATCTACAGCACATCCAGCCGATCTGGACGCTGCCGCGCAAGACCTTCGATCCGGTGACCGGCGCACTGACCAGCGACCATACCTGCGTGTCCTGCCACAACACCGTCAGCACCGCCAACGCGACGCAGGTGCCCGCGGGCCAGCTCGATCTGACCTCCGGCGCCTCCTCGGCCGATCCCACCGTGGTCACCTCGTACGAGGATCTCCTGTTCCCTCATGCCCAGCTGCAGCTTAATATGAACGCGCTGGTGCCCGTCGTCGATCCGGTTACGGGACTCGCCGTGACGGTGCCGGCGCCGATGGCTGCCGGAAGCGCGAATGCGTCGTCGACCTTTTTCGGCACCCTCGATGGCCAGGTGCGGGGCAGCGTGGATCACACGGGCTACCTGTCCCCGGCGGAGTTGCGGTTGATTTCTGAATGGCTGGACATCGGTGCCCAATATTACAACGACCCCTTCGTCGCGCCCGCGATCTGACACGATGCCGCGCCTGTTGCCGCTGATCCTGCTGCTGCAGGCGTTCGCCTGCGGCGTCGTCCATGCGGCGGCGACCCACCTGCAACTGGTCGTGACGCGCCCCTATCTCGAGATGCGCACCGGGCCCGGACGCGGCTATCCGGTGTTCTATGTCGTCGCGCGCGGCGAGAAGCTCACGGTGCTCTACAGCCGCACCGACTGGTTCAAGGTGCGCGCGCCGCGCGGCGAGGAAGGATGGACCTACCGCGACGAACTCGCGCAGACGGCGCTGCCCTCGGGCGCGCCGGCGCCGATTCCAGGGTATCCGGACTTCGCGACCCACCGCTGGGAGCTGGGCGCGGGCTACGGCGTCTACAACCGGCAGAATCTCGTGACCGCCTACGCCGATTTTGGGCTCACCAAGAGCCTCGATGCCGAGGTCGTGTTGCAACAGGCGTTCGGCACGCTCGACAACCGCTACCTCGCGACCATCGGGCTGCGCCACACGCTGATCCCGGAATGGCGCCGATTCTCGCCGACGCTCGGCATCGGCACCGGCTATCAGTACACGCAGGGCAAGGTGCCGCCGAAGCCGCTGGAAACCAACAATCAGCTGGCCTACGTGTCGGTCGGGGCCCGCGGCTTCATCACCAGACGGTTCATGTGGCGCTTCGATTGGCGCAGCTACGTCGTGTTCACCAGGCAAAATTCCAACGAGGAACCGGAAGAATGGAAATTCGACTTGGCGGTGTTCTTTTAGCGGCGGTCGCCTTGTCCGGCTGCGCCTGGTTCCACCGCGGCGATCACCGTCCCACGCCGCTCGGCGCCGGCGGCGATGCCGGCGCGGCGACGGGTGACCAGACGATCATCGAACCGCAGGTCACGCGGCGCGTCGTCAAGACGCCGAAGATCAAGGCGAGCGACTTCGAGCTCGGGGCCTACTTCGGCGCGCTCAGCATCCAGGATTTCGGCACGAACCCGGTGTACGGAGCGCGGCTCGCCTACCACGTGACCGAGGATGTGTTCATGGAAGGATACCTCGCGCGCTCGCGCGCGGGCACGACCAGCTTGCAGGACGTGTTCCCGAACATCACCGTGCTCAGCAACTCTGGGAAGCAATTCACGTATTACGATCTCGACCTGGGATACAACATACTGCCCGGCGAGGTCTTTCTCGGCCGGGGCCGCGCCTTCAACACGGCGCTCTACACGACCGTCGGCATGGGCGACGTGAAATTCGCGGGCACGGACCGCTTCGCGCTGAACTTCGGCGTCGGCACGCGCATCCTGATCACCGACTGGGTGGCGATGCACATGGACGTCCGCGATCATGTATTTGAGACCGACCTGACCGGCCGGACGAAGAACGTTCACAACATCGAGGCGACGCTGGGAGTCACGGTGTTCTATTGAGGAGGATACTTCGATGCACACTTTTCCCGTCAAATTCCTCAAGCTCTGCGCCCTCGCGGCGGTCGTCGCCGCGAGCGGCGCGCTGGCCGCGTCCTCAGGCGGCGGCGCCGCGCCGCCGTTCACGCTGACGACACCCGCCGGCGCGAGCGACTCGCTGGCCCAGTACAAGGGCCAGGTGGTGATGTTGAATTTCTGGGCGACCTGGTGCGGACCCTGCCAGCAGGAGATGCCGCTGCTCAACCAGATCTATCAACAATTCAAACCGGCCGGGTTCACGCTGCTCGGCGTCAACGTCGACACCGACAAGGCGGCGGTCCTGAAGCTGCTCGCGCGCAGGCCGGTGAGCTTCCCGGTGCTGCTCGACCCAAAGAACCGCGTCAGCGACGAATACCACGTCGAGGAAATGCCGAGCACGATCCTCATCGACCGCAAGGGCGTCATCCGCTACGTGCACCGCGGCTACAAGCCCGGCGACGAGAACGAATACCAGGACAAGATCCGCCAGTTGACCGAGGAATGAGCATGCGACGCTCCGGTCTCGCGTTCATCGGCATGGCGCTGGCGCTCGGCGGCTGCACCAACCTGCAGCCCTGGGTGAAGCCCTATCAGCGCGACCGCCTCGCCGATCCGATCATGTCCTGGGACCGGGACGCCGTCTCGGCCGCGTACATGGACCACGTCCAGGAAGTCCGCGAGGGCGCGCGCGGCGCGACCGGCGCCGCCGGCGGCGGCTGCGGCTGTAACTGAAACCGATGGCAAACCCGGATAGAAAACTCTCCCGCCTGACCGCCGTCGCGGCCCTGCTGCTCGCCCGCACCGCCGGCGCCGACGTGCTGCCGGACGACCGCGCCGACCTGTTCTACAGCAAGTACAACGGCGGCGGCATGGACATCACCGGCAAGTCCGTCGCGGTGCGCAAGAAGGTGTCGGAACAGCTGAGCTTCGAGGGAGATTACTTCGTGGACACGGTCAGCGGCGCGTCGGTCGACGTGCTGACCAGCGCCAGCAAGATCCACGACCAGCGCACCCAGAAGGGCATCACGGCCAATTACATCCGCGACAAGACCGAGTACACGGCCTCCTACACGAACAGCGTCGAGGACGACTACATCTCGAACACCTCGCATTTCGGCCTGAGCCAGGACATGTTCGGCGACCTGACCACGGTGACGCTGGGCTTCACCTCCAGCCGCAACCGGGTCGGCGAACACGGCGCCGCGGGCACCACCTGGCTCGGCCACGCCTACAGCCTGAGCTACCAGGCCGGCGTGTCGCAGATTCTCACCAAAAGCCTGATCACCGGCCTGAGCTTCGAGGTGAACACCGATCAGGGGTATCTCGCGAATCCGTATCGCAGCATCCGTTATCTCGACAACTCGCCCGGCAACACCAAGGGCTATGGCCTGGGCGCGCAGGTCTATCCCGGCACGCACACCAGCAACGCGGTCGCGCTGCGCGCGAAATACTACCTGCCGTACCGCGCCGCGATCTCCGGCTCGTACCGTTTCTACAGCGACACCTGGGGCGTGCGCGCGAATACGTTCGAGCTGGGCTACACCCAGCCGGTGCGCAACCGCTGGATCTTCGAGGGCCGCGTGCGCTACTACAAACAGGGCCACGCGAGCTTCTACAGCGACCTCTTTCCGTTCGCCGGCTCGCAGAACTTCATGGCGCGGGACAAGGAACTCGCCGCCTCGACCAACCTGATGCTCGACGTGAAGGCGACCTACGCGTTCCTACCGAACGGCTGGAAGGTCTTCAAGCGCGCCACGGTGACCGCCGATGTCAGCCGCATCCGCTACAAATACGGCGATTTTCGCAACATCAAGAACTACGGCCTACCCCAATACGCGCCGGGCTCCGAGCCCCTGTATCATTTCGACGCAACCGTCATACAGCTCTACATGTCCATGTTCTTCTGATCGGGGGACGCCGCGATGAATCCTTCCTGTTCGCGCCGGGTGCTGTTGAAAGGTCTC
>JBBISV010000123.1:0-7168 GCA_037441085.1 Gammaproteobacteria bacterium | reverse complement strand
ACCGGACGCCGCCGCGGCGACGCCCGCGGTCACGGCGGTCCTGCCGTCCGGCCCGCAGACCGCCGCGAGCGCGATGCCCGCGCTGCCGCCGCCGATACCACCGCAAGCCGCGGCTGAATTCGCGCGCGCGCTGCAGTCGATGAAGGCGGGCAAGCTCACGGACGCCGAACTCGACCTCAAACAGTTGACCATCGAGTACCCCGCGTACAAGGGTCCGCAACTCGACCTCGGGATCATTTATCTGCAGAGCGGACGGCTGGCCGAGGCGCAGGCAGCCTTCGAGGCGGTGCTCGCGCACTCGGCGGACGATTCGGTCGCCAACGATGAGCTCGGCATGGTGCTGCGCCGCCTCGGCCGGTTCAGCGACGCCGAGGCCGCCTACTTGCGGGCGCTCGCCGCGCGGCCCGATTATTTGCCGGCGCATCTGAATCTCGGAATCCTGTACGATCTGTATCTCGGTCACCCGCACAAGGCGCTCGACCAGTACCAGCGCTATGTGGCCCTGGGGGGCGACGACAAGCGGGTGCCGGGTTGGATCATCGAACTGCGCCATCGCGTCGGCCTGCCGGCGCAAGCCCCTGCGGCGGCGGCGAAGCCCACGGCGGCGCCGACCACGGCGCCGACCACGGCACCGGCTGCGGCACCGGCTGCGGCACAGCCCGCGGCGCCCGCTGCGCCGGCTGCGACGCCGGCATCCAAGGAGCCATCATGAAGCTCAACCGAATTTCGACTGCCATGGTTCTGATCGCGTCGCTCGCGGTGGTACCGCCCGCCGGAGCCGTCGAACCGGCCACGCCGCCCGAACCGGCCAAACAGCCGGAGCCCGTCAAGCACGCGGCGCACGCGGTCGGCAAGGACAAGGCTCCCGCCCACTCGAAGAGCGATTTCATCGCGCTCGGCACGACCACGGTGACCGGCAACCGCGAGTTGCCGAAAGTGATGTACATCGTCCCGTGGAAGAAGTCCGACATCGGGGACTTGAGCGGCAAGCCGGTCAACAGCCTGCTCGACGAGGTGTTGGCGCCGGTCGACCGGGATGTGTTTCGACGGGAAATCGTCTATTACCACGTCCTATCCGCCGCAGCGCCGCAAAATGGCGGCGCGCCGTCGGCGACCGCGAAGCAGGGTGAGAAGTGAGTCATAGCCGATTTTACGGAATCTGGTTGAATTTGCCGGTCAAGGCGCTTGGATAATTCTTTAGGAGCACGCAGATGAATTTTCTGAATTCGTTCGTCAATTTCTTCAAGGATGGGGGCGTGTTCCTGTACCCGCTCGCAATCATCTTCGTCGTCGGCGTCGCGATCGCGATCGAGCGCTTCGTGTACCTGACGCGCGAAACCATCCGCAACCGGGCGCTGTGGGAGGAACTGGTCCCGGCGCTCGGCGCGGGCAACTTCAAGCAGGTGGTCGCGCTGACCCAGAACTCGAAGGCCTCGATCGCGACGATCCTGAGCTACGGGGTCGCGCGGGTCGCGAGCGCGCGCCGCCGCGACGACGTCGAGAAGGCGATGGACGAGAGCCTGCTCGAGGTCATCCCGCGGATCGAGAAGCGCACGCATTTCCTGTCCTCGCTCGCCAACGTCGGCCTGTTGATCGGCCTGCTCGGCACGATCACGGGCCTGATCGAGGCGTTCGGCGCGGTCGCGACCGCGAACCCGGCCGACAAGGCGAGCCTGTTGGCCGCCTCGATCTCGGTCGCAATGAACAACACCGCCTCCGGGCTCGCGGTGGCGATCACGCTGTTGTTGTCGCACATGTTCCTGGAGTCGAAGACCACCGCGCTGATGGACAGCCTGGAGAGCGCCTCGGTCAAATTCCTGAACTCCATCACCGAGCGGCAGACCGCGGAGACACCGCCCGTGGCGGCCCCGCGCGCCCCCGCGGCCGCTCGCGGCACGGTCTGAAGGACGGGACCACCAAGAAGGCGCTTCTTCCATGAAGTCAAAATCCGCCCGTCTCGTCCGCCGCAATCACGACCGCTATCACCGCGGGCGGGACGACCTGAACATCGTGCCGATGATCGACATGATGGTGATCCTCGTGTTCTTCCTGATCTTCACCGCCGTGTTCTCGAAGACGAACGTGCTCAGCCTGAACCTGCCGTCGAACAACACGGCCGCGGTGCCGCTGCCCAAGGGCCTGAAGCTCGAGGTGATCGTGCGGCCCGACGACATCCTGGTGAACGACCGCAACTCCGGCCCGCTGAAGGACATCGCGATAAAGAACGGCGCGTACGACTATGACAGTCTGTCGGTGTTCATGCGCACCATCAAGGCCCAGTTCCCGGACATGACCGACGCGAGCGTGCTGCTCGGGCCGAACGTGCCGTACGACGTGCTCGTCCAGGTCATGGACGCGGTGCGCGTGTACCAGCTGCCGGTCGCGCCGTTCTCGAAGGCCGAGCTCTTTCCGAACATCTCCGTCGGGGACGCGCCGAAATGACGCCCTATCGGATCAAGAGACACAGGAAACGCCGCCACGGCGCGAGCCATTTCGCGCTGGTGCCGTTCATCGACATGATGACGATACTCGTGGTGTTCCTGCTCGCGCACACCGCCGACGTGGACATCCTGCCCAACACGAAGAGCATCGCGATCCCGCAGTCGATCTCCGAGCAGAAGCCGCACCCCACGGTGGTCGTCATGGTGACCAAGGACTCGCTGTTCGTCGACGGCCGCTTGATCGGCAAGGTGGCCGATCTGGTGCGCACTTCGGACCCGGTGATCGAGCCGCTGAAGGCCGCGCTGATCGCGCGGAACGACAGCGTGCTGATCGCGGCCGCCAACACCGATCCGGCGAAGCGCGAGGTGACGATCATGGGCGACAAGCACATGCCGTACAGCGTGCTGAAAAAGGTGATGATGACCTGCACCGAGGCGGATTACGCCAAGGTGTCGCTCGCGGTCGTCCAGCGCGAAAGGGCGGCGACGTAAATGGCCGAGGCAAACGTGATGCACTCTCCCGCCAAGCTCGGCATCAATCCATATTACCGGCGCTACGACCTGCCGTGGTCGCCGAGCGAGGAGATGGAACGGCGCTTCCGCCGCATCCTGCGCAATCTCGCGATCGTCGTCGGGATCGTCGCGGTGCTGATTCCGTTCCTGCCGCGTCACGCGGTGGTCATCAACACCAACGAGCTGCCGGAGCGCGTGGTGCGCCTGGTCATGACCCCGCCGCCGCCCCCGCCCCCGGCGCCGAAGAAGGTGGAAAAGAAGCCCGAGCCGGCGAAGCCGCGGCCGAAGCCCGCGCCGGTGAATCCCCGCGCCCGGGCCGCCAAGAGCGGCCTGCTCGCGAATCTCGACGAGCTCGCGGCGCTGCGCGACCAGGCCGACCTGCAGAAATTCGAAAAGGACCAGCCGCGGACCCGGGATCCCGGCGACGTGACCACGGTGCAGCGCTCGATGATCACGGCGCGCGCCGGCGGCACCAGCGGCGGCATTTCCGCGCCGACCAGCTCCGGACTCGCGTCGGGCTCCGGCTCGCTGCGCGGCTACCAGGCGGGCAAGGTGCGCAATCTGAAGCTCGCCTCGGGTGGCGACCGCTCGACCCGCAGCGGCGGCAGCGGCATGGCCTCGCGCAGCGCCGACGAGGTGGCGCTGGTGTTCGACAAGAACAAGGGCGCCATCTACGCGCTGTACACGCGGGCGCTGCGTCAGAACCCGGCGCTGCAGGGCAAGGTCGTCGTCGAATTGACCATCGCCCCCTCCGGGGTGGTGACCGCGGTCCGGATCGTCTCGAGCGATCTGAAGGATCCCGCGTTCGAGGCCGAACTCATCGCGCGCATCCGCCTGTTCCGCTTCAAGGCCAAGGACGTTGCGCCGCTGACCACGACCAAACCGATCGATTTCTTCCCGGCATGACATGAACATCCAATCCGAAGTCGAATTCTTCGCCGATCTCGGCCTGGTCGACAAGGCGCGGTTCATCGTGCGGCTGATGTGCGAGATCGCCGACGAGGGCAAGGCGGGCGCCCCGGGTGGCGGCGAGACCGCCCGGCTGAAGTTCGTCAACGAGATCAACTCGAGACTCGCCCGGTTCACCTATCAGATGCTGAGCGAGGATCCGGCGCGTCCGCAGGACGACGTGGTGATCCGCATGCTGTTGTCGACGCGCGCCGACAAGGACGCCGAGCGCATCGTCCAAAACGCCTACCGGCGCGTGCTCAACACGTTCGAGAGCTTCGACACCACGGTGCTGCTGAACATCCATTGAAATTGGACCGGCGCGGGCGCCGGATGGTGCGATCCGCGCCAATGAGGTCATAATCGCTCCCGGAACCCCAGCCGAGAGCCGCTCATGTATCGCCAGGACATCCAATTTCCGGTCAAGGACGCCGCCCTGCGCGAGGATGTGCACTCGCTCGGCCAGACGATCGGCGAGATGCTGCGCGAACAGGGGGGGAGCGAGTTCTTCAACCTGGTCGAAGGTGACCGGCTCGCCGCGATCGCGCTGCGCGACGGCGATGCGGCAGGTTTGGCGCGGCTCAGCGCGCGCATCGCGGGCCGTTCGGCCGCGGCCGCGACGGATCTGACCCGGGCCTTCTCCCTGTGGTTCCAGGCGGTCAACACCGCCGAGAAGGTTCATCGCGTGCGCAGGCGCCGCGAATACCTCAACGACAGCGCGGTCGCCCAGCCGGGCGGCATCGCCGACTGCATCTGGCGGCTGCGCGGCGAGGGCCTGTCGCTTCAGGACCTGCTCGAGCTGATCCGCTCGCTGAGCCTCGAGCCCGTGTTCACCGCGCACCCGACCGAGTCGACGCGCCGCACGATCCTGCGCAAGCAGCAACGGATCGCCCAGGACCTGCTGCGGCGCCAGAACCCGGCGTCGACGCCCGCGGAGCTCGCGACGTTGTGGGCGCGCGTGCGCATGGAGCTCACGACGATCTGGCAGACGGAGGAGCATCCGCGGCAGCGCCTCTCGGTCGCCGACGAGCGCGAGCACGTGCTGTTCTATTTGATCGACATTCTCTACCGCGTCGTGCCGCTGTTCTACGAGGAGATCGCCGATGCGCTCGGGCGCGCCTACGGCGTCGCGGCCGAGTCGATCGAGCTGCCCGACATCCTGCGCTTCGGCTCCTGGGTCGGCGGCGACATGGACGGCAACGAGGACGTTCACCGCAAGACCATCCGTGAAACCCTGCAGCGCCATCGCCAGGTCCTCGTGTCGACCTATTTCGAGGAATGCCGGCGAATCGCCCAGACCCTGAGCCAGAGCGACAGTCGCGTCGCGATCAGCGCCGCACTCGCCGAGCGGATCGCGATCTACGCCGTGATGCTGCCGGCCGCGCCGGCGCTGTCGCCGACGCGCCACGACCGCATGCCATACCGCGTGTTCTTCGGCCAGATCGGCGAGCGGCTGAAGGCGACCTACGAGGCGAAGCCGAACGGCTACCAGGCGCCGGACGAGCTGCTCGCCGACGTCTGTGTCGCGGCGGACAGCCTGCGCGAGCACCACGGCCGCCATGCCGGGTATTTCCTGGTGCGGCGTCTGATGCGGCGCGTGCGCACTTTCGGCTTCCACCTGGCGGCGCTCGATATCCTGCAGCACGCCCGGGTGCACGACGAGGTCATCGCCCAGGGTCTCGGCCGGCCGGAGTTCCTGTCGCTGACGCCCGCCGAACGACTGGCCGAGCTGCGCGAGCTGCTCGCGCGCGATCAGGGACCCGTGACACCCTTCGACGCGATGGGCAGGCGGAGCCTGTCGGTGTTCGACGCGATCGGCCAGGCGCGGCACAAATTCGGACCGCGCTCGATCGGCGCGTACATCGTCACCGGGGTCCAGGGTCCGGAGGACGTGCTGGCGGTGTTGCTGCTCGCGCGCTGGGCCGACATGACCGACCGGCGCAACGGCGAATGCCCGCTCGACGTCGCGCCGCTGCTCGAGTCGATCGCGGCGCTCGAGGATGCGGGCGGCATCCTCACCGCGCTGCATGCCGAGAGCGCCTATCGCAGCCACCTGGCCGCGCGCGACAATCGCCAGACCGTGTTGATCGGCTACTCGGACTCGAACAAGCAGGGGGGGATCGCCGCCTCGCGCTGGGCGCTGCAGGCGGCGCAGACCCAGCTGGTCGACGCGGCGCGCGCGTGCGGCCTGCGGCTCGCGATATTCCACAACCGCGGCGGAACGCCGGCGCGCGGCGGCGGGCGCACCGAACACCTCGTCGAGGGCGCGCCGGCGGGCGCGATCCGCGGCGTTCTGCGGGTGACCGAACAGGGCGAGGTCGTCAACCGCAGCTACGGCCTGCGGCCGCTCGCGATGCGCACGCTGGAGCGGTCATTCGCGGCGGCGGCGCTGGCCACGGCCCGGGGCGACGGCGCGCCGCCCGTGGCGGCGCGGCACGTCGAGGCGATGCGGCTCGTCGCCGCGCGCAGTCTCGCGGTGTACCGGGGGCTGGTGTTCGAGGATCCGGAGTTCTACGGATACTTTCGCGCGGCGACGCCGCTCGACGTGATCGAACGCATGCACATCGGCACGCGCGAACCGGCCGCCGGCGACGGTTCGCGGCTCGCCGCCCTGCGGCCGATTCCGTGGGTGTTCGCGTGGACCCAGAGCCGCCATTTGCTGCCCGGATGGTTCGGTTTCGGCAGCGGTCTCGCTGCGGCGCTAGACGCGTACGGGGAGGACGAGATCCGCGGGATGCTCGCCTGCTGGCCCTTTTTCGCGCACCTGTTCGATGACGTGGAGGCGATGCTCGCGCGCACGGACCTCGAGATCGCGGCGCGTTACGACGAACTGGCCGGCGAGGCGGCCGCGGCGCAGGCGCACAGGATTCGCGCCGAGTTCGACCGCACCCTGTCGCTGGTGCTGCGGCTGCGCGGCCACGAGCAGCTGCTCGACGGGGAGCCGACGCTGCAGCGCGCGATCCGCCTGCGCAATCCCTACATCGACCCGATGCACCTGATGCAGGTGGATTTGCTGCGCCGCTGGCGCGCCTCTCAGCTCCGCGACGACGAGTTGTTCGGTGCGCTGCGCGCGACGATCATCGGCATCGCCCAGGGGATGCAGGCGACCGGCTGAGGGCCGCGCCTCAGCACTCCGGCACGTTCACCGCGAGACCGCCCTGCGAGGTCTCCTTGTAGATCGTCGACATGTCGATGCCGGTCTGCCGCATCGTCGTGATCACCTGGTCGAGCGAGACCTTGTGCGATCCGTCCCCACGCAGCGCGAG
>JBBISV010000122.1:0-7203 GCA_037441085.1 Gammaproteobacteria bacterium | reverse complement strand
GCCGGCCGCGGCGCTCGCGCTCGGCTGGTTTTTCATGCGATTTCGCACCTTCAGCGGCCTCGACGCCGGTTCCGCGCTGCTCGCGTTGACGGCCGGCCTGAAGGTGCTGGAAACGCGCTCGAGCCGCGACCTCTACGTGGTGATCCTGATCGCGCTGTTCCTCGGCCTCGCGGCGTTGCTGGCGAGCACCTCGCCCTGGTCGATCGTCTATTTGCTGGGCGTCGCCTGGCTCGCGACCGCGGCGACGCTGCGCATCGACGCGGGCCCCGGCGGACAATCACGGGCCGCGAGCAGTGTCTACGCGCTGCGGGTGCTGCTCCAAGCCTTGCCGATCGCGCTCGCGCTGTGGCTGTTCTTCCCGCGGCTCGCGACGCCGCTGTGGCGAATCGGCCCGCCGGCCGGCAGCGCCCGCAGCGGACTCGGCGACACGATGAGTCCGGGCGACATCGATGACCTCGCGCTGTCGGACGCCATCGCCTTTCGCGCGCACTTCGGCGGACGCGCGCCGCCGCACCGGGATCTTTACTGGCGCGGACCGGTGCTCGATGCGTTCGACGGACGCGTCTGGAGCCGCCGCGACCGCGCCGCCGTCGCGGCGCCCGCGACGGCGGCCGGACCGGGCCTGGTCCGCTATCGCCTGAACCTCGAGCCCTCCGCGCGGCACTGGCTGGTGGCGCTCGATCGGCCGCGCGCGGCGGACCTGCCGGGAGCGCGCCTGAGCGGGGACGGCGTGCTGATGCGGCCGCGGGCGGACATGGCGCCGATCGACGTCGACGTGGTGTCGGACATCGGGCCGCCGCCACCGTCGGCGCTCGCGGCGGCGGCGCGGCGCGTGGACACCGCGCTGCCGACGACCGGCAATCCGCGCACGCGGGCCTACGCGCTCGCGCTGCGGCGCGCACACCCTCAGGACGCCGATCTCGCCGGCGCGGTGCTCGCGTGGTTTCATCAAGACGCGTTTTTCTACACCTTGACCCCGCCGCCCCTGCCCGGCGCCGATTCGATCGACGACTTCCTGTTCGCGAGCAAACGCGGCTTCTGCGAACACTATGCGTCGGCATTCGCGGTGCTGATGCGAGCCGCGGGCATTCCGGCGCGCGTGGTCACCGGCTATTTCGGCGGCAGGTACAATCCCTATGGCGGCTACTGGATCGTCCGGCAGAGCGACGCGCACGCCTGGGACGAGATCTGGATTCACGGCCGCGGCTGGCTGCGCGTCGATCCGACCGCCGCGATCGCGCCGCAGCGGGTCGATCGGACGCTGCGCGACGAGGACGGGGGAACCGGCGCATCGGCCGCGGGCTTGGGTCTGCGCGCCCCCTGGACCACGGGTATCGCCCTGCGGTTCGACGCGATGCGGCTGTGGTGGCGCGAGGCGGTGCTGCAATACGACCGCGACGCGCAGCGCGCGCTGCTCGCCGACATGCACATTCCGCACCCCGACGCCCGCAAGCTCGCGGCGGTGCTCGCGGCGGCACTCGGACTCGGGCTCCTGTGGCTCACCTGGCGCACCCGGCGCGAACTGGCGCCGCGGCCGCGGGGCGAGCCTGCGCGCTCGTTCGAACGGCTTTCCGCGAAGCTCGCGGCGCGGGGCCTGGCGCGCGGGGCGCACGAGGGCCCGGAAGACTACGGGCGGCGCGTCGCCGCGGCGCGGCCGGATCTCGGCGACCGGGTGCAGTCCTTGTGCCGGGAATATGCGGCGCTGCGCTACGGCCGCGAGGCGCCGCCGGCGCGCGTGCGCGCGTTCAGCGCTGAAGTGCGCGCGTTCAAGCCGCCGCGTTCTCCCGCGTCTTCTTGAACTCGATCTGCGGCCAGCGTTCCTGGGTCAGTTCGAGGTTCACGCGCGTCGGCGCCAGGTAGACCAGCTCACCGGCATGATCGAGCGCGAGGTTGTCGTGCGCCTTGTCGCGGAACTCGGCGAGCGTCTTTTGATCGGTGGCCCGGATCCAGCGCGCGTAGGCGACGTTGATCGCTTCGAACACGCATTGCACGCCGTACTCGTCCTGGAGACGGAACGCGACGACCTCGAATTGAAGCTGCCCGATCGCGCCCAGAATCAGGTCGTTGTTGCGCAGGGGCTTGAACAACTGCGTCGCGCCCTCCTCGCAAAGTTGAGACAAGCCCTTCTGCAGCGCCTTCATCCGCAACGGGTCCTTCAGCACCGCGCGCCGGAACATCTCGGGCGCGAAATTCGGCACGCCGGTGAAGGTGATCGCCTCGCCCTCGCTGAAGGTGTCGCCGATGTTGATCGTGCCGTGATTGTGCAGGCCGATGATGTCGCCGGCGAAGGCCTCGTCCGCCTGGCTGCGGTCGGCGGCGAGGAAGGTGAGCGCATCGGCGATGCGCACGTCCTTGCGCAGGCGCACGTGGTGCATGCGCATGCCCTTGAAGTAGCGCCCCGAACACAGGCGCATGAAGGCGATCCGATCGCGATGGCCGGGATCCATGTTGGCCTGGATCTTGAACACGAAGCCGGTGAGCTTCGGCTCCGTCGGCGCGACCATCCGCTGCAGCGTCGGCCGCGGCAGCGGGCCCGGCGCGTGGGCCGCGAACGCGCCCAACAGCTCGCGCACGCCGAAATTGTTGACGGCCGAGCCGAAGTACACCGGCGTCTGCCTGGCCGCCCTGTAACGCGCCAGGTCGAAGGCGGGGCTCGCGCCGCGCACCAGATCGACCTCCTCGACGAATTGCGCGTGGCGCGCGCCGAGATACTCGCGGGCCTCCGCGCTCGCGAGACCTTCGATGGTCTCGTGGGTGCCGACCCGGCCCTTCTCGACCGGCACATAGACGTAGATCCGGTCCTCGAGCAAGTGGTAGACGCCCAACAGCTCGCGGCCCATGCCGATCGGCCAGGTGACCGGCGCGCACTCGATCCGCAGCACCTTCTCGATCTCGTCGAGCAGCTCGATCGGCGAGCGGCCGTCCCGGTCGAGCTTGTTGACGAACGTCATGATCGGCGTGTCGCGCAGCCGGCACACGTCCATCAGCTTGATCGTGCGCTCCTCGACCCCCTTCGCGCAGTCGATCACCATCAGCGCCGAGTCGACCGCCGTCAGCGTGCGGTACGTATCCTCGGAGAAGTCCTCGTGACCCGGCGTGTCGAGCAGATTGACGATGGTCTCGCCGTACGGAAACTGCATCACCGAGGAGGTCACGGAGATGCCGCGCTGCTGCTCGAGGCGCATCCAGTCGGAGGTCGCGTGACGGGTCGCCTTGCGGCCCTTGACGGTCCCGGCCATCTGGATCGCGCCGCCGAACAACAGCAGCTTCTCCGTCAGGGTGGTCTTGCCGGCGTCGGGATGCGAAATGATCGCAAAGGTGCGCCGGCGTGAAATTTCACGCTCTGTATCCGTCATGGTGGGGATCACTTCGGGTCGAAGTTCAAGATTAGCCGCAGGACCGCCGCGTCCTCGCGGCCGTTCTGGGCCTGATAATAACCGCGGCGCGTGCCCACCTGTTGGAAACCGAGCGACGCGTACAGATGGGCCGCGACCGTGTTCGAGGGGCGCACCTCGAGGAAGGCCTCGCGCATCCCGCAGCCGCGCGCCCGGTCGATCAAGTGCGTCATCAGGCGCCGCGCGAGCCCGAGGCGCCGGAACCCGTCGCGGATGCACACGTTCAGGATGTGCGCCTCGCCCGCGCCGACGGACATGATGCCGTAGCCGGCCATCGTGCCGCCGACGTCGATGACGCGGCAGATGTAGCCGACGCGCAGGCAGTCGCGGAATATTCCCTCGCTCCACGGGAACTGATAGCCGGCCCGTTCCAGCGCGACCACGACCGGCACATCGAATTCGTGCATCGGCCGCACCGTGGCCGCGACCGCCTCCTGGCGCATTTCGCTAGCCACCGGAGTGCACCTTGCGCGCGAGCTTCAGGTCGTCCCAGGCCTTGCGCTTCTCCGCCGGGCTGCGCAGCAGGTACGCCGGATGGTAGGTGACCACCAGGGGCACGCGCAGCGGACCGAACGCGTGCACGCGGCCGCGCAGCTGCGCGAGCGGCGCATCGGTGGCGAGCAGATTCTGCGCGGCGATGCGTCCGACGACCAACAGGATCTTCGGCCGCACCAGGGCGATCTGCCGTTCGAGATACGGCAGGCAGGCCGCGGATTCCGCCGCCGCCGGATCGCGGTTGCCGGGCGGACGGCACTTGAGCAAGTTCGAGATGAACACGCGCTCGCGGGGCAGGCCGATCGCGCGCAGCATTTCATTCAGCAGCCGGCCGGCCCGGCCGACGAACGGCTCGCCCTTCAAATCCTCCTCCGCGCCCGGCGCCTCGCCGATGACAAACCAGTCGGCGCCGCGGTCGCCGGTGCCGAACACCGTCTGCGTGCGGCCGCGGCACAGCCCGCAGAGCTCGCAGGCAGCCACCTCCCGCTCCAGCGTGTCCCAGTCGTCCCGCTCCGGCGGGACCGGACGCCGCGCCCGGGGCCGCAGCGTCCAGGAATCGATCTGCATGGCCCGGAGATATTCACTGCGCGAGGCCGGATTCATGCGTGTGGTGCGGGTCCGCGCGCGCGGCGGCGCAGTTTGCGATAGGCCCAGATCGTCGGCGCGGACAGCGCGTAGCCGCCGAAGGTCAACAGCAGGGTGACCGGCGGCCAGACCGCGAGCAGCACGAACGCGAGCGGCACGAACAGGATGTGCGGGAAGCGCACGCGCGCGCCGAGATCGACCTGTTTGAAGCTGTGGAACGAGAAGCGGCTGATCATCAGGGCGCCCGCGCAGGCGGTGACGATGAACGCGAGGATCAATCCGGGCAGGCCGATGTTCGTGCGATCGCTGACCAGCCACACCAGCGCGGCGACCACCGCGGCCGCGGACGGGCTGGGCAGTCCCTCGAAATAATTCTTGTCCCGGGTCGCGAGCCGGGAATTGAACCGCGCCAGCCGCAATGCCGCGGACGCGGCGTAGAAAAAGCACACCAGCCAGCCCAGGCGGCGCCAAACCGGGCCGTATTCCGCGATGCGCGCGACACCCCACTGATACGTGACGATCGCGGGCGCGAGGCCGAACGAGACCATGTCGGACAGGCTGTCGTATTCCTTCCCGAACGCGCTCTCCGTGTGGGTCCAGCGCGCGACGCGCCCGTCCAGGCCGTCGAAGAGCATCGCGACGAACACCGCGATTCCGGCGTTCTCGAAATGCAGGTCGATCGCGGCGACCACCGCGTAGAACCCCGCGAACAACGCGCCGGTCGTCAACAGATTCGGCAGCCAGTACACCCCGCGGGGCCGGGCGGACTGACCGTCGTCGTCGTTTGTGATTTCTTCCTCCATCCGCGCCCATGATACCAGGGGGCATCATGTAAGATAGGAGGGTATGCGCCTATCCCAATATCCGATACTCACGCTCAAAGAAGTCCCCGCCGACGCCGAAGTCGTCAGCCACCGGCTGATGCTGCGCGCCGGCATGATCCGGCGCCTCGCCGCGGGGCTGTACACCTGGCTGCCGCTCGGCCTGCGCACGCTGCGCAAGGTCGAACGCATCATCCGCGAGGAGATGGACCGCGCCGGCGCGCTCGAATTGTCGATGCCGACGGTCCAGCCGGCCGAATTGTGGCAGGAATCGGGCCGCTGGAACCAATTCGGGCCCGAGTTGCTGCGCTTCAAGGACCGCCATGAACGCGAGTTCGCCTACGGGCCGACCCACGAGGAGGTCATCACCGACATCGCGCGGCGCGAACTGCGCAGCTACAAGCAGCTCCCGGTCAACTTCTACCAAATTCAAAGCAAGTTTCGCGACGAGATCCGCCCCCGCTTCGGCGTCATGCGCGCGCGCGAATTCCTGATGAAGGACGCCTATTCGTTCCACGTCGACGAGGCGAGCCTGGCGGAGGGCTACAGCCGGATGTACGACGCCTACACGCGCATTTTCACGCGTCTCGGCCTGAAATTCCGCGCGGTGCATGCCGACAGCGGCAGCATCGGCGGCAATGCGTCCCAGGAATTCCACGTGCTCGCCGAGTCCGGCGAGGACGCGATCGCGTTCTCGGACGGCGACGACTACGCCGCCAACCTGGAAATGGCGGCGACCCTGGCGCCGCCGGGCACCCGCCCCGCGCCCGCGCTGCCGCTCGCCAAGGTGGCGACCCCCGGTGCCCGCACGATCGCAGAGCTTTGCCGTTTCCTCGACGTCCCGGCGGACCGCTGCATCAAGACCCTGCTGGTCGACGGCGACGACGGCGGCGTGGTCGCGCTGATCCTGCGCGGCGACCACGAACTGAACGCCGTGAAGGCGCAGAAACTGCCCGGCGTCGCGAGTCCGCTGCGCATGGCGGTCGCCGCGCGCGTGCGCGAGGCGACCGGGGCGGAGCCGGGCTATCTCGGTCCGATCGGCTTCGGCGGCCGGATCTACGTCGATCACGCCGCCGCCTGCCTCGCCGACTTCGTCTGCGGCGCGAACGAAAAGGACCAGCACTTCACCGGCGCCAATTGGGGCCGGGATCTCGCGCCGCCGGAGGCGCGCGACCTGCGCAACGCGATCGCCGGCGACCCGAGCCCGAGCGGCCGCGGCACGCTGCAAATCGCCCGCGGCATCGAGGTGGGTCATATTTTCCAGCTCGGACGCAAATACAGCGACGCGATGAACGCGGCGGTTCTCGACGAACAGGGCAAGAGCACCACGATGTACATGGGGTGCTACGGCATCGGCGTGACCCGCGTCGTCGCCGCGGCGATCGAACAGAATCACGACGCCAACGGGATCGTGTGGCCGCAGGCGATCGCGCCGTTCCAGGTCGCGCTGGTGCCGCTGAATTATCAAAAATCCGACGCGCTGCGGGCCGCGGCCGATGCGCTGTACCGGGACTTCGACGCGGCGGGCCTCGAACCCCTGCTCGACGACCGCGATGCGCGCGCCGGCGTGAAATTCGCCGACTCCGAGCTCCTGGGCATACCCCATCGCATCGTGATCGGCGATCGCGGCCTCGCCTCCGGCATGGTCGAGTACCGACACCGCCGCGACGCGGCGCCAACCGAGGTTCCGCTCGCCGAGGCGGTCGCCTTCGTCCGCGGCAGGTCGACGGACTGACGCCGCGGCGATGTCCGGGGGGCTCCGCCTGCGAACGGCTCCGGCGCTGGCTCTGGCGTTCGCGCTGGCCGCGACGGGCCGGCCGGCCGGCGGGCGCGCCGCCGCACCGGGCGCCGAACCCGCGCTGGGCGCGCTGCTCGGCAAGATACTCGCGAGCCCGCAGTGCTACGCA
>JBBISV010000121.1:6073-7814 GCA_037441085.1 Gammaproteobacteria bacterium | reverse complement strand
GATTGACGCAACAGCTGGTCGACGAGCGTCGTCTTGCCGTGATCGACGTGGGCGATGATGGCGATATTACGGAGTTTCTGCGTCACAAAAGAGGCCCCTGGAGGAAACCCACCATTATAGGCCGATCAGCGCGCGTCTTCGCGGTTATTTGGCCGCGCCGACGATCAAGGGCAGCGAGAAGCCGCGGGTCTCGGAAATGCCGTCGTGTCGCAGGCTCACCGCGACGTCGAGTTCGCCGACCCCCTCCTCCGCGGGAGTCACCGTGACGCGATGATGATAGGCCTTGGTCGGATCGACCGGCGCCCAGGTCGCGGTGCGGCCTGACGGGGCGACGCCGAACGCCGGCGACGGCGCCACGATGATCGTCGCCGCGTCGGCCGTGATGCGGGGGATCACCGCCAGATCGATCGCGAGCGGCGTCCCGACCACCGGTGCCTGCGCCAGCGCGAATTTCAGCGCCACCTGGACGGTCGACTTGTGGCTCCCCGGCGCCTCGACCATGCCGACCGTCTGCGCGGCGATCGTCGGCCCGGTGGCGGCCGCATCCGGCTTGCGTGCACCCGTGATCCCGGCGCCGGCGGACGGATGCGATCCACCGTGGCAGGCCGAAGCCGCGCAGGCGAGACACAAGGCCAGGACACGGGGTTTGAACATGCTCCTATGATCCTCAATTGCGTCGCCGATCACAACTCTAGCGGCGGCTCCACGATCGCGGCCAGCTGCTCGTCGAGCGCCCGGTAATGTTCCTCCCAATAGCGCGGCTCGGCGAACCAGGGGAAGGCCTGCGGGAACGCGGGGTCATGCCAGCGGCGCGCGATCCATGCCGCGTAATGGATCATCCGCAGGGCCCGCAGCGGCTCGATCAACCCGAGTTCCGCGCGGTCGAACGGCGCGAACTGCTCGTAACCGGCCAGCAAATCGGTCAACTGCCCGCGCATTTCCGCGCCGCTGCCGGCGAGCAACATCCAGATGTCCTGGATCGCCGGGCCGCAGAGACAGTCGTCCAGGTCGACGAAATGCGGCCCGGCGTCGGTCCACAGGATGTTGCCGCGATGACAATCGCCGTGTATCCGTCCCTGGCGGGCGCCTCCCCAGTCGGCGGCGCGCAGTTCCACCTCCTCGAGCAGGCTTGCGGTCACGTCCTCGTATTTCGCCGCGAGGTAATCGGGCATCCAGGACCCCTGGAGCACGAACTCGCGCGACTTCCAACCGAGATCCTCGATCTGCAGCCGGCGACGGTGCGCAAACGCGCCGGCGCGGCCTACGCTGTGAATGCGTCCGAGGAAACGCCCCAGCCATTCGCGGTCGGCGGCCAGCCCCAGTTCGGGCCAGCGGCCGCCGCGGCGGGGGAAGATCGCGAACCGGTACGCATCGTGGACGTGCAGCGTCAGGCCGTCGCGCGCGAGCGGCGCGACAATGGGAATCTCGAGCGCCGCGAGTTCCAGCGCGAATTGGTGTTCCTCGAGGATCGCCGCGTCGGTCCAGCGACCCGGGCGGTAGAACTTGACGACCACCGGCGCGTCCTCGTCGATGCCGACCTGATAGACGCGGTTCTCGTAGCTGTTGAGGGCGAGAACGCGCCCATCCGAGCGGTAGCCGGACGCCTCGACGGCGTCCAGCACGGCGTCGGGGGAGAGATTCGCATAGGGTGTTTCCGATTGCATCGCCCGCCAGTCTACCGAAGAGCACTGATAGAATGCCGCGCATGCGTTTCATCCGACCCAAATCCCTGAGCGGCTTG
>JBBISV010000121.1:0-5973 GCA_037441085.1 Gammaproteobacteria bacterium | reverse complement strand
CACTGATAGAATGCCGCGCATGCGTTTCATCCGACCCAAATCCCTGAGCGGCTTGATGCTGATCGGCTTCACGATCGTCGCCACGCCGCTCTTGTTCGCGATCGTCAACGCCTCGGTGCAGATGAACCGCCTGTCCAAGCGCAGCCAGCAACTGGTCATCCACGGAATGCAGGGAACGCGGAACAATCAGCTGCTGTTCGAGGACATCGGCGCGCTCGAGCGCACCGCGCGCCTGTACCAGATCGTGGGCAGCCCCGACCTGCTCGACGTGTACGCGAAAGCCTCGCGCCGGCTAGACACCGCCGCCGAAGCGCTCGCGGCCCTGCCCCTCGACGCCGCGTCGCGCCGCGACCTCGACGAACTGCGCGGCGACGCGCGGCGCCTGCACCAGGACCTGCAGACGACGGCGCCGGGTTCGGCCGCGATGAACGCGCTGATCGCAACGTATCCGCACCTGTCGGACCTCGCCTCGCAGATCTCGAACCGCACCAACGCGACGGTCGACCGGGAGCTGACCGGCCTGCAGCTCGCGGCCAGCACGACGCAGCACAAGCTCCTGTGGCAGACGCTGCTCCTGGTGCCGCTCACGCTCGCGGTCGTCGGCGTGTTCACGTTCCTTCTCGGCCGCCCGATCCGCGCGATCGACCGGGCGATCAGCGAGCTCGGCCGCGGCGCGTTCTCCCGGCCGATCGCGATCAGAGGCCCGGCGGATCTGGAGCGCCTGGCCGAGCAGCTCGAATGGCTGCGCTCGCGGCTGCTGGACCTCGCGCAGGAGAAGAACCGGTTCCTGCGGCACATGTCGCACGAATTGAAGACCCCGCTCGCCAACATCCGCGAGGGCACGGAACTCCTGATGGACGGGGCGGTCGGAGAGCTGCAGAGCGGCCAGCGCGAGGTCACCGCGATCCTGCGCGAAAACGGCATGAAGCTCCAGCGGCTCATCGAGAATCTGTTGAGCTTCAGCGCCTGGCAGGCGCAAAGCGTCGGCCTGGAGGTCTCGGAGTTCAAGCTCAGGCCGCTGATCAAGAACGTGCTCGAGAACCAACAGCTCACGCTGGTCGCCCAGCGGGTGCGCCTGGACGTGCAGGTCGAGGATCTGACACCGATCGCCGACCGGGCGAAGCTCCGGCTGATACTCGACAACCTGCTGTCGAATGCGATCAAATTCACTCCCCGCGGCGGCACCATCTCCATCCATGCCCGCGGCGAGCACGAACAGCTGGTCCTCGACGTGATCGACAGCGGTCCCGGCGTGCCGGCCGAGGAACGCAAACGCATCTTCGAGGCGTTCTATCAAGGAAAGACGCCGCAGGGAGGGCATGTCAAAGGAACCGGAATCGGCCTGTCGGTCGTCACGGAGTTCGTCAATGCGCACGGAGGCAAGATCGACATCATGGAAGCACCAACCGGGGGCGCCCATTTCCGCGTGCACCTGCCGCTGCGCCACAAGATGCCGCACAACCCGCGGGACGCCTATGCGGCCTAGCGCAATGCTGCGGCCCGCCGCGGCCGCCCTGGGCGCGGCCTTGAGCCTCGCCGGCTGCGGAGTCCTTCAAGACCTGCGCGCGCCGCCGCAATCGGTCGTGCCGGCGCCGCGCCTCGCCACCGGCAGCGCGATCCAGCCGGACCTTGCGCTGATCAGCAGCCTGCCGCAGGGCGACCCGGCCCGGCAGGCCGAGGCGTTCCAGGCGGCGAAGGACGCGGCGGAGCTCACGCCGACGACCAGCAACCGGCTGCGCTACGCGCTCGCGCTCGCGACACCCGGACACAGCGGCTCGGACCCCGTCGCCGCCGAGCGACAACTTTCCGAATTACTCGCGAGGCCCGAGACTCTTTTACCGGACGAGCGCATGCTCGCGGCCGTGGAATTGAAACAAGTCGAGCAGCGATTGATCCTGGCGGCTGAAAATCAGCGTTTGCGCACGGAGATGGCCCGGGAGTCGAGCGACAAGCTCGCGACCGCCAACAGCCGCCTGAGCGCGGAAATCGACGAAAACGCGCGCCTGCGACGCGCCTTGCAGGATGCACGCGCCAAGATAGAGGCCGTCACGCACATCGAGCGGACGATCAACGACCGGGCCGCGGGAGGATCCGCGCCACCGTAAGCTTTAGACGGAGAACGACGAGTGAACGCCTATTCAAACGCCGCGACGACACCCCTGGGCTTCGGACTCGGAGGCCGGCCGCGGGAAAACGTGACGCCGCAGCGGCGCAAACCGCGGATTCTCGTCGTCGATGACGATCCGGGCCTGCTCCGGCTGCTGACGATCCGCCTGCGCGCCGAGAACTACGAGGTGGAGGCGGTCGAGAGCGGCGCCGCCGCGATCGCGGCCTGCGTCCGCTTCCGGCCGGACCTCGTGATCACGGACCTGCGCATGGATCAGATGGACGGCATCGGTCTGCTCAAGGAACTGCAGAGCCGGTGGCCGGGCCTGCGTGTGATCATCCTCACCGCCCACGGCACGATCCCGGACGCCGTGCACGCGACGCAGAGCGGCGCGTTCGGCTTTCTGACCAAGCCGGTGGACAAACAGGAACTGCTCGACCAGGTCCAGAAGGCGCTCAAGGTCTCGGGCTTCGCGCACATGGACGAGGCCTGGCGCGCGAACATCATCACGCGCAGCCAGCTGATGGAGGACCGGCTGGCCCAGGCCAACATGGTCGCCGGCACCGATGCGCGCGTGCTGATCAGCGGCGAAGGCGGAACCGGCAAGGAACTGCTCGCGCGCGCGATTCACGAGGCGAGTCCCCGCCGCAATCAGCCGTTCGTCGTCGCCAACTGCGCGGGCGCGGACGAGAACCAGCTGGATTCGGACCTCTTCGGCCACGAGAAGGGCGCCTTCGCCGGCGCGGCCAAGACCCACAGGGGCCTGTTCGCGGCGGCCGACGGCGGCACGCTGCTGCTCGACGACGTCGGCGAGCTCACGCCGCGGCTGCAGATGAAGCTGCTGCGGGTGCTGCAGGAGGACATGATCCGGCCGCTGGGCGGCGACGCGATCGCCGTCAACGTGCGCGTGATCTCGGCGACGCGCGACGACCTGCAGCGGCGGATGGCCGACGCCAAGTTCCGCGAGGACCTGTATTACCGGCTGAACGTCGTGCACATCGAGGTGCCGTCGCTCGCGCGCCGCCGCGAGGACATCCCGCTGCTGGTCGCGCACGTGCTCGAACGCCTCGCGAAGGAAACCGGCCAGCGGAAAATCTACGCGCCGGAGGCGGTCGAACTGCTCGCCACCGCCGAATGGCCCGGCAACGTGCGCCAGCTCGCCAACGTCGTGCGCCAGAACGTCGCCCTCACCCACGGGGCGATCATCACCGCCGAGATCGTGCAGCAGGCGCTCGGTGGCGGCACGACCCGCCTGCCCTCCTTCGACGAGGCGCGCGACGAGTTCACGCGCAATTACCTGTCCCAAATACTGCAGATCACCACCGGCAACGTGAGCCAGGCCGCGCGGCTCGCGAAGCGCAATCGCACGGATTTCTACAAGCTGCTGTCACGCCACCAGCTGCTGCCGGACGATTTCAAGAAGATCTGAACCGGGCGCATGGCGCCCGCGGCCATGCGCGCGACTCCCGGTCCATGAAGATCGTCCTCGCTTCCATGATGCCGACGCATCCGACCACGGTCGGCAACCGCGCGCGCATATTGAACCTGTGCACGGCCCTCAAGTCGCTCGGACACGAGCTGCATTTCGCGTATATCCGCCGCGAACCCGGCGACGTCGCCGCGATGGAGCGATTCCACGGCAGGGACCGGCTGCACATCGCCGACTACTCCCCGCCGGACCAACCCGTCTCCCGGCGTCAACGCCTGTGGCGCCGCGCCGGGGCGGCCCTGCGGCGCGACGCCGCCTTCACGGTGCCGGTCGACGACTGGTACGATCCGGCGCTCGACGAGTACTTCGCGCGCCTGCAGCGGCGGCACGCGTTCGATGCCGTCGTGGTCGAGTACGTGTTCCTGTCGCGGGCGCTGCTGGCGTTCGGCGACGACACGCTCAAGATTCTCGACACCCACGACATTTTCACCAACCGTCACCGGGAATACCTCGATGCCGGCCTGTGGCCCGGCTGGTTCTCGACGACGCTCGCCGAGGAACTGAAGGCGCTGCGACGCGCGGACGTGGTCCTGACCATCCAGGAACGGGAGCGCGAGTTCTTCGGCGCCGCGCTGCCGGGTGCCCGCATCGTCACGGTCGGGCACATTTCCGAGGTCGCCGCTCCGATCGTCGACTGGCGCTCGCGCATCCCGAACTCCCTGCTGTTCGTCGGCAACGACAACGTGATGAACACCTCGGGCCTGGAATATTTCACGCGGCGCGTGCTGCCCCTGGTGCGGCGCGCGATCCCCGGTGCGCAACTGCGCGTCGCGGGAAGCGCAAGCGCGGCGATCCGGTCCGGCGTCGGCGTCGAGAAGCTCGGCCACGTCGAGGATCTCGCCGCGGCCTACCGCGGCGCGTGGCTGGCGCTCAACCCGGTGCGCGCGGGCACCGGCCTCGCGATCAAATCGGTCGAGGCCCTGAGCCATGCGCTGCCCCTGGTCACGACGCGCACCGGAAGCCGCGGGATGGAGGAGTTCGGCCCGCAGGCCTACTTCGCGGTGCCGGACGACGACGCCGGTGCGATGGCGGCGACGATCATCGGCCTTCTGTCGAGCGAGGCCGGGCGCACCGCCGCGTCCGCGGCCGCGGCCGCCGCGAGCCGGCGCGCGAACGAGGCAGCGCGCGACGCGATCGGCGCGGCGCTTCAGCCGTAGAATTCGGCGATCGAGGCGACCACGCGCTCGAGCTGGTCGATGCCGAGCTCCGGATAGATCGGCAGCGCGAGGGTCTCCGTCGCGGCGCGCTCGGCCTGCGGGAAATCGCCGCGGCGATGACCTAGATACTCGAAACAGGACTGCAGATGCAGCGGCACCGGGTAATAGATCTCCGTGCCGATCGAGCGTTCGGCCAGGCGCGCGCGCAGCGCATCGCGGTCGCGGACGCGGACGACGTATTGATTGTAGATGTGCCGGCATCCCGGCTTGGCCGGCGGCGTCACCACGGTCTCGTTCAAGCCCGCGGCGGCGAACGCGGCGTCGTAGAACGCGGCGTTGCGCCGCCGGCCCTCGGTCCAGCCGTCCAGGTGCTTGAGCTTGACGCGCAGCACCGCCGCCTGCAGCTCGTCGATGCGGAAATTGCCGCCGATGAACGCGTGGTAATACTTGGGCTTGCCGCCATGGACCCGCAGGATCCGCAGGTGCTCGGCGAGATCCGCGTTGTTCGCCGTGCACAGGCCCGCATCCCCGAACGCGCCGAGATTCTTGCTCGGGAAAAACGAAAAGCAGCCGACGTCGCCCACGGACCCGGCGCGCACGCCGCGCAGGTACTCGCTGCCGATCGCCTGCGCCGCGTCCTCGATGACGCGCAGGCGGTGGCTGCGCGCGATGTCCATCAGCGGGTCCATGTCGGCGGTCTGGCCGTACAGGTGGACCGGCATCAGCGCGGCGATACGGCCGCCGGTGACGCGGTTTCGCAGCCGGCCGTCGCGCGTCTCGCCGTGGCGCTCGATGAACTCCCGGACCGCGGCCGGCGAGAGGTTGAAGGTGGCGGCGTCGATGTCGCAGAATATCGGGCGGGCGCCGACGCGCGCTATCACGCCCGCGGTGGCGAAGAACGTGAACGGCGAGGTGATGACCTCGTCGCCCGGACCAATGCCGAGCGCCATCAGCGCGAGCAGCAGCGCGTCGGTGCCGGAGGAAACGCCGATCCCATGGGCGCAGCCCGTGTATGCCGCAAGTTCCGCCTCGAGCGCGCGGACGTGGTCGCCGAGGATGAACTGCTGGCTCGCACACACCTCGTCGATCAGCGGCATGACCTCGTCGCGGATCTCGGCGAATTGGGCCTTCAGGTCTAGTAATGGAATTTTCATCATGGGCCCAAAGCATATCACCGGCATCGCGCCCGGCGCGCGGCCGCGTCGCCATCGTGTATTCTA
>JBBISV010000120.1:0-8039 GCA_037441085.1 Gammaproteobacteria bacterium | reverse complement strand
GGCCGGCGCGGGCGCGGCGACGGCGGCGCGACGCTCGAGGGCGCCCAAGGACTCGCGCAGTACGGCCGCCTCGACGCGCCGCCGGCTGCGGCGCGCCATCTCATCGAGGAAGCCGCTCACGGCGGCGCGGCCGGCGCGGCCGCGAGCCGGGCCGCGCAGAGCTGGAACTGCGCGAGCCAGGCCGCCGCCCGACCGCTGTCGACGGTCGCGCGCGCTTCGCGAATGCCGGCCGCCACGTCGGCCGCCCGCCCGGCGATGTGCAGCGCGAGGCCGCTCTGCAGCACCAGCGCCTCGAGGTGCGCCCCGCGATCGCGCCGGTCGAACACGGCGCGCAAGGCCGCCGCATTGGCCCCCGCATCGCCGCCCGACAAGTCGGCCGGCGCACAGGTGCTCATGCCCAGATCGCGCGGATCGATCGAGCGCTCCTGCACGCGGCCGGGGGTGACGTCGTAGGCGAGGAACGGCCCGATCGGCGTCGCCTCGTCCCAGCCGGCGGCGCCGTGCACGACCCAGGCGCGCTCGCTGTCGGTGCCCGCGACGGCGTCGGCGATCAGCCGCGCGCTCGCGGCGTCGTAGGCGCCGATCAACCGGAAGCGCGGCGACGCCGGGTTCGTCAACGGGCCCAGCAGGTTGAACACGGTGCGCACGCCGAGCGCCGCGCGCACCGGCGCGATGGCCTTCATCGCCGGATGGAAATAGGGCGCGAACAGGAACGTGAAGCCGGTTTCGCGCAGGCAGCGCGCGGCCGCCTCCTCGTCGAGCGGCAGCGTCAATCCGAGCTCCTCGATCAAATCGGCGCTGCCGCAGCGGCTCGAGATGGAGCGGTTGCCGTGTTTGACGACCGGCATGCCCGCGGCGGCGGTCAGCAGCGCCGCGCCCGTCGACAGGTTCAAACTCCCCGACGCATCCCCGCCCGTGCCGACGATGTCGATCGCATCGACCGGCGCGGGGAGATTGGGCTTGCGCGCGAGGGCGCGCATCGCCCCGGCAAAACCGCGCACCTCGACGGCGGTCAGACCTTTTGCGCGCAGCGCGGCGAGGATCGCGCCGGCGAACGCCGGCGCCGTGTCGGCGGCGGTCAGCAGCGCGAGCAGCGCGGCCGCTTCCTCTTCGCCGAGGTCGCGGCGCTCGAGCAGATGTTCCAGCGTTTGCCGGGGCGTCCACATCGACTACAGTCCGAGAAAATTCGCCATCAGCCGCGGGCCGTCCGGCGTCAACACGCTCTCGGGATGGAACTGCACCCCCTCGATCGGCAATTCGCGGTGGCGCACCCCCATGATCTCCCCCTCGGCGGTGCGCGCCGTCACCTCGAGCACCAGCGGCATCGTGCCCGCATCGGCGATCAGCGAGTGGTAGCGGCCCGCCGCGAAGGGTTGCGGAATGCCGGCGAACAAGCCGCGGCCGTCGTGCGAGACCGGGGACACCTTGCCGTGCATCAGCCGTCCCGCCCGCACCACGTTGCCGCCGAACGCCTCCACCAGCGCCTGGTGACCCAGGCACACGCCGAAAATGGGTTTGCGGCCGGCGAACGCGCGGATCATCGCGAGCGACACGCCCGCGTCGCGCGGCGTGCCGGGTCCGGGGGAAATCACCAGATGGCTGTGATCCATCGCCAATGCCTGGTCGACGTCGATTTCATCGTTGCGAAACACCTCGACCTCGGCCCCGAGCACGAGGAACGCCTGGACCAGGTTGTAGGTGAAGGAGTCGTAGTTGTCGATCAACAAGAGTTTCGGTGCGGCCATGTCACAATCCCTCGGCGGCGAGCGCCAGGGCGCGCCGCAACACGGCGCTCTTCGCCATGAGCTCCGCATATTCGGCGCGCGGCGAACTGTCCGCGACGATCCCGCCTCCCGCCTGGTAGCTGTACCGGTCGCCGCGGAAGACCAGCGTCCGGATCGTGATCGCCTGATCCATGTCGCCCTGCCGGCCGAAATAGCCGACCGTTCCCCCGTAAAGCTGCCGGCCGACCGGCTCGAGTTCATCGATGATCTGCATCGCCCGCACCTTGGGCGCGCCGACGAGGGTGCCGGCGGGAAACGTCGCCGCGAACAAGTCGAAGGCGTCGCGACCCGCCGCCAGACGCCCGTTCACGCCGCTGACGATGTGCATCACATGGCTGTAGCGCTCGATGACCCGGTAGGGGTCGACCGCCACGGAACCGGCCACGGCGACCCGGCCGAGATCGTTGCGCGCGAGATCCACGAGCATCACGTGCTCGGCATTTTCCTTCGGGTCGGCGAGCAATTCCGCTTCCAGCCCGGCATCCGCGGCCGGATCGGCGCCCCGCGGCCGGGACCCCGCGATCGGGCGCAGTTGCGCCCGGCCGCCGTGCAGCTTGACCAGGGCCTCGGGCGAGGATCCGACCACGGTGATGTCGCCCAATTCGCAGAAGAACATGTAGGGCGACGGGTTCAGCAGGCGCAGCGCGCGGTAGACCTCGAACGGCGCCAGCGCGTGATGCCCTTCGAAGCGCGACGCGAGCACCAGCTGGTAGACGTCGCCGGAGGCGATGTACTCCTGCGCGCGCCGCACCCGGACCGCATGCTCCTCCTCGGACAAGGACGGCGTCGCGGCCGAGAACGAGCCGGCGGCGAGCGCCGGCGGCACCGGACCGCGCAGCGCGCGGATCACGTCGCGACGCAGCGCCTGGCGCTCCGCCTCGGAGCCATCGTGCAGCAGCGCGACGCCGCGGGTCAGATGATCGAAGACGAGCAGCGAGCGCGGCGCCAGATAATGCGCGTGGGGCGCCTCGGTCAGGTCGAGGCTGCGCGCCGGCAGTCGCTCGAAATAGCGCACCGCATCGTACGAGGTGTAGCCGACGAGTCCGCCGAGCAGCGGCACTCCGGGCAATGCCGGCAGCGGCTGCGGGGCGAGCGTCAGCGCGCCGCGCAGCGCATCCAGGAACGCCTCGCGGGACGCGGGCCTGGGGGAGCGCACCGATCCGATCTGCAGGCCGCCGGCATCCAGCCGCACCTCCAGGCATTCGCCGAAGCCGATGAACGAATAGCGCGCGAGGCGCTCGCCACCCTCGACGCTTTCCAGCAGGAAGCGCGGCTTGAACGGCGCGAGCTTCAAATAGGCCGACACCGGCGTGTCCAGATCGGCGGCAATGTCGAAAGGCGGTTTCATCATGCGATTGATACGCCAAAGTTACGGACAACAAAAAACCCATCGCCGGTTTCGCATCGGAGATGGGTTCTGGTAATCGAAGAGAAAATTCGGACGAAATCAGCCAGCGCCCCGCTCCGTCAATCCGGGCGGCGCCACCAATGGCCGGCGATGCGGCATGCGGTCGGGTTCAACATGGCTTCGAGTATCGCCGTGTTCCGAGGTCAGCGTCAAGCCGGGCTATTTCCCGCCCGCCGCCTCGAGTTCCTTCTTGATTTTTCGGGCGGCCTCGACGAATCGCGGCGTCAGGCCGGCATCCTCGTAGACCGGATCCCCCTGATCGTCGCGCGAAATCACCTTGGGACCGGGCTCGTAGGGCATCGACGCCGCCACCTCGTCGAGCGCCGCGTGCAGCAGATCGGTGATGATCCGCTCGACCCCCGCCCCCGGGAACAACTGCGCCAGGGCGTGCAGCCTCGCCGCGTCGTCGAGCGGCAGGCGCACCGGGTACTCCTTCGCGGTCAGCGCAGGCGCCGATTCCTTCTTCCAGCGATCGAGCAGGGGCTTGAATTTCACCGGCACTCCACCATACAGGGCCACTCGTGCCGATATTATAGTCCGGCGGCGGCGATTTTCGGCGCCCCGAGGACCACAGGATTCCAATCAAGACTAAACACGCGAAGTCGGCCCCCGTGGCCGATGTCGCCGACCGTTCCCTTCAGCGCGGCTTCCTCGGCGTCTTCGCCTACAGCCGGCGCGCGCTCGCGCTCGTCTGGACGACCGACAAGCGGCTGTCGATCATGCTGGCCGTGCTGACGGTGGTCGCCGGCGTGCTGCCGGCCGCGGTCGCCTACGTGGGCGCGCTGATCGTCGACGCGGTCGTGCACGCCGCCGGGATTCACCGCCTGACCGGCGCCCTGCCGCTCGCGCATGTCTGGACGCTGGTCGGAATCGAGGCGCTCGCCGTCGCCGGTTCGGCTGCCGCGGCCCGCGGCATTTCCCTCGCGCAGTCCCTGTTGCGCGCGCAGCTCGGCCAGCGGGTCAATGTGATGATCCTCGACAAGGCGCTCACGCTCGAATTGACCCAGTTCGAGGACTCCGAATTCTACGACAAGCTCTCCGGTGCGCGGCGCGAGGCGTCGAGCCGGCCGCTCAGCCTCGTGATCCGCACCTTCGGCCTGATTCAAAATGCGATTTCGCTGGCCTCCTTCGGCGGGCTGCTGGTCAAGTTCTCACCGTGGGCCGTGCTGCTGCTCGCCGCGGCCGGATTGCCCGCGTTCTTCGCCGAAACCAAGTTCTCCGGCGAGGCGTTCCGGCTGTTCCGCTGGCGCGCGCCCGAATCGCGGATGCAGATGTACCTGGAATCGGTGCTCGCGCGCGAGGATCACGCCAAGGAGGTCAAGCTGTTCGCACTGGGTCCGCGGCTGCTCGCGCGCTACCGTGACATTTTCGTGCGCCTGTATCGCGAGGACCGCGACCTGTCGATACGGCGCGACGCCTGGGGGCTCGGGTTGGGGCTGCTCGGCACCGCGACCTTGTACGGAGGCTACGGGTGGATCGCGGCCGAGACCGTCGCGGGCGCGATCACGCTCGGCCAGATGACCATGTACCTGATGCTGTTCCGCCAGGGACAGGCGGCGGTCAGCGCCGCCTTGGCCGCGATCGGCGGCATGTACGAGGACAACCTGTACCTGTCCAACCTGTTCGAATATCTGGAACAGCCGGTCGGCAGGGCCGGCGGCAGCGCGCGCGCGGGCACGGCGCCGGGCGACGGCATCCGTTTCGAGGACGTGGAGTTCACGTATCCCGGCGCTTCGGTTCCCGCGCTTGCGGGCGTCGACCTGCACGTGCGGCCCGGCGAGAGTCTCGCGCTGGTCGGGGAGAACGGCTCCGGCAAGACCACGCTGATCAAGCTCCTGACCCGCCTGTACCGGCCGACGCGCGGCCGCGTCCTGCTCGACGGTCTCGACTTGAACGAGTGGGACGAGGAGGCGCTGCGGCTGCGCATCGGCGTGATTTTCCAGGACTTCGCCCGCTATCAGATGCTGGTCGGCGAGAACATCGGCGCCGGCGACGAGCGCGCCTTCGACGACGAGGATCGCTGGCGCAGCGCCGCGACGCAGGGGCTGGCCGCCGATTTCGTCGCCAATCTGCCCTCCGGCTACCACACGCAGCTCGGCAAATGGTTCCAGGACGGCCGCGAGCTGTCCGGCGGCCAATGGCAGAAGATCGCCCTGTCGCGGGCGTTCATGCGCAAGGACGCGGACATCCTCGTGCTCGACGAACCGACCGCATCGATCGACGCGGGCGCGGAAGCGCAGGTCTTCGCGCATTTTCGGGAACTGACCAAGACCCGCATCGCGATCGTGATCTCCCACCGCTTCTCGACCGTGCGCATGGCCGACCAGATCCTGGTGCTCGACGAGGGACGCATCGTCGAGCGCGGCAGCCACGAATCGCTGATGGCGGCGGACGGCCGCTATGCCAAGCTTTTCACGCTGCAGGCGCGCGGGTATCGTTGACCGATTTCCCGGGGGGGCGCACATGCCATCTTTCGACGTGGTTTCCGAGATCGACATGCACGAACTGACCAATGCGGTCGATCAAGCCGCGCGCGAACTCACGCAGCGCTTCGACTTCAAGGGCGTCGAGGCGGGGTTCGAACTGCTGGATGCGACGGTGACGATGACGGCGCCGGTGGAATTCCAGCTGAAACAGATGCTGGAGATCCTGCGCCTCAGGGTGGCCAAGCGCGGCATCGACGTCGCCTGTCTCGACGCGCAAAAGCCGGAGGTCAACCTGGCCCGCGCGGCGCAAAAGGTCGTGCTCAAACATGGCATCGACGCCGACACCGGCAGAAAGGTGTCGCGCCTGATCAAGGACTCGCACCTCAAGGTGCAGGCGCAGATCCAGGGTGACAAGGTGCGCGTCATCGGCAAGAAGCGCGACGACCTGCAGGAGGCGATCGCCCTTCTGCGCAAGGCGGAACTCGGGATTCCGCTGCAATTCAACAATTTCCGCGATTGAGCGCGGCCGGTCCGGCCTTAAGGGGTGCCCACCCGCCAGCTCAGTATCACGAGCGCGCTGCCGATCATGCCGCCGAGGTGGGCGAAATGCGCCACGCCGGCCTCGGTACCGGTGACGCCGAGAACGAGCTCGAGCGCGGCATACAGGGTCGCGAACAGCCAGGCCGGCATCGGAATCGGCGGAATCAGGGGAATCACCTTGCGCCGTGGAAACAGGAAGGCGTAGGCCAGCAGCAATCCGAACACCCCTCCCGACGCGCCGATCACGGGTTCCGGCGCCGCGCCGAACAGCGCCGGCACCAACAGCTGCGTCAGGCCGGCGGTCACGAGCGACGCGAAATAGAGCGAGAGCAGCCGCCGCGGCCCGATGTAGCGTTCGATCTCGGCGCCGAACATCCACAGGCCGAGCATGTTGAACAACAGGTGCGTGATGTGGTCGGTGCTGTGCAGGAACGCGTAGGTCACGATCTGCCAGGGGTGAAAATAGCGCACGCCGTCGAGCGGCTGCAGCGGCCACAGCGCGAACCACAGGTCGAACGCCCCGTGGGAATACAGCTGCAGCACGTAGATCGCGACGTTCGCGGTGATCAAGGCCTTGACGGCGGAAAATTTCATTTGCTGACGGGCGCCTTGGCTTTCTGCACGACCCGGGTATTCTAGCGCGCCATGCGCGCGATATTTCTCGACTATGACACCGTCTCGCACGGCGACCTCGACCCGCGGAACCTGCTCGCGGCGATGCCGGAGCTCCAATTTCGCGGGGCGACCGCCGACGCGGACGTCGACGCCGCGATCGCCGGCGCGCGGATCGTGCTGCTGAACAAGCTGCGGCTCGGTCGCGCGCAGCTCGAGCGCGCCGACGACCTGCGGCTGATCGTGCTCGCGGCGACCGGCACCGACAACATCGACCTCGCAGCCGCGCGCGAGCGCGGCATCGGCGTCTGCAACGTCCGCGGCTACTGCACCGCCTCGGTTGTTCAGCACGCCTGGAGCCTGATCCTCAGCCTGACGCAGCGGCTGCGCGAGTACGGCCGCCTCGCGGTGGACGGTGCGTGGGCCGGCAGCGAGCAGTTCACGATGCTCGCCGGGCCGATCCGCGAGCTTTCGGGCCGCACGCTCGGCATCGTCGGCTGGGGGGAACTCGGCGCCGCGGTGGCGCGCGTCGCCGAGAGCTTCAATATGCGCGTGCTGGTCGCGAACCGGCCGGGCGGTGAGGCGCGCGCCGGCCGCGTGGACGTGGCTCACCTGCTCGCGAACGCCGACATCGTCTCCCTGCACTGCCCGCTGACGCCCGCGACACGCGGCCTGATCGGCGCGGCGGAACTCGCGACGATGAAGCGTGACGCGCTGCTGATCAATTGCGCGCGCGGCGCCCTGGTCGACGGGAACGCGCTCGCGGCGGCACTGAGGGAGGGCCGGCTGGGCGGCGCGGGAATCGACGTGCTGCCGGTGGAACCGCCGGTCGACGGCGACCCCCTGCTCGACCCCTCGATACCGAACCTGCTGGTGACTCCGCACATCGCCTGGTCGGCGCAGGAAGCGCGCCAGCGCTGCATCGACATGATGGCCGCGAACGTGCGCGACTTTCTGGGCGGAGGCCGCCTGGGGCGCGTGGTCTGAGCGGCCGCGTAGCCGCTAGGGCTTGCGTCGGTGCGCGACTTTGGGCCGGTCGTGGCGGCCGACGGGATCGCGACGCGCCTTCGGCGGCTTTTCCGCGACGCGCGCGATCTTCAGTTCCCGCGCGCCGATCCGCACCGATTGCAGCCGCTTGAATATCTGTGCCGGCATGCCGGAGGGCAGATCGACGAAGCTGTGATCCTCGCGGATGTCGATCCGGCCGATGTGCGCGCCGTCGATTCCGGCCTCGTTCGCGATCGCCCCGACGATGTTCCCCGGTTTGAC
>JBBISV010000119.1:0-8338 GCA_037441085.1 Gammaproteobacteria bacterium | reverse complement strand
GGCCGGTGCGGGCGCGGGCGACGATGCCTGGGGTGCGGCCGCCGCCGGGGCCGCCGGTTCGGCGGTCGCGCCGTCGGGCTCCAGCATCAGGATCAGCGAACCTTGTGACACCTTGTCGCCGGGCTTGAGCTTCAACTGCGCCACGCGGCCGGCGCCGGGAGACGGCACGTCCATCGCGGCCTTCTCCGTCTCCAGGGTGATCAGCGGCGTTTCCTTGTCGATCCGCTGGCCGTCGGCCACCAGGACCTCGATGACGCTGACGTCGCTGAATCCGCCGATATCCGGTACGCGAACTTCGATGAGTGTGCTCACGTTCTTGCGCCTAAACCGTTACCGGATTCGGTTTTTCCGGGTCGATGCCGAATTTCTTCATCGCCTGCACGACGGTCTTCTTGTCGATCTTGCCGTCGTCGGCGAGCCCCTTCAGCGCCGCCACGACGACGTAGTGGCGGTCGACCTCGAAGAAGCGGCGCAGCGGCGCGCGCGCGTCGCTGCGGCCGTAGCCGTCGGTGCCGAGCACCAGGAAGCGTCCGGGAACCCACTGGCGAATCTGATCGGGCACGGTCTTCATGTAGTCGCTCGCCGCGACGAACGGACCCTCGCGGTCGCCGAGCGCCTGGTAGATGTAGGTCTGACGCTGCGGCTCGTCGGGATGCAGCATGTTCCAACGCTCCACCGCGAGGGCATCGCGGCGCAGTTCGGCGTAGCTCGTCACCGAATAGACGTCGGCCGGCACGCCGTAGTCGCGTTCGAGGATCTCCGCCGCCGCAATCACCTCGCGCAGGATCGTGCCGGATCCGAACAGCGTCGCGCGCACCTTGCCGCGGCCGCCGATCTGGAGAAGGTACATGCCGCTCAAGATGCCCTGCTCGACGCCCGCGGGCATCGCGGGGTGCGGGTAGTTCTCGTTCATGCAGGTGATGTAGTAGAAGACGTTCTCGCACTCCTGGTACATCCGCCGCATGCCGTCCTGCACGATCACGGCGAGCTCGTACGCGAACGTCGGGTCGTACGCGATGCAGTTCGGCACGGTCGTCGCGACCAGCTGGCTGTGGCCGTCCTGGTGCTGGAGGCCCTCGCCCGCCAGCGTCGTGCGCCCCGCCGTCGCGCCGATCAGGAAGCCGCGCGCCTGGCTGTCGCCCGCGGCCCAGATGAAATCACCGACCCGCTGGAATCCGAACATCGAGTAGAAGATGTAGAAGGGCACCATGTTGATGCCGTGGTTCGTGTAGGCGGTCGCCGCGGCGAGCCAGGAACAGAGCGAACCGGCCTCGTTGATCCCCTCCTCGATGATCTGTCCCTGCTTGTCCTCGCGGTAGTACATCAGCTGATCGGCGTCCTGCGGCGTGTACAGCTGGCCGACCGACGAGTAGATGCCGATCTGGCGGAACATGCCCTCCATGCCGAAGGTTCGCGCCTCGTCGGGCACGATCGGGACGACGTGCGAACCGATGTTCTTGTCCTTCACCAGCGCGGTGAGCATCCGCACGAGCGCCATCGTCGTCGAGATCTCGCGCTCCCCGGTGCCGTCGAGCAGCGCCTTGAACGTCTCGAGCGGCGGCACCGCGAGCGGCGGCGCCTTGTCGGTCCGCGCCGGGAGGAATCCGCCGAGCGACGCCCTGCGCGCATGCAGGTAGCGGCTCTCGTCGCTGTCCGGAGGCGGCTTGCGGAACGACAGCCCCTCGATCTCGGCGTCGGTGATCTCTATGTTGAAGCGGTCGCGGAAATCCTTCAGGGAATCCTCGCCGAGCTTCTTCTGTTGATGGGCGGCGTTGATGCCCTCGGCGCCCTTGCCCAGGCCGTAGCCCTTGACCGTCTTCGCGAGGATCACGGTCGGCGCGCCCTTGTGCGCGGCCGCCGCGGCGTAGGCGGCGTAGACCTTCTGCGGA
This sequence comes from Gammaproteobacteria bacterium, assembly GCA_037441085.1. Lineage (GTDB taxonomy): Bacteria > Pseudomonadota > Gammaproteobacteria > Steroidobacterales > Steroidobacteraceae > Bog-1198. The sequence goes on along the minus strand of JBBISV010000119.1, from coordinate 6,449 downwards.
TCGTGGCCGCCGCGGTTCAGGCGCCAGATCTCCTCATCCGACATGTTCGCGACCATTTCGCGCAGCTCCGGATACTTGCCGAAGAAATGCTCGCGCGTGTAGGCGCCGCCCTTCGACTTGAAGTTCTGGTATTCGCCGTCGACGCACTCCTCCATCAGGCGCTTCAACAGGCCCTTCTGGTCACGTTCGAGCAACGGGTCCCAGCGCGAACCCCACAGCACCTTGATCACGTTCCAGCCGGCGCCGAGAAACGCCGCCTCGAGTTCCTGGATGATCTTGCCGTTGCCGCGGACCGGGCCGTCGAGGCGCTGCAGGTTGCAGTTGATCACGAAGACCAGGTTGTCCAGCTTTTCGCGCACCGGCATCGTCAGCGCGCCCATCGACTCGGGCTCGTCCATCTCGCCGTCGCCGAGGAAGGCCCAGACCTTGCGGTCCGATTCCGGCATCAGGCCGCGGTGCTCCATGTAGCGGATGAAGCGCGCCTGGAATATCGCGTTCATCGGCCCGAGCCCCATCGACACAGTCGGGAACTGCCAGAAGTCCGGCATCAGCCACGGATGCGGATACGAGGACAGGCCGCCGCCGTCGACCTCGCGGCGGAACCGCGCCAGCTGCTGCTCGGTCAGGCGCCCCTCGAGATAGGCGCGGGCGTAGATGCCCGGGCTCGAGTGACCCTGGATGAACACGAGATCGCCGGGGTGCGCATCGCTGCGCGCGCGCCAGAAGTGATTGAAGCCGACCTCGTACAGCGTCGCCGCCGACGCGTAGGTCGCGATGTGCCCGCCGTATTCGGAGTTCTCGCGATTCGCCTGCACCACCATCGCCATCGCGTTCCAGCGCATGTAGGCTTCGTTGCGCCGCTCGAGCGCGCGATCGCCCGGATACTCGGGCTCCTGCGACTTGGAGATCGTGTTCAGGTAGGCGGTGTTCGGCTTGAACGGCAGATAGGTGCCGGATCGCCGGGTGAAGTCGACGAGCTTCTCGAGCAGAAAATGCGCGCGCTGCGGACCCTCCGCACGGATGACGGAGTCGATGGACTCCAGCCACTCCTGGGTTTCCACCGGATCAATGTCTTCGAACGGCGATCTTTGGGTCATACGGGGCCTTGGCGATGGGACGCGCTCATGCAGAGCCGGGCGCGTCCTGTTAACATGGCGGGCACGTTACAGCGCGATTGCACGAACCGCCACTACGAGTTTGTTAGGAAGCGCTATCTTCGGGGTTTGGTTTTTCATGGTCAAGCGAGGAACGGCTTTGCGGTTCGACGATATGCCGGCTCGTTTACCCTTGGATCGACTGATCGCGCCGGTGCGCATCGGCCGGGCGCCGCCCCGCGGCTCGACGCTCGAGCGGCACGGCGCGGCCATGGTAATGGTGCCCGTCGCGCCCGACGCGGCCGACTGGCGCGCCCTGCCCCACGGCGCCGCGATCGCGCCGCTGTTCGCGCAGAAGCCGCGCAAGGCCGGTGACTTTCTCAGCGTGCGCGTCGGCGCGCGCCTCGAAACACAGCTCGTCCTGCTGGTCACCGATCCGGACATGACCCCCTTCGAACTGCTCCAGGCGGCCGGACGGGCGGCACGCGCGGCGCTCGAACCCGGGTCCCCGACCGTGCTCCTGTGGGAGCGGGGCCTCGGCCCGCGCTTCGCCGGTACCGCGTTGTGCGCGGCGGTCGCGGCGCTTCAGGCCGCGGCGTTCTCCCTCGAGACCTACAAGACCGGCAACGCGCCGCGGCGCACCGCGCCGCGGATCGATCTGATCGCGGAGTCGAAGCCCGAAGGGCTGGACGCCACGCTGGCCGGCGCGGCCGGCAACAACATCGCCCGCTGGCTCACCGCGCTGCCGCCGAACCGGCTGGACGCCGCCGCCTACCGGCGCTGCCTGCAGGATCTGGCGCGGCGGATCGGCTTGAAATACACCTTTTACGGCGAACGGCAGCTCGAGCGCCTCGGCGCCGGCGCGTTCCTGGCGGTGGCGCGCGGCAACGCGGCGCGGGACGCCGGCATCGTGCGTTTGTCATATCGCGGCCGCGCCGGCAGGCCGCCCGACCTGTGCCTAGTCGGCAAGGGGATCATCTTCGACACCGGCGGCACGAACCTGAAGCCGCACAAGAGCATGCTCGACATGCACACCGACATGGGCGGCAGCGCGGTCGCGGTCGGCTGCCTGTACGCGCTGCACGCCTTGCGCGCGCGCACTTCGGTCGACTGCTGGCTCGCGATCACGGAGAACCGCACCGGCCCCGCGGCCTACAAGCCGCAGGACGTGGTGCGCGCCCACAACGGCTCGACGATCCAGGTGATCCACACCGACGCCGAGGGGCGCATGGCGCTCGCCGACACGCTCTGCCTCGCCGCCGCGTCGAAGCCGCGCGCGATCATCGATTTCGCGACCCTGACCGGCGCCTGCGTCGGCGCGCTGACCGACCGCTACAGCGGCGCGTTCACGAACCGTCCGGCCACGCGCGAGGTCATCGAGGCGGCGGGCGCGGCCAGCGGCGAACGGGTCTGGTGTTTTCCGATGGACGCGGATTTCGACACCGACCTCGACAGCCAGGTCGCCGACATCATGCAATGCGCCGTCGAGGGCAAGGGCGACCACATCCTCGCGGCACGATTCCTGATGCGCTTCGTCCCCAAGGAGATCCCCTGGCTGCACGTCGACCTCGCCGCGGCGACGCGGCACGGAGGCCTCGCGCACGTCGGCACGGACATCACCGGATTCGGCGTGCGCTACGCGCTCGAGCTGCTCGCGCGGCGCTGGCCGGACGGCGCGCGGAACGCTTGATGCAGATCTCGATCCTCAAACCCGACGACTGGCACGTTCATTTTCGCGACGGACCGGCGATGGCCGCGGTGGCGCACTTCACGGCGGCCCGGTTCGGCCGCGCGATCGTGATGCCGAACCTCAAGCCCGCGGTGACGACGACCGGGCTCGCGAGCGCCTATCGCGAGCGCATACTCGCCGCCCTCCCAGCCGGCGGCGGCTTCGAGCCCCTGATGACGCTGTATCTGACCGACCGCACCGATCCGTCGGAAATCGACCGCGCGCGTGGGTCGGGCATCGTCCATGGGGTGAAGCTCTATCCGGCGGGCGCCACGACCCATTCGGACGCGGGCGTCACCGACATCGCCCGTGTCCACGCGGTGCTCGAGCGCATGCAGGAGCTCGGCATGCCGCTGTTGATACACGGCGAGACCGCGGCGCCGGAAGTCGATCCCTTCGACCGCGAGACGCGGTTCATCGACGAAGTGCTGGGGCCGCTCGTCGATCGCTTCCGCTCCCTCAAGGTCATCATGGAACACATCACGACCCGGCGGGCGGTCGAATTCATCGGCGGCGCGCGCGCGGGCGTCGCCGCCACCATCACGCCGCAGCACCTGCTGCACAACCGCGGCGCGATTTTCGCCGGCGGCATCCGGCCGCATTATTACTGCCTGCCGCTGCTGAAGCGCGAGGAGGACCGGCGCGCGCTGGTCGCCGCGGCGACGAGCGGCGACCCGCGCTACTTCCTCGGAACCGACAGCGCGCCGCATGAACGCGGCGCGAAGCTCGCCGCCTGCGGCTGCGCCGGCATGTTCACCGCGCACGCGGCCTTGGAACTGTATGCGGAGGTGTTCGAGGACGCGGGAGCGCTCGACCGCCTGGAGGGGTTCGCGAGCCGTTTCGGCGCGGAATTCTACGGGCTCGCGCCGCACCGCGAGAAGATCACGCTGATCCGGGAGGCGTGGACGCCGCCGCCGCAATACGAGTTCGGCGGCGGCCAGGTCGTGCCCTATCGCGCCGGTGAGCCGGTGCGCTGGCGGCTCGCGGCCGGGACGGCGCGCTGATGCAGCTCGAACCGATCACGATGGCCACCCGCTTCCGCGGCTTTCTGCCGGTCGTCGTCGACGTGGAGACCGGCGGCTTCAATCCGCAGACCGACGCGCTGCTGGAAATCGCGGCGGTCATCATCGAGATGCGCGGCGACGGCACCCTCGCGCGCGGCGAGACGCACCGCTACCACGTGACGCCGTTTCCGGGCGCGAACCTGGAGCCCGCGTCGCTCGCGGTCAACGGCATCGACCCCTACCATCCGCTGCGCCCGGCGATTCCCGAGGCGGATGCGCTGCAACGAATATTTCAGGCCGTGCGCAACGGCATCCGCGCCGCGGACTGCAAGCGCGCCGTGCTGGTCGGCCACAACGCGTTCTTCGACCTGAACTTCCTCAATGCCGCCGTGACGCGCACGCAGATCAAACGCAACCCGTTCCACCCGTTCTCGAGCTTCGACACCGCCACCCTGGGCGGCGTCGCCTTCGGGCAGACGGTGCTGATGCGTGCGGCTCTCGCCGCCGGGTTCGACTGGGATTCGTCGTCGGCGCATTCCGCCGGATACGACGCCGAGCGCACGGCCGACGTGTTCTGCACCGTGTGCAACCAGTTTCAGGGCGTGTTCGACGCCAGCCGGCGGCGCCTGGCGTCGATGGGGCCGCTGCAGGTCGAGACCGACGAGTCCGCCGCCGACTGATCGGCGCCCGGCGCCCTCAGGCGGCGACGGCTCCGGCATCGGCGAGCAACTGCTTCAGTTCACCGGATTTGTACATCTGCAGCGCGATGTCGCAGCCGCCGATCAGCTCGCCTTTGACGTAGAGCTGGGGGAAGGTCGGCCAGTTCGAGTACGTCTTCAGCGCATCGCGCACTTCCGGGTCCTCGAACACATTGACGTGCTCGAATTTGGCGTTGCACGCGCGCAGTGCGCCGACGGTCTGGGCGGAAAACCCGCATTGCGGAAAGTCCGGCGTTCCCTTCATGTACAGCACCACCGGCGCGGCGGCGAGCTGGCTCTTGATCCGTTCGATAGCATTCATCTGTCAGCCTCCAATTGGGTCCGGGGATGGCGGCTTCGCACGCGCCGCGCCGCGCAGGCGCAACACGTCGATCAGCCGTCGCTGCTGGGCGCCGTTCAGCCGCGACCAGCCGGCGATTTCGGACAGTGTACGATAACAGCCCTTACAGTGGCCGGTTTCGTCCAGGGAACAAATGTTGATGCAAGGCGAAGCCGGCGCGGAATCTAACATCGTTGAATTATTGGGCTTGCTCCCCTATTCTTCCAGCCCGCCGCGCGGGAATCCGACCGGAGAAACCGCCTGATGAACCCATTGACCCCGGATGACCGGAACGCGGTGCGATACGACGTGCCGCCCGCGCCGGCCGACCTCGCCCGCCAGGTGGCGAACGCGCTCGAAGAGGATGTCGGCGCCGGCGACCTGACCGCCGCGCTGATTCCGCCGGACCGACAGGGACGCGCCACCGTCATCTCACGCGAACGGGCCGTCATTTGCGGCCGGCCCTATGTGGACGCCTGTTTCGCGGCGATCGACCGCGCGGTGCGCCTAGACTGGGCCGTCGCCGAAGGCGCCTGGGTCCGCCCGGACCAAACCCTGCTCGAGCTTTCGGGGCCCGCGCGCGCGTTGTTGACCGGGGAGCGCACGGCGCTGAACTTCCTGCAACTGCTGTCGGCCACCGCGACCGCGGCGCGCGCTTATGCCGCGCTCGTGGCCGGAACGAACTGCGTGGTGCTCGACACGCGCAAGACCATCCCCGGGCTGCGCACCGCGCAGAAATACGCCGTACGCGTCGGCGGCGCGCAAAACCACCGCATCGGCCTGTTCGACGCGATCCTGATCAAGGAAAACCACATCATCGCGGCGGGCGGAATCGCCGCGGCGGTCGCCCGCGCGCGCGAGTTGCACCGCGGCATCCCGGTCGAAGTCGAGGTGGAAACCCTGGACGAGCTGCGCGCGACGATCGAAGCCGGGGCCGATTCGGCGTTGATCGACGACTTCAGCCTCGAGCGCATGCGCGAGGCGGTGGCGATCAACCGCGCGTCGCCGCGGCCGATCAAGCTCGAGGCGTCGGGCGGCGTGGACGCGGAGAATCTGCGCGAGATCGCCGCTACCGGGGTCGATTTCGTGTCGATCGGCGCCATGACGAAGCACGTGCGCGCGGTCGACCTGTCGATGCGCTTCTCGTGGATCGACGTCTGACCGCCAGATCGACGGGCCGCCGCCGCCGCGCTCAGCCGCCGGTGACCGCCTTCTGGATCCGCTGCGGCTGGGAGACCCCATAGCCCTGGGCGTAGTCGACGCCGAGCGTGCGCAGCATGTTGATGATCTCGGTGTTCTCGGCGAATTCGGCGATGGTCTGCTTTCCGGTCAGGTGGCCGATCTCATTGATCGAGCGCACCATCTCGCGGTCGATGGGGTCGTGCAGAATTTCCTTCACGAACGAACCGTCGATCTTGAGGAAATCGACGGGGAAGTGCTTCAGGTAACCGAATGACGACAGGCCGGAGCCGAAGTCGTCGAGCGCGAATTTGCAGCCCTGGTCCTTCAACGCCTGGATGAACCGGTTCGCCTGCGAGAAGCTCGCGATCGCCGCCGTCTCGGTGATCTCGAAGCAGATCTTGG
>JBBISV010000118.1:5426-8357 GCA_037441085.1 Gammaproteobacteria bacterium | reverse complement strand
GGCGAGCGCCGCATCGGCGGCGAAGCGCCGATCGACCAGCGCACAGAGAGTGCGCACGATGCTGATGTTGGTCGTTTCGGCATTGCCGCCGACGTTGTAGACGGCACCCGGCGCACCGCGCGTCAAGGCGAGCGCGATCGCCCGGCAATGATCCTCGACGTGCAGCCAGTCGCGGATCTGCAGGCCGTCGCCGTAGACCGGCAGCGGCTTGCCGGCGAGAATGTTGATCAAGATCAGCGGGATGAGCTTCTCGGGGAACTGGTAGGGCCCGTAGTTGTTCGAGCAGTTGGTGATCGTCGTCGCGAGGCCGTAGGTCTCGTGGTACGCGCGCACCAGGTGATCCGACCCCGCCTTGCTCGCCGAATACGGAGAATTGGGCGCATACGGCGTCGCTTCGTGAAACGGCGGATCCTCGGGCTTCAGGCTGCCGTACACCTCGTCGGTCGAGACGTGATGAAACCGGTGCGGCGCCGCCGTGCCGGCGCCGCACCAGCGATCTTTCGCCGCCTGCAGCAGCGTGTGGGTGCCGACGACGTTGGTGCGGATGAATTCCTCGGGCCCCAGGATCGACCGGTCGACGTGCGACTCGGCGGCGAAATGCACGATCGTGTCGATTTTATGCTCCTCGAGCGCGTGCCGGACGGCCAGCGCGTCGCAGATGTTGCCGTGTACGAACGCGAAGCGCGGATCCGCATCGAGCCCGGCCAGGCTCGCGCGATTGCCGGCATAGGTGAGCGCATCGTAGACGACGAGCCGGCCGCTGTCCGGCCGCGCGAGCCAGTGGCGCACGAAATTCGCGCCGATGAAGCCGGCGCCGCCGGTGACGAGCAGATTACGCGGACTGAAGTTCATTCAACATGCCTTGAAGATGATGGCGCCAATGCCGCGCCGGCGCCGCGACGAGCGCGCGGGTCGCGCGGGTGTCGAGAACGCTAAACGCGGGCCTGCGCGCCGGGGTCGGATATTCGGCGCTCCTGATCGGCACGATCGGCACGCGCCGCGTGATCAGCCCGCGCGCGAGAGCCTCGTCCTGGATCGCGACCGCGAAGTCATACCAGCTGGCAACGCCCAAATCGGTCCAGTGCCCGATCCCTGCGGGCGCCGCCGCGTCGATCAGGCCCCAGATCGCCGCCGCGAGCCCGCCGGCCCAGGTCGGCGTGCCGATCTGATCGGCGACGACGCGAACCTCCTCGCGCTCGGCGAGCAGCTTGAGCATCGTCAGCACGAAATTGCGCCCCGTCGCCGCATACACCCAGGCGGTGCGCAGCACGATCGCCTCGCAGCCCGACTCGAGCGCGCGCCGCTCGCCGGCGAGCTTGGTCTCGCCATAGACCGACAGCGGATTCGGGGCATCCTCGGGCGTGTAGGGGCGGTTCGCGCGGCCGTCGAACACAAAGTCGGTGGACAGGTGCAACAGCCTGGCGCCGGCGGCGCGCGCCGCCGCGGCGAGCACGCCGACCGCGGTTTCATTAATGGTTCGCGCAAGCGCGGGCTCGCTCTCGGCGCGGTCGACGGCCGTGTACGCCGCGGCATTGACGATCCACTCCGCATCGCTCGTCTGCAGCGCCTCGGCGACGGCGGCCGCGTTGGCGATGTCGAGCTCGGCGTGCGGGATCACGACGACGCTGTGCCCGGCGGGCACCGCCGCCGCCACCGCGCGGCCGACCTGGCCGCCGCCGCCGGTCACCAACACCTTCACGGGAAGGTCTCGATGGCGGCGAACGGACGACCGTCCGCATCCTTGGCCGACAGCTGCGGCGCGACGCCCGCCGGCAACGGCCAGGCGATGGCGGCCGCCGGATCGTTCCACATCAAGGTCCGCTCGTGCGCCGGGCTGTACACGTCGGTGCACTTGTACAGAAAGTCCGCGGACGGCGACAGGATCAGAATGCCGTGCGCGAGCCCGGGCGGCACCCACAGCATGCGGTGGTTCTCCTCGGAGAGCTCGACGCCCCAGGACTGACCGAACGTCGGCGAGCCGCGCCTGAGGTCGACGACCGCGTCGAACACGCGCCCGGCGCTCACGCGCACGAGTTTTCCCTGGGTGTGCTCCACTTGAAAATGCATGCCGCGCAGCGTCCACTGCGTCGAGCGGCTCTGGTTGTCCTGCACGAAGCGGGCGTCGATGCCGGCCGCGCGGAACTTCGGCTCCTGCCAGGTCTCCATGAAGAATCCGCGCGCATCGCCGAACACCCGGGGCTCGATCAGGATCACGCCCGCAACCGGGGTCGGGGTGAACTTCAAGAGCGGTCTCCCTCGCGGATCAGCCGCAGCAGATACTCGCCGTAGCCGCTCTTGAGCAGCGGCTGCGCGAGCCGCTCGAGCTGCGCGGTGTCGATGAACCCCGCGCGCCACGCGATCTCCTCGACGCAGGCGATTTTGAGCCCCTGGCGCTCCTCGATGATGCGCACGAAAATGCCGGCATCCAGCAGCGAATGATGGGTGCCGGTGTCGAGCCACGCGATGCCGCGGCCAAGACGCTCCACCGCGAGGCTGCCGTCCTTCAAGTAAGCGCGGTTGAGATCCGTGATCTCGAGCTCGCCGCGGGCCGAGGGCTTGATGGCGCGCGCCATTTGCGGCGCGCGCTCGTCGTAGAAATAGACCCCGGTGACCGCGTAGTTCGACGGCGGCTTGACCGGCTTCTCCAGGAGATCGACGACCTTGCCCGCGCCGTCGAAGGCAACCACGCCGTAGCGCTCCGGGTCCTGGACGTAGTAGCCGAACACCGTCGCGCCGGTCGTGCGCCGCGAGGCCGATTGCAACAAGCCGGAGAGATTCGCGCCATAGAAAATGTTGTCGCCGAGTATCAGCGCGGCCGGCGCCCCGTCGAGGAAGGACTCGCCGATGAGGAGGGCCTGGGCGATACCGTTCGGTTCCGGCTGGACCGCGTAGCGGATCGGGTGGAGTTCTTCCAGGGCGATGCGACGAACC
>JBBISV010000118.1:0-5416 GCA_037441085.1 Gammaproteobacteria bacterium | reverse complement strand
GCGGATCGCGAGCCCCCAGGCGGCACCGTCGCCCAGGAGATCGCGGAACGCGACCTGGTCGCGCGGCGTCGTGATGACCAGGAACTCGCGGATGCCGGCCATCATCAAGGTCGCGAGCGGATAATAAATCATCGGCTTGTCATAGACCGGCAACAATTGCTTGCTCTGCGACAGCGTGACTGGATGCAGCCGCGTGCCCGCGCCGCCGGCGAGAATGATGCCTTTGCGTGCTTTCGACAAAACGGGGACTCCGGCGGTGCGAAGCCTGCGATTATAGGGTATTCGTGCGAATCCGCGTTGCGATTTGCCTGGAAATTGAGTCGCAGTCGCCGGAAGAGGATACTGGGCGCCGATGAGTTCCCTGTCCCGCCTCGGGAAACAGATCGCCGAAGTGGTCGCCGCGTTGAATGCGCTGGATGCGCATTTTGCATTGATCGGCGGCCTCGCCTTGACGCCGCATCGCGTGATCCGGGCGACTCGCGATGTGGATTTCCTCACCGAATGCAGCGAGTGCCGAAGCGATCCATGCGGAACTCCTCAGAATCGGATATCAGTGCGCTTATCGCAGCGCCGACGCCGGCAATTACCTCCGCGGCGACGAACGCGTCGACCTGTTGTACGCCCATCGACCGATCTCGCGTCAGTTGCTCGCAACAGCCGTCATGCTGAACACCGCGTTCGGCGAGCTTCGGGTCGTGAGTGCGGAAGGCTTGATCGGCTTCGAATCGACCAAAGCCGACGCCGCGCCTCTCGCGGCCGAGGCGGGAATTTCCCCGGTGCCGCACGATGATCGAGACCCGTTTGAAGTTTTCGATGACCTGATGACGGTCGTCGAGGCGCTTTGCCCCATATGGCCGCCGCGCATGACCGGCGCGAAATTCGAGATCGTCAAGCTGTAAGGCACTGTCGATCAATAATCACAAGCCCAACGCGGGTCCGAATACCTCAACCAGGGCGATGGTCTGTCGGGCGTTCGGATGACAAATCCGAAGGGCATAAACCCGAGTCAACGCCCTGGGAACCTGCTTTTACGCGGGATTTCGCGGCTGAACGACGTATCATCCGTCAGGAACTCTGGAGGCGTCTCGGAGAGAACGACGATGAAGACGACATGGCCTGCCCTGATCGCCGCGCTGCTGGCCGCGACTTCCATCCTGGCCGCGGACGCCGCCCCGTCGGATACCGTGGCGGCACCGACCGGGGAGACATCGACATGGCTCGAGCGCATCGAGGCGGTGCATCCGGCACTGGGCCTCGGCGTCACCGTTCGCGGCGGCATCACGGGCAAGCTTGCACCGGGGTCGCTCACATGGGACGACGGCCGCTGGGAGCTCTTTCTTGCGTACTTTCGCGACCAGCGTCGCGGGGGCCTGACCTTGAATCGATATCCCGCCCACATAGGATTAGCCCCGCCGATGTGGGCCTTGACGGCAAGTCGCCGCTTTCAGTTCATCGAGCGCCCGCGGTTCCGTGCGTTCGCCGGCATCGGCATCGCCTATCTCGACACCCATCCGTGTACGTCGTCCGCGGCCCAGAACGACCGCACACCGGTGCTCGATTACTATGAAACGGTCTACCGTGGCTGCGACAAACTGAACGGCTCCCGCCTCAATTACGCGCTTCAGCTGGGAGCACGCCTGTACAGCGCCGATCACGGGATGGGGCTCGAGTTTGCCTACAGGCACTTCAGCAATGCCGGCCTGACGTTCACCAACCTCGGCGAGGACTTGGTGACCGCGATGTTGGTGTTCTGACTGAGCGTTGTGACATTTGCGGAACTTGGTCACGACAGTGGGCCTTTGGCCCCGGGCGCTCGACGGCTGTTACGCCAAACACCGCGCGCGGTCGGCGCCAAATTCCAGATGGTCAAGCTGTAAGCTTAGGAACGGAGGATATCCGAACGGCGAGTCCTGCCATGAAGAACCGGGGCGGGGGCTACGCCGCCCCAGCGTTTTCAACATGGATTTATAAGTCATTTCTTTGGAAATCCGAATTGCGCTTGGTTTCGCCATGGCTATAATGACCATCATGACTATATTTTGAGATGAATCGCCATGGACACTGACATTTGGACGGTCGCCGAGGCCAAGGCAAAGCTGAGCGAGGTCATCAAGAACGCTCGCACGCATGGCCCTCAGATCATCACCCGCAACGGCCAGCGAACTGCGGTCGTCGTCGATGCAGAAGAATGGGAGCGCAAAATCCAACGCAGCGGCACACTGGCTGATTTCTTCGAGGCCTCGCCGCTGCGCGGGTCTGGATTGAAGGCTCGTCGCTTGAAAGTCCTGCCGCGCTCTTCGAACTTGTGAGCTTTTTGCTCGACACGAACATCGTTTCCGAATGGACCAAGCCGCGACCCAACGCGGGGGTCGTCGACTGGCTCGCCAGGGTCGACGAGGATGAGGTCTTCCTGAGCGTCGTGACGTTTGCGGAACTGCGCCACGGCATTGAGCGTTTGGCCCCGGGCGCACGGCGCCGACGGCTCGATGAATGGCTGCGCGCAGAATTACCCCTACGATTCGACACGCGAATCGTAGGGGTGGATGGAGCAATCGCCGACGAATGGGGTCGGCTGGTCGCCCGTCGTGAGGCGCGCGGCCAGCCGTTTCACGCGATGGATGCGCTCATTGCCGCGACCGCGCAGGTCCATGACCTCACGCTGGTGACCCGAAATACGGCGGATTTTGAAGCATCCGGTCCGTCTCTTCTAAACCCTTGGACTTAACCCCTCAGCGATGCTTCGCCACATAGGCGATCAACGCAGCGAGTCCGTCCGCGCCGCAGCCCGACGGCGGATGTTCGCCTGCAATGGAGATCGCACCCGCGAGCTTCTTGCCGAGTTCGACGCCGAACTGGTCGAAGGAATTGATCCCCCAGATGACGCCCTGGGTGAACACGCTGTGCTCGTACAGCGCGAGCAGGTTGCCGAGCGTGCGCGCACTGGTGCGCGGATACAGCAGCATCGAACTCGGCCGGTTGCCGTCGTAGATGCGGTGCGGCGCGAGCCGCGCGACGCTCGCCGCATCGAGGCCGGCGGCGCGCATCTCGGTCTCGGCCTCGTCCCGGGTCATGCCGAACGCGAACGCCTGGGCCTGCGCGAAGCAGTTCTGCAGCGCGAGGTCCTGCGCCGTGGTGCCGCCCCAGGAGTCCCGGAGCGGCGCGATGAAATCGAGCGCCGCCGACGCCGTGCCTTGGTGGAGCATCTGGAAGAACGAGTGCTGCGCGTTCGAGCCGGGCTCGCCCCAGACGACCGGCGACGTCGTGAAATCGACCCGCTCGCCGGCGAGCGTGGTGCTCTTGCCGTTGCTCTCCATGACGAGCTGCTGTAGGTAGGCCGGCAGCCGCGCGAGGCGTTGATCGTACGGGAGCACCGCGAGCGTCGGCAGCCCGAGGAAGCTGCGGTTCCAGACCGCGACCAAGCCCATCAGCACCGGGAGATTGTGCTCGAACGGCGTGTTCAGGAAATGCGCGTCGACGTCGCTCGCGCCGCGCAGGAACTCCTCGAAGCGCTCGCTCCCGAGGGCGAGCTCGGCGACGAGGCCGACGGCCGACCACACCGAATAGCGTCCACCGACCCAGTCCCACATCGCGAAGCGGCGGGCCGGATCGATGCCGAAGGCGTCCATCGCCGCCGCATTGGTCGACACGGCGACGAAATGCGCGCCGGGCGCGTCCAACCCGAGCGCGGCGGTGATCCACGCGCGCGCCGCGAGCGCATTGGAGCGCGTCTCCTGCGTCGTGAACGTCTTCGAACAGACGATGACGAGCGTCTCGGCGGGGTCCAGCACGCGCATCAGGTCGGCGAGCTGGGTGCCGTCGACGTTCGAGACGAAATGCGGCGTGATGCCGCCGCTCCACTCGTGGCGCAGCGCATCGGCGACCAGCAAAGGCCCAAGATCGGACCCGCCGATGCCGATGTTGATGACGTGCCGGAACGGCCTCCCGGTCGCGCCGCGCAGCACGCCGGCGCGCACGGCCGCCACGAATTCCCGCAGCCGTTCGCGCGAGCCCTGCACTTCCTGCTGAATCGCCGCAGACCCCGCGAACGAGGAGCGCAGCGCCGTGTGCAGCACCGCCCGCCCCTCGGTCACGTTGATCGCATCGCCCCGGAACATCGCCGCGATGCGCGTGGGAAGGTCCGCCGCGCGCGCGAGCCCGCACAGTAGAGTGAGCGTCTCGGCACTGATCCGCTGGCGCGACAGGTCGAGCAGCCAGTCGGCGTACTCGACGTGAAAATGGGTGTAACGCCGGCCGTCGGCGTCGACCAGGTCGCGCAGGTGCGCCTGGTTGAGTACATCGGCGTGTGCGCCGAGCGCCCGCCACGCGGGAAGCAGTGAATGCAGCGTTGTCATCGGCAAGTCCTGTGGAGGCGGCCTAAAGGCGGTAATACTCACGATACCATTCGACGAATCGACGCACACCCGTCTCGATCGCGGTGTGCGGACGGTAGTCGAGGTCGCGTGCGATCCGCGTGACGTCGGCCCAGGTCTCGGGCACGTCGCCGGGCTGCATCGGCATCATCCGTTTCTCGGCCTTGCGCCCGAGGCACTCCTCCAGCACCTCGATGTAGCGCAGCAGCGGCACGGGGTGCTGGTTGCCGATGTTGTAGATCCGATAGGGCGCGCGGCTCGTTGCCGGGTCCGGCGCGGCGGGGTCCCACGCGGGGTCCGCGCTCGCGACCCGGTCGACTGCGGCGAGCACGCCGCCGACGATGTCGTCGATGTAGGTGAAATCGCGCTGATGCCGCCCTTCGTTGTACACGTCGATCGGCAGCCCGGCGAGCATGTTCTTGGTGAACCGGAACAGCGCCATGTCCGGCCGGCCCCAGGGGCCGTAGACCGTGAAGAAACGCAGGCCCGTGGTCGGCAGGCCGTGCAGCGCCGAGTAGCTGTGCGCCATCAGCTCGTTCGCCTTCTTGGTCGCGGCATACAGCGACAGCGGATGGTCGACGTTCTGCGACTCGGCGAACGGCAGGCGCGTGTTGGCGCCGTACACGGAGCTGGTCGAGGCGTACACCAGGTGCTGGATGCCGTGTTCGCGACAAGCCTCGAGCACGTTGAGGAATCCGGTGATGTTGCTGTCGATGTAGGCGTGCGGGTGGTCGATCGAATGGCGCACGCCCGCCTGGGCGGCGAGGTGGATGACGCGGGTACAGCGCTCGCGCCCGCACAGCGCCGCGAGTGCGCCGCGGTCGGCGAGGTCGCCGCGCTCGAAGCGAAAGCGCGGATGGCGCTCGAGCAGCGCGAGCCGCGCGGCCTTCAAGCTGGGATCGTAATACGCGTTCAAATTGTCGTATCCGACCACGCGGTCGCCGCGCTCGAGCAGGGCCCGCGCGGTGTGAAAGCCGATGAATCCCGCGGCCCCGGTCACCAATATCGTCATAGTGTTCCTCTAGAGACGGGCATCCGTCTGATTT
>JBBISV010000117.1:0-8737 GCA_037441085.1 Gammaproteobacteria bacterium | reverse complement strand
CAGCGCATGGGCGAGATCGCGGCGCGCGACCTGCCCGTGCACCGCCGCGTGCTGCCGCGCGACGAAGCGGTCGAGCATTTCCGCAAGCTCGGCGAGCACTACAAGGCCGAGATCATCGCCTCCATCCCGGCCGGCGAATCGATCAGCCTGTACGGGCAGGGCGCCTGGGAGGACCTGTGCCGCGGTCCGCACGTGCCGTCCACCGGCAAGCTCAAGGCATTCAAATTGACCAAGGTGGCGGGCGCGTACTGGCGCGGCGACTCGCGCAACGAGATGCTGCAGCGGATCTACGGCACGGCGTGGGCGACGCCCGCGCAGCTCAAGGAGCATTTGACGCTGCTCGAGGAGGCGGAGAAGCGCGATCACCGGCGTATCGGCAAGGAACTCGATTTGTTCCACCTGCAGGAGGAGGCCCCGGGCGCGGTGTTCTGGCACCCGAAGGGTTGGACCCTGTTCCAGTCGCTGATCTCCTACATGCGCGAGCGCCAGACGGCGGCCGGATATGTGGAGATCAACACGCCGGAGATCATGGATCGGGAACTGTGGGTCCAGTCCGGCCATGTCGAGAAATTCGGCGAGAACATGTTCATGACGAAAACGCCCGACGAGCGGGTGTTCGCGATCAAGCCGATGAACTGCCCCGGGCACGTACAAGTGTTCAACCAGGGACTGCGCAGTTATCGGGAACTGCCGCTGCGGTTCGCCGAATTCGGCAAGGTGCACCGTTATGAGCCTTCGGGTGCGCTGCACGGGCTGATGCGCGTGCGCGCCTTCACCCAGGACGATGCGCACATCTTCTGCACCACCGACCAGATCACCGCGGAGTCGGTCAAGGTCACCGAGCTGATACTCGGCATTTACCGCGATTTCGGCTTCACCGACGTGCGGATCAAGTTCTCGGACCGGCCCGCGAAACGCGTGGGCTCGGACGAGATCTGGGACAAGGCCGAATCCGCGTTGCGGCACGCCGCCGCCGCGGCCGGCATCGAAACCACGCTCAATCCGGGCGAGGGGGCGTTCTACGGACCGAAACTCGAGTTCGTGTTGCGCGATGCGATCGGGCGCGATTGGCAATGCGGCACGCTACAGGTGGACCTGAACCTTCCGGCGCGGCTCGGCGCCCATTTCGTCGGCGAGGATGGTCAAAAGCACACACCGGTCATGCTGCATCGCGCGATGTTCGGCTCGCTGGAACGTTTTACCGGGATTTTGCTCGAGCACCATGCCGGCCGGCTCCCGGTTTGGCTGGCCCCGGTGCACGCCGTGGTGATGGGAATTACCGACCGACAAGAGCAATATTGCATGGAAGTCGCGGAAAACCTGAAAAATCAGGGGCTTCGAATAGAATTGGACTTGAGGAACGAGAAAGTAGGCTTTAAAATCCGGGAGCACACTCTTAAGCGCGTCCCTTACCTCTTGGTCGCCGGCGATCGGGAAGTGGAGGGGCGCTCCTTGGCCGTGCGCACGCGAAGTGGCAAAGACCTGGGTGCCATCGAGCTCGGAGAGCTCGGTGCCGGGCTTGTCGGAGAAGTCGCGAGCCGCGGCCGTATTGTTTTGGAGGATCGCGTATCGCAACGTCGAAGCGCATAAAGCGCAATGAGGAGATCACGGCCCCGTCCGTGCGGGTAATCGCAGCGGACGGCAGTCAAGCGGGGGTCATGTCGAGGGCGGAAGCGCTGCAGATGGCCAGCTCGCAGACCCTGGACCTCGTCGAGGTTTCGCCGATGGCGGAACCGCCGGTGGTTCGGGTCATGGATTTCGGCAAATTCCTGTTCGAACAGAACAAGAAGGCGCACGCGGCGAAACGCAAGCAGAAGCAGATTCAGGTAAAGGAAATCAAGTTTCGTCCCGGGACGGAAGAGGCGGATTACCAGGTCAAACTGCGTAACATCATCCGCTTCCTGACCGAGGGTGATAAGGCCAAGGTGACGTTGCGTTACCGCGGCCGTGAGCTCGTACACCAGGACATCGGCCGCAAGCTGTTGGCCCGGATCGCTGAGGACCTCGCCCCGTATTCAGTGGTGGAACAGACACCGCTGATGGAGGGCAAGCAGATGATCATGGTGTTCGGGCCAAAAAAGAAGTGAGCGGCGGGCCTTAACCGGCCTTCCACCCCGCCTGTAGCGGCCCCGTCCGGCAATGAGTTTGTCGGGTGGGGCTTGTGATCAGGGCTAGAAAATTAGGAGTCTTTCAACATGCCCAAGATGAAAACGAACAGGGCTGCGGCGAAGCGTTTCCGAAAAACGGCCAACGGCTTCAAGCGCGGTCAATCCCATCGCCGTCATATTCTGACGAAAAAACCGAGCAAGCGTAAACGGCAGCTGCGCCGCGAGATGCAGGTGCATGAAACCGACACGGGTCGGATCAAGCAATTGCTGCCGTACGCCTGAAGCACTAGGAGAAACAGAATATGGCACGAGTTAAACGCGGCGTCATCGCCGGCCGTCGACACAAGAAGATCCTCAAGAAGGCGAAGGGCTATTTCAACGCCCGTCGCAAGGTCTTCCGCACGGCAAAACAGGCGGTCATCAAGGCCGGACAATACGCCTACCGTGGTCGGCACGAGAAGAAGCGCGAGTACCGCGCGCTGTGGATCACGCGCATCAATGCGGCGGCGCGATTGAGCGGGCTGTCCTACAGCCGCCTGATCGACGGCTTGAACAAGGCGGGGCTCGCGATCGACCGCAAGGTCCTCGCGGATCTGGCCATGCACGATTTGCCGGCCTTTGCGGCGATCGCGGAAAAGGCGAAGGCCAGCCTTACGGCCTGAGCGCCCGGCGCCGGACGTCTCCAAGGCCAAGGGGCTCGGGCCGGGTCCGAACCCCCTTGGCTGACGTCTCCGCCCGTCGCCCCGCATCGCCATGGCCGCTCCGGAACCGCTTTCCTCCCTCGTCGGGCGCGCGCTCGAGGACGTCGCCGCGTCCGCCGATCTGGCGGCTCTCGACGAGGTGCGCGTGCGCCTGCTCGGCAAGAAAGGGCTGCTCACCGAACAGCTGAAGGGTCTGGGCGCGCTGCGCGCCGACGAGCGCCCGGCCGCCGGCCAGAAGATCAACGACGCCAAGGCGGCGATTCAAGCCGCGCTCGAGGCGCGTCGTGACGCGCTCGAACAAGAGGCGCTGTCGGCGGCGCTCGCGCGCGGCAGCATCGATGTCACGCTGCCGGGTCGCGGCCAGCACCCGGGGACGATGCATCCGGTGACGCGCACGCGGCTGCGCATCGAGCGGATATTCACACAGGCGGGATTCCAGGTTGCCGCGGGCCCGGAGGTCGAGGACGACTTCCACAATTTCGAGGCCTTGAACATTCCCGCGAATCATCCGGCGCGGGCGATGCATGACACGTTCTATTTCCCGGACGGGCGGCTGCTGCGCACCCACACCTCGCCGGTCCAGATCCGCGCGATGCAGATCCAAAAGCCGCCGCTCGCGGTGATCGCGCCCGGACGCGTCTATCGCTGCGATTCGGACATGACGCACACCCCGATGTTCCATCAAGTCGAGGGGTTCGTGGTGGGCGAGTCCGTCAGCTTCGCCAACCTGAAGGCCATGCTGCACGGCTTCGTCGAGCGCTTCTTCGAACGCAGCCTCGGGATGCGGCTGCGGCCCTCGTACTTTCCGTTCACCGAACCGTCGGCCGAGGTCGACATCGAATGCGTGTTCTGCCACGGCGCGGGCTGCCGCGTGTGCAAGCACACCGGATGGCTGGAGATCCTGGGCTGCGGGATGATTCACCCGAACGTTCTCGCGGCCGCCGGCATCGACGGCGAACGCTGGCAGGGCTATGCCTTCGGCATGGGTATCGAGCGGCTCGCGATGCTGCGTTACGGCGTCGACGACCTGCGCCTGTTCTTCGAAAACGACCTGCAATTCCTGAAGCAGTTTCCGTGAAAATCACCCAACATTGGCTCGAGGAATTCACCCCGGCCGGCGCCACCGCGGCCGAACTCGCCGCGCAGCTGACCCTCGCGGGACTCGAGGTCGAATCGATCACGCCGGCGGCGCCAATGTGCAGCGGCGTCGTCGTCGGCGAGGTCCTGAGCTGCGCGCGCCATCCGCAGGCGGAACGGCTGTCGGTGTGCGAGGTGACCACCGACGGCGCCGACCGCCTGCAAATCGTCTGCGGCGCGTCGAACGTGCGTGCCGGGCTGCGGGTCGCCGTCGCCGAGGTCGGCGCGCGGCTTCCTGGCGGTGTCGCGATTGAGCGAGCCAGGCTGCGCGGGCTCGAGTCGCAGGGCATGCTGTGCTCCGCGCGGGAACTCGGTCTCGGCGCGGAGCACGACGGCATCCTGGAGCTTCCGCCGCGGTTCGCCCCCGGCATGGATCTGCGCGCGGCGCTCGATCTCGACGACATGGTGCTCGAGGTCAACGCGACGCCGAACCGCGGCGATTGCATGAGTGTTTTCGGGATCGCGCGGGATCATGCGGCCGCGCGGCGCCACGAATTCCTGCGCTACGCGGCGCCGCCGGTCGCGGCCGCACATGCCGAGGGTTTCCCCGTCGAAATCGCCGCGCCGCGCGACTGCACCGTGTTCGCCGGGCGGCTGTTCCGCGGCATCCGCGGCGGTGCCGTGTCGCCGCTGTGGCTGCGCGAGCGGCTGCGGCGCATCGGCATCAACAGCATCTCGCCGGTCGTCGATGTGACGAACTACGTGATGGCCGAGCTCGGGCAGCCGATGCACGCCTACGATCGGACACGTCTGGTCGGACGGCTGGTCGTGCGGTCCGCGGCGGCCGGTGAGCGGATTGTCCTGCTCGACGACAAGGAATACGCGCTCGATCCGGAGTTTCTGGTCGTCGCCGACGACGAGGGCCCGGTCGGACTCGCCGGGATCATGGGCGGCAGGCGCACCGCGATCGACGATCGGACGGTCGATGTTTACCTGGAGGCGGCGCACTTCACGCCGCAGGCGGTCGCCGGCCGTGCGCGCCGGCTCGGCCTGTTCACCGACGCTGCGCAGCGTTTCGAGCGCGGCGTGGATCCCGGACTGCCGCTCGAGGCGATCGAGCGGGCATCGGCGTTGTTGCTGGAGATCTGCGGCGGTGAACCCGGAGCGGTGCAGATGCATCGCGGGACGCCGGCCGCGGCGAGCGCGCGCCGCGTGAGCCTGCGTCGCAGCCGCCTCGCGCGCGCGCTCGGCACGACGGTGCCGGACGAGGCCGTGCGCGAACTGCTCGGCGCGATCGGCGAGGAGCTCGAGGAGACCGCCGACGGTTGGAGCGTCGCCGCGCCGGCGCATCGCTTCGACCTCGCGATCGAGGCGGACCTGGTCGAGGAGGTCGCGCGATTGCGCGGCTTCGACAGCATTCCGGAGAGCCCGGCATTCGCGCCGCAGCGGCCGGGCGGCGCGACCGAGTCGGAAGCGGCGCCGGAGCGCTTGTTGACCGCGATGATCGATCGCGGCTACCACGAGGCGATCACCTACAGTTTCGTCGATCCCGCCTGGCAGACGCCGCTGTTTCCGGACGCCGAGTCGCTCGTGCTCGCGAATCCCATCTCCGCGGACATGAGCGCGATGCGGGTGTCGCTGTGGCCGGGGCTGCTGCGGGCTTGTCGCGAGAACCTGCGGCGACAACAGCCGCGCGTGCGGCTGTTCGAGCTGGGCCGCCGGTTCGTCGTCGGCGACGAGGGCTTGCGGGAAGTTGAGACGCTCGCCGGCGTTGCCTGCGGCGCGCGTTGGCCGGAACAGTGGAGTGCGCCGCGCGAAGGCGTCGATTTCTACGACGTCAAGGCGGACATCGAAGCCCTGTTCGCATTGACCGTCGGGACGGGCCATGACGTGCGCTTCGAGGCCGCGGAATTGTCGTGTCTGCACCCGGGTCGAACGGCGCGATTGTGGCGGGGCGATCAAGCTATCGGCTGGTTGGGCGAGTTGCACCCGCGATTGGCGAAGGCGTTTGACATATCGCCGGCCCCCGTGATTTTCGATATAAACGTGGCTTTAGGTTTTTCTTCTAAGCCAATGTTGTATAAGAAAATTTCGAAGTTCCCCAGCGTGCGCCGCGACCTCGCGATCGTCGTCGATGAAAACGTCTCGCTCGCGGAACTGCGGGAAAATGTTACTGTAAGCGCGTCGGGAGTCCTCAGCGACCTGCTGGTCTTCGATGTCTATCGCGGTCCGGGCATAGAATCAGGACGAAAAAGCGTCGCTTTAGGGTTGATTTTACAGGACTCTTCCCGCACTCTTACCGATATCGATGCAGACGCCGTGACGACCGCCGTGGTCGCCCGGCTCCGGGATGTATTCAGCGCCACGATAAGAGACTAACAACCCATGGCAGCCCTGACCAAGGCGGAAATGGCCGAAGCCCTGTTCGACCAACTGGGGCTCAACAAGCGCGAAGCGCGGGAGCTCGTCGATCTTTTTTTCGAAGAGATTCGTGCGGCGCTTTCCTCCGGAGAACAGGTCAAGCTGTCCGGATTCGGCAATTTCGATCTGCGCGACAAGAACCGAAGACCCGGCCGGAATCCGAAAACCGGCGAAGAGATTCCAATCAGCGCCCGCCGAGTGGTGACGTTCCGCCCGGGCCAAAAATTAAAGGCCCGCGTAGAGGCATATGCTGGAACCAAGCAACAATAGCGAATTGCCGGCGATTCCCGGCAAACGGTATTTCACGATCGGCGAGGTCAGTGACCTTTGTGGGGTCAAGCCGCACGTGCTGCGCTATTGGGAACAGGAGTTCCCGCAGCTCAAGCCCGTCAAACGCCGCGGCAACCGCCGTTACTATCAACGCCAGGACGTGTTGATCATCCGGCAGATCCGGGGACTGTTGTACGAACAGGGCTTCACGATCGGCGGCGCGCGCAATCGCCTGATGGGCAACGAGGCGCAGACGGACCTGAATCAGAGTCAACAGTTGATCCACCAAATGCGGATCGAACTCGAGGAACTGGTCAAGATCCTGCGTCGGTGAGCGATGCCGCGCGCGCGGCGAGAATCGCGCGGCCTTTTGCGCTATCATTCGGCCACGGTCGGGGCGTGGCGCAGCCTGGTAGCGCACTTGCATGGGGTGCAAGGGGTCGCAAGTTCGAATCTTGTCGCCCCGACCAATTTTCTCCCGCCTCCTGCGCGCCTCGCGCCTGACCGAACCCTCGGCTTCCCCGCATAGTTTTCGCCGCCAAAGCGGCGTATACATACCCGCAGGGCATTATATAAGAAGCGCGTGATGGACTGCGTGCCGGCAGCGTCGGCTGCCGCGGGTCCGGTCGATTCGTCGCGCGCTCGCTGGTCAGGGAGACGGGTGTTGTCAACGGATGATAGGCGCGAAGAGCGCGCGGCGCCGTCGCCGGATGCGTTGGAGGAATGGGTCTACATGCCCGCGCTGCCGACGCTGGGCGCGGCCTGCGCGGTGCTCGACCACCTGCCGCAGGCGGTCATCGTGGTCGATCCCCAGGCCCGGGCGCTCTATCGGAACGGCGCGGCATGGCGCTTGTACGGGCCCGACTCCGCGCGCGCGGAAAAGCCGCGACCGCGCGCATTCTCGGCGGAGTTCGTGCTCGAGGTGTCGGACGGCGTGCCGCTGCCGGATGCCGAATGGCCGATACCGCGCCTGCTGCGCGGCGAACCCGTCGAGAACCTGGTCCTGCGGGTGCGCCATCGCGAGTCGACGGCGTCGCGGTCGTTGCGGTTCTGCGGTACGCGCATCGCGGGTGCCGCCGGCCACTCCCTGGTCTGCCTGTCCATCGATGATCCGGCCGCCGCGCGCGGCGGCGAAAGCGCGGACGAGGGCGGCATCCAGGCACGGCAGATCCGAGAGCTCGAGCGGCTCAGCCGCTTCTATGCGGCGCGCACGCGCATCAACCAGGCGATCACCCGCAAGCCGCAGCGGGTTGAGCTGTTCCGCCGGGCTTGCGAAGCGCTGGTCGAACAGGGTGGATTCGCGATGGCCTGGATCGGCTGGCATGACGAAGCCTCCAAGCGCCTGACTCCGGAGGCGGTGGCGGGCCGGGAGTCGGCCTACCTGGACGGCCTGGAAATCTACACCGATGATCGCGAGCAGGGGCGTGGGCCGACCGGGACCGCATTCCGCGAAGGACGCGCCTACGTCTGCAATCACGTGGAGGACGATCCGCGCACCCGCTTCTGGCGCGCGGGCTGTCGCCGGCACGGATTCAAGGCGTCCGTGGCGCTGCCGATCCGCGTCGATGGCGTGGTCCGCGGCACGCTGACCGTCTACGCGTACGAGCCGGGCATATTCCAGGAACGCGAGACCGCGCTGTTCGGCGAGGTGGTCGAGGACATCTCGTTCGCGCTGGAGAATGCCGAGCGCGATCGCGCAGTCGCCGAGGCGCGCGCGGCGGCTCAACGGGAACAGCAGTTTTCGGCGACGATGCTCGAGAGCCTGCCCGGCATATTCTATTTCTACGATCAGCAGGGCCGGTTCCTGCGCTGGAACCGCAACTTCGAGCTGCTGTCGGGCTACGACGCCGCCGAGATCGCGAGGATGCAGCCGTTGGACTTCGTCGCGGTCGAGGATCGCTCGCGCGTCGCCCGCGAGATCAAGCGCGTGTTCGCCGGGGCCGATGCGCAGGTCGAGGCGGGGTTCCGCGCCAAGGACGGGAGCGTGACGCCCTATTATTTCACCGGCCGGCGCGTCACGGGCGACGACGGCCCGCGCCTGCTCGGCATGGGCATCGACGTGACCGACCGCAGGCGCGCGCAGGACCAGGTCCTCCAGCTGAACGCCGAACTCGAGCGCCGCGTCGCCGACCGAACCGCGCAGCTGCAGGTCGCGAACCG
>JBBISV010000116.1:0-9083 GCA_037441085.1 Gammaproteobacteria bacterium | reverse complement strand
TCGATGGACGGCCACTGGCCCACATGGGTGTGCGCGAGCTTGCGCCACTCCTCCTCGTCGCGGCGCTGCAGCGCCGAGCGCGCGAGCGAATGACACCGGCCGCACATCACGCCGATCTCCGGCCCGGCGTCGAGGTCCTGCGCGTTGGGCCGCTGTTCGAGCGCGAAGCGCCCCGCCGCCGCCTCGCTCGGCGCGAGCCCCTGCGTGTCCGACAGATACCGCACGATCGATTGGCGCACGTCCTCGTCGAGCTTCAGCCCATGCACCTGCCGCATGCGGAACACCGTCATCACCCAGCCTTCCGGCGTCTTGCGGATGTCGCTGATGCGCTCGAACCGGCCGGCGTGTTCTCGATGACAGCCGCTGCAGTACGCACGCACCAGCTCCGGTCCCTTCGCCGGCGCGTCGGCCTGCGCCGCCGTCCAAGCCGCCGCAGCCAAGAACAGCGTTGCCGCCACCGATTCACAGATCTTCGCGATGCCGCTCGACACGAATTCAACCTCCCGAGGACGTGCGCGGCAGGGGCAGCCGCGTCACGATGCCCGTCTTTTGTAGCCAATGGATCGCCGACGCCACGGCGACCTGCGGTCGGTTCAATGCCGAGGCCGCACTCTCGACGGTCGCCTGTCCGGCCGTCTCCAGATAGTTCTTCAAGGTCACCACCGGCACGCCGGCCACGTGCCAGACGCCGCGCGGACTGTCGGCCGTGACCACCACGTCCCGTTCGACGATGCGGCCGTCCTCGAGCACGGGACGGCGCTCGACGCCCGGGATCGTCCCCGCGCCTTCCGGCAGCAGGGCCTCATAGGCCGCGGCGGTCTCCGACCAGAATGGCGCGCGCGCATGATCCGCCTCGCGATGCCTGGCCGCCTCGCGGTAGAAACCCGCCGCCGTCGCGACCCCGCGGCGCCAGGCATCCTCGTGCCGTTCCCGGACGAAGCGCTCGGCGAGCGGCGCGTCGCCGCCCTCGAGGACGGAGCCCACCGCCAAGGCGACCAGCCGCGCACCGCGCACCGCTTCGTAAACGCCCTGACCGGACAACGGATCGAGGGCGAACGCCGCATCTCCCGTGCGCCACCACGTGGCATCGCAGCCCGCGACGCCGAGCCGCACGTGTGCCGGCCGTGCGACGCCGTCGCCAACCGGCACCGCATCCGCGAGGGCGCGCGCGAGTCCCGGAATCTGCGCCGCGGCCGCTCGGATCCACGTCGCCGGGTGCGCCCCGCGCGGTCTCGACACCACCTGCACCCAGAGCGCATGCCCCTGATCGGCACACCAGCACCAGCCGAAGTCGGTTGCATGGATGTGGGTGCCCGAACCTGACGGCGCGGGCCGCGCCCTCCGGAATTGCCGACCCATCGCGAGCAGCAGCGGCCCGCGGCGCTCCGGCCCGCGGCGGCCGCGCGCGTCGACGACGATGCCGGCCGTGAGCCTCGCCCCGGAGCGCAGCGTCACCCGCCAGCCGCGCGCCGCGGATTCGCCGCCCGTGCGTTCGCCGGCCAACACGACGTCCGCATGAAACTGCGCCCCGGCGGCCCGGGCATCGGCCCGCAGCGCCACGGCCAGGAGCCGCCGTTCGACCAGCCATTCGCGGCCTTCGACGGCACGGCCGGCCCAGTCCCCGCCGCGCCGATACGCCCCCTCGAGCAGGCCCGCGCGCTCGTCGATCCCCTCCTCGGCGAGCAGCATCCGGCTGCGCTCCGACAACCCCTCCCAGCCGCCGCCCGCCGGCGCGCCGATGAGCGCCACGCGGGCCCCGGACGCGGCCAGGCGCCGCGCCACCACGCTCCCCGCGGGCCCGGCGCCGAGGACGAGGACGTCGTGACTCACGCGTGCGCCTCCTCGGTGAGTTGAAGTTCAGCGCGCAGATGCTCGCGGATCAGATATTTCTGCACCTTGCCGCTGATGGTGAGCGGAAAGCTGTCGACGAAGCGTACGTAGCGCGGCACCTTGTAATGCGCGATCCGGCCCCGGCAGAACCCGACGATCTCCTCCTCGGTGGCGCTCATGCCGGCGCGCAGGCGGATGCAGGCGCATACCGCCTCCCCGAACTTCGGGTCGGGAACGCCGACCACCGCGACGTCGAACACCGCCGGATGACGGTACAGGAACTCCTCGATCTCGCGCGGCGACACGTTCTCGCCGCCGCGGATGATCATGTCCTTCACCCGTCCGACCACGTTGCAATAGCCCTCCGGGTCGATGACCGCGAGATCCCCGGTGTGCATCCAGCCGCCCGCATCGATGACCTCGCGGGTGCGTTCGGGATCGTTCCAATAACCGCGCATCACGCTGTAGCCGCGCGTCAGGAGTTCGCCGGGCGTGCCGCGCGGCGTCACCCGGCCGTCGGCGCCGATGATCTTCACCTGCACGTGCGGATGCACGCGGCCCACGGTGCCGACGCGGCGCTCGAGCGGATCGTCGGGACGGCTTTGAAAACTGACGGGGCTGGTCTCGGTCATGCCGTAGCAGATGGTCACTTCGGGCATGTGCATGTCGGTCACCACCCGGCGCATCACCGCGGTGGGACAGGGCGAGCCCGCCATGATGCCGGTGCGCAGCGTCGACAGGTCGAACTCCCCGAACCGCGGGTGTTCGAGTTCGGCGATGAACATCGTCGGCACGCCGTGCAGCGCCGTGCAGCGCTCGGCGGCGACGGTCTGCAGGACCGCGAGCGGATCGAAGCCGTCGCCGGGGAAGACGCTGGTGGCGCCGTGCGTCATGGCCGCGAGCACACCGAGCACCATGCCGAAGCAATGATACATCGGGACCGGAATGCAGACCCGGTCCGCGGCCGTGAGGCGCATGCCCTGGCCGACGAAGAACCCATTGTTCACGATGTTGAAATGCGTCAGCGCGGCGCCCTTCGGCGTGCCGGTGGTGCCGCTGGTGAACTGGATGTTGAAGATCCGGTCGGCGTCCTGGTCCTGCTCGAGGGAAGCCACCCGGGTGGCATCGAGGTCGTGCCCCGCGGCGCGCAGATCCGCGAACGACAGCGCGCCCTGCAGGGGTTCGCCGCCCGCCGGGTCGGTCCCGAGTTGCACGAGGAGCCGCAGCTCCGGAAAGCCCGCGCACACCAGGCGGCCGGGCGCCGTCGCGGACAGTTCGGGAATCATCTCCCGCAGCATCGCGGCGTAATCGCTGCCCTTGAATTGCCGCGCGAACACCAGTGCGCGGCAGCCCACCAGCCGCAGCGCGAACTCGAGCTCCGAGGTCCGGTAGGCGGGATTGAGGTTGACCAGGACCAGCCCGGCCCGCGCCGCCCCGAACATCGTCAACAGCCATTCGGCGCAGTTCGGCGCCCAGAGGGCGATGCGGTCGCCGGGCACGAGTCCGCAGGCAAGCATGCCCCGGGCGACGAGTTCGACCTCGCGATCGAACTGCGCATAGGTGAATCGCAGCCCCTGATACGGCACCGCCAACGCCTCGCCATCGGGTACCGCCGCCGCCGCCGCCCGGAGTACGCCGTCGACGGTCCGATACACGAGCGGCCGATCGCTGGTGCCCGACACGAAGCTCGTCGCCGGCGGTTCGCTAGCGCAGTGCATGGACGTACCGCATCCTGCCGGCTAGAAATGGTACTGCGCATCGACGCCGTACATCCGCGGCGTGCCGATGTGCCGGTAGTCGAAGCCGAAACCCTGCACGTCCACCGCGTTCGTCAGGTAGAACCGATTGGCGATGTTGCGTCCCCACATGCCCAACTCCCATTTCGCATCGGCCGAGATCAGGCTCAGACGCCCGTTCAACAGCGCATAGCCGCCCTGCGAAATCGCATTCTCGTTGGGCAGTGCCAGATACTGCTTCGTATTGTAATTCGTGTCCACGTGCAAATTGATCCTCGCCCAGGCGAGCTGCGTGACCTCCCAATCCGCCGCCACCGTGCCGGACACGTGCGGCGCGTACGGCAGTTCCTGGCCGTCGATGGAGCCGGTCGCCAGGGTTCCGTTCTGCACGTCCGTGCGCAGGAAACCGGCGCTGGCGCGCAGCGTCAACGGCCGCACCGGGCGGGCGACGATCTCGATCTCGCCGCCGTCGATCTTCGACCGGCCGAGATTGATGAGCGGCTGCTGCCCGGTCGGATACACGTTGATGATCTGCTGGTCCTTGTACTGGTAGTGGAACACCGCCCCGTCGATCTGCAGGCGATGGTCGAGCCACGCGGTCTTGAAGCCGCCTTCATACGAGTCCAGCACCTCGGGCTTGACCGTCGTCAGATCGCTGGGAGTGAACAGGAACTGGGAATTGAAGGCCGCCGACCGATACCCGCGGCTGAAGTTCAGATACAGCAGGGCATCCGCCGTCACGTTGAAGTCGACGCCCAGCCGGCCCGTGGTGGCGACGTTGTGGTAATCCTGGCCGCGCGTCTGATTGATGAGCGTCGAGTAGTTCGGCGACCCCGGCAGGAGGAGGGTCGGCCCGACCGTGCCGTTCGCCTGCGGACTGAAGAAGCCCAGATTCGCGATGGGCACCTGATCGCTGCCGCGAAGCTGGTCCAGCGCATTCTTCTGTGCGCCGTTGTCGTGGTTGTAGCGCAGGCCCGCCCGCAGGGTGATGAGATCCGACACCTTGTAGCTGTCGTCCGTGTACGCGGCCCAACTGTTCAGGATCTGGTCGAACGAGTTGAAATAGTCGCATCCCAGGTTGATGTTGGAGCCGATGTTGTAGCCGCCCCCCGCACCGAACGAGCTGGCGGCGCAGTCGCGATAATCGTGGAAGGTGTTGAACGACGGATCGGTGAAGATCTGGTTCTCGGTTGAATTGAACACGACCTGGTGCTGGTAGTAGGCGCCGACGATGTAGCGCAGCGGCGCATCGCCCGTCGACGTGAGGCGCAGATCCTCGGTGACCTGGCGCGTGTCGCCGATGTACGGAATCTTCCAGATGCCGAGCGGCGAGCCGTCGGTGCCCTCCGGATTGAACAGCTTGCCCTCGTCCCAGGACGTGATGGAGGTCAGCTTGTTCACGGGAGACACCGTCCAATCGGCGGTCAGCTCGACCGCGTCGTTGTCCTGGCGGCGCCGCGGCGTGTAGTTCTGCGCGATCTGGTAATTCGTGAGCGGCGCCCCGGTGTAGGTGCCATCGACGGTGCGGAAGTAGCCGGTGAAGCCGACGCCCCCGGGCGCCGCGGCGCCGGCGGCCGGATTCGGGGCCGGGATCCGCCCGTCGATGATCGCGTAGTTCTGCGGATCCTGCATGCTCTTCGACAGGCGCAGCGTGAGATCGAGGTCGTCGGTGGCCTTGAACAGCAGCGAGAGGCGCGCTCCGTATTGGTCGACCCCCTCGAGGTCGGGATGGCCGGGCAGCACGTTCTGGATGTAGCCGTTGACCTTCGTGTAGGTGAATGCGAAGCGCATCGCGACGCGCTCGGGAACGAGCGCGGTCTGAAGATCACCCTCGACTTCCTTGCGGTCGTAGTTGCCGAGACCCACCTTGATGTCCGCCTCGGTGTCGAACCCCGGCTTGTGGGTGATGAAATTGATGGCGCCGCCGGTGGTGTTCTTGCCGTAGAGGGTGCCCTGCGGCCCGCGCAGCACCTCGATGCGCTCCAGATCGTACATTTCCACGCCGAAAAGCACGAAATTGCCCTTGTAGACCTCGTCGATGTAGCTCGCCACGGGGCTCGACTGGTTGAGGCTGTAGTCGAACATCGACACGCCGCGCAGCGAGAACAGCGGCGAACCCTCGCCGACGATGCCGTTGACCTGCAGGTTCGGCACCTGCGTGACGAGATCCGACGGCGTGTCGAGCTTCACCTGCGCGAGCTGCGCGCTCGTGAGCGCGGTGACCGACACGGGCACGGTCTGCAGACTCTCGGAGCGCTTCTCCGCCGTGACGACGATTTCCTGGATGGCATCCGGGTCAGCGGCGGGGACCTGCGCCTGCGCGGCGGCCCCGAGCAGCGCGCCGAGCGCGGCGGTCAGCAGAGCGGCCGGCCGTGCGCGGTTGAAATGCCGCGCGGTGTTGACGATCGGTGCGTTGTTGTCGTGCAATTTGAATTCCCCTTCCCCATCTTGATTGATCGGTCGATCGCCCGGTCGCGGCCGCAGGGCCCGCCGGCGCGCCGCTTCAGGCCGTGATGTTCAAACACACGGACTTGCTCTCCAGATACGCGTACACCGCTTCGCCGCCAAGTTCACGTCCCCACCCGGATTGCTTGAAGCCGCCGAACGGCATGGTCGCATCGAGCACATTGTGACAGTTCACCCAGACCGTGCCTGCCTTGAGTTTCGGCGCCAGGCGAAATATCCGGCCCACGTCGCGCCCCCAGATGCTGGCCGCGAGCCCATAGACGGTGTCGTTCGCGATGCGGGCGATGTCGGCCGCATCATCGAACGGCTGCGCGACCACCACGGGTCCGAAGATCTCCTCACGCACTACGGACATCTGCGGATTGACATCGACGAACACGGTCGGCTCCACGTAATAGCCGGGGGTCGGCAGGGCACGGCCTCCCGCGGCGGCATGCGCGCCCGCGGCGGCGCCGTCCTTCAGGTAGCGCGTGACGCGGTCGCGCTGCACCGCGGAGACGAGCGGGCCGATCTGCGCCGTCGGATCGAGCGCCGGCCCGAGCTTCATGCCCTTCGCCAGGTCGGCGATGCCGCCGACGACGCGGTCGAAATGCTGCCGGGCGACATACAGGCGGGAGCCCGCACAGCACACCTGCCCATGGTTGAAGAAGATCGCGCTGGCCGCACCGGCGATGGCCGCCTCCACGTCGGCGTCCTGCAGCACGATCACGGGCGACTTGCCGCCCAGCTCCACGGTGACCTTCTTCATGTTGCCCGCGGCGGCCTGGACGATCAGGCGCCCCACCTCGGTCGAGCCCGTGAAGGTGATCTTGTCGACGTCCGGGTGCGAGGTCAGCGCCGCGCCGGCGGTCGGCCCCATGCCGGTGACGACGTTGAGCACTCCCTTGGGCAGCCCCGCCTCGAGCGCGAGTTCCCCGAGGCGCAGCGCCGTCAGCGGGGTCTCCTCCGCGGGTTTCAGCACCACGGTGCAGCCCGCGGCCAGCGCGGGCGCGCATTTCCAGGTCGCGAGCAGGAAGGGAAAATTCCACGCGATCACGGCGCCGACCACGCCGATGGGTTCGCGCGTGGAAAAGGCCGCATATTCCTGGCCGGGCACCAGCGACCCGGAGATGGGCAGGGTTTTGCCCTCCAGTTTGGTCGGCCAGCCCGCCATGTAGCGCCACACCTCGAGCGCATGCTTGATGTCGACGTGCCGCGCGATCACCACCGATTTGCCGTTGTCGATGGCCTCGAGTTCGGCCAGCTCGTCGGCGTGCCGTTCGATGAGATCGGCCAGGCGATGCAGCACCCGCTCCCGGTCCACCGGCTTCATCCGCGCCCAATCCCCTTCCTCGAAGGCGCGGCGGGCGGCGCCGACCGCCTTGTCGATGTCCGATGCGTCGCCGAGCGCGCAATGCGCGATGATCCGGTCGCTCGACGGATCGCGGACCTCGAAGGTCCTGCCGCCGGCGGCGGGCACCCAGGCGCCGTCGATCAGGAGCCCGCGGGGCTTGGCGAGAAACTCGGCATTCGCCGGCAGTATCGCGTCGAGCTCGTTGACCATCGACGGTGCCGGGGATTGCGGTGCAACGGCGCTGTTCATTGCGGACTCCTGGGGCGGACGGGATTAATTCCCCTGAGTATCGCGGCGCACCGCCTTCTGGGGTATAAGTCGTAAGCAGCAGACGGACTAATACTTTGGTATCAGACGACGAACACCCTGGCGCGAAGCACACTCCCGCGCCGCCGCACGTGCTGATTGCGGACGACCATCCGCTGTATTGCGACGCGCTGCGGGCCATCGTGCCGCAGGCCTGCCCGGGCGCCGAGATCAGCGAGGCGAACTCGCAGCAGGAGGTGCTCGCGGCCGTCGCCGCGCAGCGCGTCTTCGACCTGGTGCTGCTCGATCTGAATCTCCCGGGGGCGCAGGGCATGTCCTGCCTGGAGGCCCTGCGCCGCCTCACGCCGTCCACACCCATCGTGGTCGTCTCCGCCGTCGACGATCCGAAGATCATGCAGGACGTGCTCATGGGGGGCGCGAATGCCTTCGTTCCGAAGTCGGCGTCCGGACAGGTTCTCATCAATGCGCTGCGCGTGATTCTCGCCGGGGGCACGTACATGCCGGCTGGCGTGCTCGCCGCCATGCGCCAGACCGAGGCCGCACCGGAGCGCGACGAACTCACGCTGCGGCAGCGCCGGGTCCTGGAGCTGTTGGCGACCGGGCTGTCCAACAAGCACATCGCGCGCACGCTCGAGATCAGCGAGATCACCGTCAAAGCGCATGTTTCGGCGATCTTCCGCAAACTCGGCGTGACCAACCGGGTCCAGGCCGGTCTCGAGGCGCGGCGGCTGCTCGACGGCCATCCACGCCCCTGACCCGGATTTTCCGCCCCGGGGCAGGGCCGGCCGGCGCATCCTGCCTTCACGACGCTTACTGCCTTCAGAATCACCCCTCCCGGTCGACACCCTCGTATCGGATTGCCACGAGGAGTGAGTTCCGCCCATGCCCCCCGAACCGGCGCTTTTGTCCTCGCTGCATGCCGAGAACGCCCGGCTGCGCGAACAGCTGGCGTTGCGCGACCTCGCCCTGGATGGAATACAGACCACGTACGTGATCGCCGACCGCACCACGCCCGAGCCCACCATCGTCTATTGCAACCAGGTGGCGGCCGACATGTGCGGCCTTCCCCGCGAGGCGCTGATCGGCCGGCCACTCGGCGTGATTTCCCAGCACAACGTGTCGGTGAAACTCGATTTCCAAAAGGACCATGCGACGCTGTCCGCCGGGCGGAAGATCGCGTACGAGTCCGAAGTCAAGAGACCCGACGGCTCCACGTTCTGGCGCGGCATCACCGTCGTTCCGATATTCGACGCCGCGGGACGGCTGATCCGCTCCATCGCGACCGGGGCCGACATCACCGCCAAGCGCGAGTCCGCCCGCCGGCAGCAGGAACTGCAGGACCAGCTGGTGGCGGAATTGAAGGAGCGCGAGAGGATCCTCTCCGAACTGCAATTGTCGCAGAAGCTGGAATCGGTCGGGCGCCTGGCCTCCGGGATCGCCCACGAGATCAA
>JBBISV010000115.1:0-9098 GCA_037441085.1 Gammaproteobacteria bacterium | reverse complement strand
CAGATCTACACGCACCTCGACTTCCAGCGCCTCGCGAGCGTCTACGAATCGGCGCATCCGCGCGCCCGTCGCCGCGTCCGGTCTTGAAAACGGCCGGCTCGTCCCCATCCTGCGCCGTTCAAATGAAATTCGACGATCCATTCCGGCATCATGAAGGCCGCATGCTGGGCACGACGATTCTCGCCGTGCGCCGTGACGGCCGCGTCGTCATCGGCGGCGACGGCCAGGTGACCCTCGGCCAGACCGTCGTCAAGAACAACGCCCGCAAGGTGCGCCGGCTGTACGGCGACAAGGTGCTCGCCGGATTCGCCGGCGGCACCGCCGATGCGTTCACCCTGTTCGAGCTGTTCGAGGGGAAACTCGAGAAATACGGCAACCTGACGCGCGCGGCGATCGAACTGGCCAAGGACTGGCGCAGCGACCGCGGACTGCGGCGCCTCGAGGCCTTGCTGTGCGTCGCGGATGCGGAGCGCTCGTACGTGATTTCCGGCACCGGTGACGTCATCGAACCGGAGCACGACCTGATGGCGATCGGTTCGGGCGGCAGCTACGCCCAGGCCGCGGCGCTGGCGCTGTTGCAGGCGACGCAGCTGCCGCCGCGCGAAATCGTCGAGCGCGCGCTCGGCATCGCCGCGGACATCTGCATCTACACCAACCACCATCTGACCATCGAGGAACTCTGACGCCGATGTCGCAGATGACCCCGCGTGAGATCGTCGAGGAACTCGACCGGCACATCGTCGGCCAGAAGGAAGCCAAGCGGGCGGTCGCGATCGCGCTGCGCAATCGATGGCGGCGCGGCCAGGTGCCTGCCGCGCTGCGGGCCGAGATCACGCCGAAGAACATCTTGATGATCGGCCCGACCGGCGTCGGCAAGACCGAAATCGCGCGGCGGCTGGCGCGGCTGGCGCGCGCGCCGTTCATCAAGGTCGAGGCCACCAAGTTCACCGAGGTCGGCTACGTCGGACGCGAGGTGGATTCGATCGTCCGCGACCTGGTCGACATCTCCGTGAAGATGACGCGCGAGGAGGAGATCGCGAAGGTGCGTCACCGCGCCGCGGACGCGGCGGAGGAGCGGGTGCTCGATGCGCTGCTGCCGGGTTCGCGCGGCGACGGCGAACCGGACCGGGCGGCGGGCGATCACGAGACCCGCCAACGCCTGCGCAAGATGCTGCGCGAACACGCGCTGGACGACCGCGAGATCGAGGTCGAGCTGCGCGGCGCCCCGGTCAGCGCCGAGATCCTCGCGCCGCCCGGCATGGAGGAAATGACGCAGCAGCTGCAGGGCATGTTCCAAAATCTCGGCGGCGGCCGCACGCGCCGGCGCAAGCTCAAGATCGAGGAGGCGCTGCGCATCCTGACCGACGACGAAGCGGGGAAGATGATCAACGAGGAGGAGCTGCGCGCCCGGGCGGTGGAGAACGCCGAACAAAACGGCATCGTCTTCATCGACGAAATCGACAAGATCGCGCGCCGTCAGGAGGCGGCCGGCGCGGATGTCTCGCGCGAGGGGGTTCAGCGCGACCTGCTGCCGCTGGTCGAGGGCTGCACCGTGAACACGAAATACGGCGCGGTCAAGACCGACCACGTTCTGTTCATCGCATCCGGCGCGTTCCACATGTCCAAGCCCTCCGACCTGATCCCCGAACTCCAGGGCAGGCTGCCGATCCGCGTCGAACTGCAGCCGCTCGCGGTCGATGATTTCGTGCGCATCCTGACCGAACCGGACGCCTCCCTGTGCCGGCAGTACACCGCGCTGCTCGCCACCGAAGGCGTGACCCTGGAATTCGACGCGCCCGGCGTGCGGCGGCTCGCGGAGGTCGCGTTCGACGTCAACCAACGCACCGAGAACATCGGCGCGCGGCGCCTGCATACCGTGATGGAGCGGCTGCTCGAGACGGTGTCATTCGAGGCCGCCGACCGCGCCGGCACGCGGCTGCTGGTGGACCGGGCCTACGTCGAGGCGAACCTGGGCGCGCTCGCCCAGAACGAAGACCTGTCGAGATACATCCTGTGAGCGACGCGCCGCCGCGGCCGACGGAGATCAAGCTGCGCACCGCATCGCGCATTCTCGAGGTCGGCTTCGATGACGGCAGCCGCTTCGAGCTGCCGTTCGAATATCTGCGGGTGTTCTCCCCCTCCGCCGAGGTCAAGGGGCACGGCGGCGGCGAGGGGGCGCTCGTGACCGGCAAGGAGAACGTCGGCATCCACGGCGTCGAGCCCATCGGCCACTATGCGCTGCGGTTGCGCTTCGATGACGGGCACGACACCGGCCTTTACAGCTGGACCCTGCTGCATGAGCTTGGGCGCAACCGGGCGTCGAACTGGGCGCGCTACCTGGCGCGCTGCGCCGCGGCCGGTCACCCGCGGCCGGCGTAAAGCGCGCCGCGGAAACGGCTACAATGTCGTCTTTCCCGCACCGGTGATCGCCATGAACGAATCCAACCGCACCGTCGATTTCGGCTACGAGACCGTCGATTGGTCGGAGAAGTCGCGGCGGGTACGTTCGGTGTTCGAGAGCGTCGCCGGCAAATACGACGTGATGAATGATTTGATGTCGTTCGGCGCGCACCGGCTGTGGAAGCAGTTCGCCCTGACGATTGCGGGCCTGCGCCCGGGCCAGAGCGCGCTCGACGTCGCCGGCGGCACCGGGGACCTGGCGATCGGGCTCGCGCGCCAGGTCGGCAAGACCGGCCGGGTCGTGCTGTCGGACGTCAACCCGGCCATGCTCGAACGCGGCCGCGACCGGCTGCTCGACTGGGGAATCGCGGGCAACGTCGACTGCCTCGTCGCCGACGCCGAACGCCTGCCGTTCGCCGACGACTCCTTCGACTGCGTGACCATCGGCTTCGGGCTTCGCAACGTGACCGACAAACCGGCCGCGCTCGCCTCGATGCACCGGGTGCTGAAGCCGGGCGGACAGCTCCTGGTCCTCGAGTTCTCGAAGCCCACGCTGCCCGGTCTCGGCCGGATCTACGACGCCTATTCCTTCGGCGTGCTGCCGGCGCTCGGCGCCGTCGTCGCGCGCGACGCCGCGAGTTACCGGTATCTCGCGGAATCGATCCGCATGCACCCTGATCAGGAGACGCTGCTCGGGATGCTGCGCTCGGCCGGGTTCGCCCACGCCCGTTACCACAATTTGACGGGCGGCATCGTGGCGCTGCACCGGGGCTTCAAGATCTGACATGCCCGCAACTCCCGCGTGGCTCGCCGCCGTCGAAGGCGTTCTGAATCGCAACATCGGCTCCCAGGCGCGCGCCACGTCGCTCGCCCGGCGGCTCGACGGCAAATCGCTGCAGGTCGACCTCGAGGGCGTCGCGCGGCTGCGCGCCGTGTGCGCCGGCGGCCGCCTGACCCTTGCGTCGGCCGATGACGGCGGCGCCGACGCGGTGATTTCCGGTCCTCCCGGAGCGCTGCTGCGGATGCTCACCGCGGACCGGGCGCGCCCGCTGGGACGGGGCTCCCTGCAGGTTCGCGGCGACGCCGAAGTCGCCGCCTCGTACCGCGAATTGCTGCAGCTGTCGCGCCCCGACCTCGAGGAGGAGGCGTCGCGGATCATCGGCGACGCGGCCGCGCATCGGCTGGGCCTGGCCGGCCGCCGCGCCTGGTCCTGGATGCGCGACGCCGCCCGGACCTTCGGCCTGAATGTCGCGGAATACCTGCAGGAGGAGAGCCGCGACGTCGCCGGACGGATGGAAGTCGAGGAGTTCGTGCGCGGCGTGGACGATCTGCGCGAGGCGGTCGACCGCGCACAGGCGCGGCTCGAGCGGCTCGCGCGCGGCCCGCGGCGCGTCCCCGGCGGTGGCCGCGGATGATCCGGGTGCGCGTCGCCGGCAGGCTCCTCGAGATCCAGCGCGCGCTGGTGCGGCACGGCCTCGACGATTTCGTGCGCGCGACGCACCTGTATCGGCCCTTCCGGTTCCTGTTCTTTCTGTCGCCGTGGACGTGGTTCCAGCGCAGCGCGGGCAGGACCCGCGGCGAGCGCCTGCGCCTCGCCCTCGAGGAGCTCGGCCCGATATTCGTGAAATTCGGCCAGGCATTGTCCACCCGCCGGGACCTCCTGCCGGTCGACATCGCCGATGAGCTGGCGCTGCTTCAGGACCGGGTCCCGCCGTTCGACAGCGCCGTCGCCGTCGCGATCATCGAGTCCACGTACGGCCGGCCGCTCGCCGAGGTGTTCACCGAATTCGACCGCACGCCGCTGGCGGCCGCGTCGATCGCGCAGGTGCACACCGCGAAGCTCAAGGACGGCGCCGACGTCGTCGTCAAGATCCTGCGCCCCGGCATGCGCGAAATCATCGAGCGCGACCTCGAGGTGCTCGAGGCTCTCGCGGCCCTCGCCGACAAATACTGGGAGGAGGCGCGCCGTCTGCGGCCGCGCGAGGTGGTCGCCGAATACCGCAAGACGATCGTCGATGAACTGGACCTGATGCGCGAGGCCGGCAACGCATCGCAGCTGAAGCGGAATTTTGCGGGCTCGCGCCTGCTCTACGTGCCGGAGGTCCATTGGGATTTTTGCCGCTCCAACATCATGGTGATGGAGCGGATCCACGGAATCATCGTCAACCGCATCGACGAACTGAAGGCGCGCGGCACGAACATCCCCAGGCTCGCCGAGAACGGCGTCGAGATCTTCTTCACCCAGGTGTTCCGCCACAACTTCTTCCACGCGGACATGCACCCGGGGAACATCTTCGTGCAGACGGACGACCCGGAGAATCCGCGCTACGCCGCCGTCGATTTCGGCATCGTCGGCACGCTCGAGGCGCGGGATCAGCATTACCTGGCCGAGAATTTCATGGCGTTCTTCGACCGCGACTACGCGCGCGTCGCCGCGCTGCACGTCGAATCGGGCTGGGTCCCGAGCGGAACGCGCGTGGACGAACTCGAGTCGGCGGTGCGCACCGTCTGCGAACCGATCTTCAACAAGCCGCTGAAGGACATATCATTCGCGCAGGTGCTGCTGCGCCTGTTCGAGACGGCCCGCCGTTTCGACATGACGATCCAGCCGCAGCTGATCCTGCTGCAAAAGACGCTGTTGAACATCGAGGGCCTCGGGCGGCAGCTCTACCCGGAACTCGACCTGTGGAAGACCGCGCAGCCGGTGCTGCGCGAGTGGATGCGCGATCGGGCGAGCCCGCGGGCGCTGCTGCGCGGCGTCCGCGCGCAGCTGCCGGATGCCATCGAAGTCATGAAACAGGTCCCGAAGATCGTCAAGGCCGGCGTGCGGGCGGCCGCCGACGGCGAATTCAAGTGGCGGGTAGTGAGCACCGAGCTCGCCGAACTGCGCGCCGCGATGCAGGCCGACCAGGCGTCCCGCGGCGCGATGCACGCCGCCGGCATCTTGTGGCTCGGGGGATTGATCTGGCTCGCTCTGCGCGCCCATCCCGCGTGGATCGGCGGTGCGCAGATGGGCGCCGCGGCCGCGCTGTTCCTGCGCTCGCGCTGGATCCGCCCGCGCTGAGCGGCGCGCTCAGGTTTGGCGCGGGCCGGCCTCCAGGCCGCAGCGCCAGCAGTGCGTGAACTGCGCTTCGAGCTCCTCGCCGCACCCCGCGCAGACCCAGGCTGCCCCGGTCGGCGGTTGCCGCGACTGCGCCAGGGTCCGCAGCGCGCGCACTACATCGCCGTCCTCGACATACACCTGCGGCCAGGTTTCGAGCGCCGGCAGCTCCCCAACCGCGCCGGCGAGGAACTGATTGCGGATCTCGCAATCGATGCCGGCGGCGAGCAGCAGGTTGCGGGCGTGGGCAACCTCGAGAAGCGTCGCCGCGCGATACACCCGTTTCATCGCCCGCCGATGCCGCTCATCTGAGCGAGGCGATGAACGCGGCCGCATCGTCGCCCCGCTCGAGCGCCTCGACCAGCGCCGAGCCGACGACGACGCCATCGACGTGCGCGCCGAAGAGCGCCACCTGCTCGCGCGAGCGGATCCCGAAGCCCGCGCACACCGGCACCGTCGCGGCACGCTTGACCCGGTCCATGTAGTCGAGCACGTCCGCCGGCACCGCGGCCGACTTGCCGGTCGTGCCCGTCATCGTCACCGCATAGACGAAGCCCTGCGCCGCCGCGCACAGCATCGCGAGGCGCTCAGGCGGCGTCACCGGGGTCACCATCTGCACCAGCGCGATCCCGGTGCGATCCAGCGCCGCGGCAAGCTCCGCGCTCTCCTCGAAGGGAAGATCCGGAACGATGAATCCCGCGACGCCCGCGGCCGCCGCATCCTGCGGCAGCCGCTCGAGCCCATATGCAAGCAGCGGGTTCAAATAGCTCATCAACAGGATCGGCGCCGTGCCGGCCGCGGCGACGGCGCGCACTTCCCCCAGAATCCAGGGCAGCGTGACGCCGTCGGCGAGCGCCGCGAAACTCGCGCGCTGGATGGTCGTGCCGTCCGCCATCGGATCGGTGAACGGCACGCCGATTTCGACGACATCGCAGGCCGCGGCGATGGCGGCGAGATTGGCGCGGAATCCGGCGCGTCGCGGAAAGCCGGCCGTGAGGAAACCGACCACCGCCGGCCGCCCCTGTTGCTTCGCCGCGCGGATCGCGGTCGAGATGGTCTCTCTGGGGATCATGATCAAACCGCGTCCTTCAGGATAGTGCGCTGCAAAATGGGCATGTCCTTGTCGCCGCGACCGGAACAGCCGATCAATATGCTCGCGCCGGGATGGGCGGCGGCGTAGCGTCGCGCGCCGGCGAACGCATGGGCCGTTTCGATGGCGGGCAGAATTCCCTCGCATTCGGCGCACTCGGTCAGCGCCGACAGCGCCTCCTCGTCGGTCGCCGCTTCGTACACGACGCGGCCGCTCGACATCAGGTGCGCGTGCTCCGGACCGACGCCGGAATAATCGAGGCCCGCCGACACCGAATGGGTCTCCCGCACCTGACCGTCGGCGTCCTGCAGGATCAGGGTGTAGCTGCCCTGGAGCACGCCCGGCGTGCCGAAGGTCAGAGATGCCGCGTTGTCACCCAGCCCCGATCCGCGGCCGCCGGCCTCGATGCCGAGCAGCCGCACGCCGGCGTCTTCGAGGAACGGATGGAACAGGCCGATTGCGTTGGAGCCGCCGCCGACGCAGGCGACCGCGACATCCGGCAGGGCCCCCGCCTGTTCCAGCATCTGCGCTCGCGCCTCCCGGCCGATCACCGCCTGCAGTTCGCGCACCAGATACGGATACGGATGCGGGCCGACCGCGGAGCCGAGCGAGTAATAGGTGCCCTGCGGGTCCGACACCCAGTCCCGCAGGGCCTCGTCGATCGCGGCGCGCAGCGTGGCGTCACCGCCCGTCACCGGAACGACCGTCGCGCCCATCAACTTCATGCGGCCGACGTTCGGCGCCTGACGCTCTACGTCGACCGCGCCCATGTAGACGACACAGGGCAGTCCGAGACGCGCGGCGGCGGCCGCGCTCGCGACGCCATGCTGGCCGGCGCCGGTCTCGGCGATGATGCGCCTGGCGCCGAGGCGCTTCGCGAGCAGCGTCTGGCCGATCGCATTGTTGATCTTGTGCGCGCCGGTGTGGGCGAGATCCTCCCGCTTCAGCCAGACGCGCGCGCCCCAGCGCCGGCTCAGGGTGTGCGCATAGCTGAGCGCCGTCGGCCGCCCCACCCAGGTTTTGAGCTCGAGATGGTACTCGGCTTGAAAATCGGCGCTGTGCAGGTGCCGGTCGACGCCGGCCTGCAGCCGGTCGAGCGCCGCGACCAAGGTCTCCGGAACGTAGCGGCCTCCGAACTTGCCGTAGCGGCCGCGTTGATCGGGGAATTGCGCTGCGTTCATGAGTCCTGCTCCAGACGCGCGGCGGCTTCGCGCACCGCCCGGACGAATTGAAAAATCTTCTGCGGATCCTTGACGCCGGGAACGTCCTCGACGCCGCTGCTGACGTCGACCCCGAAGGGGCGGACCGCGCGAATCGCCTCGGCCACGTTCTGCGGCGACAGCCCGCCGGCGAGAATGAGTTCGGTCTGACGCGCGAGCTCGGCCGCGCGGCCCCAATCGGCCACTTCACCGATGCCGCTGGTCGGCCCCTCGAACAGCATGCGCGCCGGCAACGGATGCGGCGTCTTGCGGCCGAAGCGGACCACCGGCAGCAGTTTCACCTGGGGCGCAATCCGCAGCTCCCGCAGATCCTCGACGTCGGTCTGAAAATAATCGGGCTTCAGGATCCGGCAGATCTCGTCGACCTTCATCTGCAGCGGATGCTGCGATACCGCGATCCGGAGGATTCCGGGCGGCGCGAGCGCGGCGAGTTGCGCCGCCTGACCGGGCGTCACCTGCCGCGGACTCGGCGCGAACACGAAGCCGATCGCATCGACCTGCGCCTCGACCGCGGCCGTGACCGCGTCGGCACTCGTTATCCCACAAATCTTGATCCACATGGTTTCGAGTCTAGCCGTTTTGCGTCGACAAGTTTCGGGCTGCGCTCAGGACATCCCCTATCAAACCGGCGGGGTCCGCGCAGGCCATCAATGCCGACCCGACCAGCGCGAGCCGGTAGCCCAGGCGTCGCAGCGCCACGGCGTCGGCGACACCCGCGACGCCGCTTTCGGCGACGCCGGGCGCCGCACCGGGCAGCGCCGCGGCGAGCTCGGCGAAGCGCCCCGGCACGACCTCGAGCGTCTGCAGGTCGCGGCAGTTCAATCCCACCAAGGCGACGCCGCGACCCGCATGCCGGCCCGCGAGCCGCCCGGCCTGTTCCAGTTCGTCCCGGTCGAAGGCCTCGAGCAGCACGAACAGCCCGTGACGGAACGCGGTGTCCAGCATTTCCTCGGTCTGCGCCGCCGACAGCATCCGCAGGATCAGCAGCACGCCGCCGGCGCCCTCCGCCCGCGCCTCGAGCACCTGGTAGGGATCGACGAGAAAATCCTTGCGCATCGCCGGGACGCCCTGCGGCGCGAGCGCGGCCGCGACGCGCGCCAGGTGCTCGAGCGAGCCGTCGAAACGCGACGGTTCGGTGAGGACCGACACCGCGGCGGCGCCGGCGCGCGCATAGGCGGTCGCGCGCCCGAGCCAGTCGTCGCCCGCGAGCCCGAGCACGCCGGCCGCGGGCGAGCGCAGCTTGATCTCCGCGATCAAATCGAAGCCCGCCGAGGACAACACCAGGGCC
>JBBISV010000114.1:0-9113 GCA_037441085.1 Gammaproteobacteria bacterium | reverse complement strand
TCGAGGCCCTGAAGCAAGCGGGGCAACTCCTCGAGCAGGGATCGGAGGCGCGCGGGTCCGCCGGGCTTCCGGAGCAGCAAGGTCACGAACAGGTGGGCGCTGGAGCGATAGGGCTCGGCGCCGTCATCCGAAAGTTGTCCCCGGACCGGCCAGCTCAGCTGGTCGAAGGTGAGGGCCGGTTGAGCGCGAAGCACCTCCTGGGCGTGCTCCAGGGTATCGGGCCGCCGCTCGTCAACGATCTGAGTGGTGATGGGCAGGCTGCCTCTGTTCTGGCGCGGGGGCGGCAGCAGGATTTCGAGATCGCCGGACGCGCGCAGCTCCTCCGTCAGCCCGGGTCCAAGCCAGGGCGGGAGTTCGGCCGGATGCGAGCCGGCGTTGCGGTTGGCGATTTCGAGCAGCACGACGCGCACGATGGCGTCCAGAAACCGGTCTTTTCGCACCGTGTCCGGCAGGAGCACGCGGTAATCCCAGCCGCCGCTTGACCGCTCGCTGACGAGGGTGATCCGTTCGTCGGCGGATTGAGCCGGGTGCAGGTGGAGGAAGATCCGTCCGCGCCAAGGCGCCGCGCAGTCGAGCGCGGCCCAAATCTTCTGGCGGATGCGGTCGCAGGACACCACGAGCAGGGGGGGCTGGAGCTGGATCAGGTTGGTGTTGAAGGCGGGGTCGAGCCATCGATGCGGCTGCAGGGCGGAGGGGGCGCCGAAGACGGTGAACTGGCCGGAGGCGCTCCGGGCGGTCGAGCTTGCCGCCGGGGGCAGCTGGGCGCGGGTGGCGGTGAGTCCCGCGAGGAACAAGGCGATGAAGGCGACAAGCTTCATGCGCGGTTGAGGGCCGGCGAGCGGTCAGGTTTTTGCGGCGGGTTTATCAGGCTTGCTCTCTTTCTTGGCCGGGGCGGGTTTGCTCTCGGCGGCGGGCGGGGCGGATGAGGCGGAATCCTTTTTGGCTCCCGCCTTGTAGTTGTCGCTGCGATAATCGGTGATGTAGAAGCCGCTGCCTTTGAAAAGGAGCCCGGCGCCGGCGCTGATCTGCTTCTTCACCTTGCCCCGGCCCCAGCGTTTGTGGGCGCAGCGATCCTTGGGGCAGATCGTGAGCGGTTTGTCGGCGATGGGCTGGAAGCATTCAAACTCGTGCCCGCACTTCGAGCAAACGTATTCGTAGGTCGGCATAGCCGCCAATGTAATACCGGTGCGGCCGGTTCAGGTCAAGGATGCCCGGGCGCAGCCACGCTGCGCGGCATAGCCCTTCCGGATCGGCTCTGTCCGCGAACCGTCCGTCGCGATCGAACGCGGTCCGCCGATGCCGCAGGTTCCAGGCGTCCATCAGGCGGTTGCCGGGTCCGGTGTCGAATCCGGACAGCGGGGCGCTGCGCGTGAGCACGGTGATGTTGGCGATGCCGCCGATATTGACGATGGCGCGATCCTCCGCCCCGCTGCGGAACACGCCGTCGTGGAACACCGGCACCAACGGCGCGCCCTGGCCGCCGGCGGCGACGTCGCGGCGGCGGAAATCGGCGACGACGGTGATGCCCGTCAACTCGCCGATCACGTTCGGGTCGCCGATCTGCCAGGTGAACGGAACCGGCGAGTCGACCCGATGCAGCAAGGTTTGTCCATGGCTGCCGATCGCGACGATCCGTTCCGGCGCGATTCCGGCGCCTTGAATCACGCCGAGCGCGGCTTGCGCGAACGCCCTTCCGATCTCGACGTCGAGGCGTCCGACCTCGTCGAGCGGTACCGCGCCGCGCGCATCGAGCATCGCGCCCAGGCGCGCGGCGAGACCGGGATCGAACGCGCCGGCGCCGGTGGCGAGCACGCGCGGCGGCCCATCGTCGAAATCGACCACCGCGGCGTCGATCGCATCCATGCTGGTGCCTGAGATCAGGCCGAGGTACAAGCCCATCGCGTGCGCTCAGCCGCCCGCGGCGCGCGGTGACCGCGCCAGCCGCGCCGCGATTTCATCGGCCGGGACGGCCCGACCGAACAGGTAGCCCTGTGCCTCGTCGCAGCCGAGGTCGAGCAGCCTCGCGGCCTGCGACTCGGTTTCGACGCCCTCGGCGACGACGCCGATGCCGAGCGCCCGCGCGAGATTGACGATCATCGCGACGATCGCCGCGTGCTCGCCGCCGCCCGCCATGCCGGCGACGAAGGCGCGGTCGATTTTCAGCGCATCCAACGGAAGCTGCGCGATCTGGCTCAGGCCCGAGTACCCGGTGCCGAAGTCGTCGAGATAGATGCGCATGCCGGCGGCGCGCAGCAGCGACAGCTTGCTCAGGTTGGCTGCCATGTTCTCCGCGAACAGGGATTCGGTGATTTCCAGGTCGATCTGCGCGACGCGGCCGGCCTCCGGGCCGAGCGCGGCGCGCACCCCGCTGACGAAGTCGATCTGGCGCAGCTGCACGTCGGAGACGTTCACCGCGATGCGGGGAACGACGAGCCCGCGGTCATGCCAGGCCTCGCTGTCGCGGACCGCCTGCTCGATGACCCATCGGCCCACGTCGACGATCAGGCCCGTCTCCTCCAACAGGGAGATGCATTCGAGCGTCGACACGACCGGCGTGTCGTTCCAACGCAGCAGCGCCTCCAGGCCGCGGATCTCGCGGGTCGCGAGGTCCACCTTCGGCTGATAGTGCAGCTCGAAGCGCCGTTCGTCCACCG
Organism: Gammaproteobacteria bacterium; assembly: GCA_037441085.1. Lineage (GTDB taxonomy): Bacteria > Pseudomonadota > Gammaproteobacteria > Steroidobacterales > Steroidobacteraceae > Bog-1198. The sequence goes on along the minus strand of JBBISV010000114.1, from coordinate 6,459 downwards.
CCTTGCGCAGGCGGCTCTCCTGATGCAGCCGCTCGGCGGCCCGGGCGTTCATTTCCGGCGAATAGAACAAGTGGCGGGCCGAGGAGTTCTTCGCCCGTCGCAGCGCCGCCTCGGCGTTGGCGAACAGCGCCTCGGCGCTGACGGCGTCGTCCGGGTAGAACGCGATTCCGCCCTTGAACGTCGTGCGCAATTCGACGCCGTCAACCAGGAACGGCTCGGCGAGCGACGCGATGATCTGGTCGTCGATCCAGCGCGCGATCCCGGTGCCTTCGGGACGGCCGCCGACGATCGCGAAGCGGTCGCCGCCGATCCGCGCGATGGTCGCGGAGGAATCGAATATGCGCTTCAAGCGTTCGGCGAACTCCTTGAGCACGCGATCGGCGGCGCTGCGCCCCAGGGTGTCGTTGATCTCCTTGAATTTCTGCAGTTCGAGCACCGTCAACGCGAAGCTGTCGCGGGCGCTGCCCGCGGCCTGCACCGCGCGGCCGAGCCGGTCGAAGAACAGCTGCCTGTTCGCAAGCCCCGTCGGCGGATCGTAGTAGGAGATGTACGCGAGGCGTTCGTCCTTGCCGATGTAGTCCAGCGCGAACGAGATGTCCCCGGCCAGATCGCGCAGCAGCTTCAATTCGTCGTGGTCGAAGAAGCCGGCCTCGCCCGCGTACAACACCAGCACGCCGGCCGCCTCCTTGCCGATCAACAGCGGCAGCGCGATCTGCGAACGAAAGCCGTGCGCAAGCGCGATCTTTTGGAACAGCAGCTGGTCGTTGGCCTCGATGTCGTTGGCGACGATGGTGCGCTTGTACTTGAGCGCCTGGCCGATCATGCCGATCTGGTCGCCGGCCTCGTCCAGGATGCGCGACGCCGCCTCGAGATACCCCTCGTTGTGGCCCTCCCACACGAGCGGATCGGGCCGGAACGTTCCCGGCCGCGCCTGACCTATCCACGCGAGCTTGAACCCTCCCTCCTGCACCGCGATCCGGCAGGCTTCGCGAAACAGTTCCTCGCGGTCGTGGACGCGCACGATGGTCGAATTGATCCCGGTCAGTACGGCTTGTATCCGGCACAGCCGCGCGATGTGCCGCTCGTGCCGGCGGCGCTCCGTCACGTCGCGCGACAGGCCGCGAAATCCCGCCACCGCGCCATCGAGATCCAGGATCGGCATCGCGCTCACGTCGAGCCAGCGCAGGCCGCCCTCCTTGTGCTCGAGCTGCATCTCGAGATCCCGCCAGGTCCTGCCGGAGTTTGCCTCGGCGCGCAACGACTCCGCGAGCGCATCGGCGGCGCCGCCCGCAACGAGGTCGAAAAAGCGCATGCCGATCAGATCCTCGGGCGCGTGACCCAGGATCGACTCGACCGCCGGGCTGCAGAAGCGGATCACGCCGCCCGCGTCGGTCTCCCAGATCCATTCCTGCGCCGCGGCCGCGATCGAGCGGAACCGCTGCTCGCTGCGCGCAAGCTCACGCTGTGCCTGGCGCCGCGAGTCGCGCTCCCGCGCCTCGTCCATCGCCCGCCGGATCGCGGGCACCAGACGGCTCAAGTTGTCCTTGAACACGTAGTCGGTGGCACCCTGCCGGAGCGCATCGATCGCGCGCTCCTCGCCGATCGTGCCGGAGACGAAGATATAGGGGGCGTCGGGACGCCGCTCGCGCGCGATGCGCAGCGCATCGCGGCCGTCGAAGCCGGGCAGCGTGTAATCGGAGAGGATCAAATCGGGGCGAAAGCCCGCCAGGGCGTCGGTGAACTCGACGGCGGTCTCCACCCGGAGCGTGTCGCAATCGAGGCCGCCCTTGCGGAGGCACCGCAGCACGAGCTCGGCATCCTCTATGCGATCCTCGAGAACCAGCACCTTGAGCTTGTCCGGCATCTCCGCGCCTCAGTTCGGTACGCGGTTGTAGGTTCCCCAGTACGATCCGGCCCGGCAGATCACGTCGTTGAAAGTGGGGAAATCCATCGGTTTGACGAGGTAACTGTTGACTCCGAGCCGGTAGCCGTCGCCGAGGTCCTGTTCTTCGGCCGACGACGTGAAAATCACGACCGGGATGCTGCGCGCGGTCTCATCGGCCTTGATGCGGCGCAGGACCTCGATCCCGCCGATGCGCGGCATCTTGAGGTCGAGCAGGATGAGCCGCGGATTGGCGCCGCCCCGGCCGCTGAACGAGCCGGTGCGGAAAATGAATTCCAGGGCCTCGACGCCGTCGCGCACCCGCAGCACCGTATTGTGGATGTTGCCTTTGCGCAGCGCGCGCAGGGCCATTTCGGCGTCGGCATCGTTGTCTTCGACCAGCAGGATTTCGACCGCTACGACATCATCCATGGACCTCTCCGCAAGGCAGGGAAAAGAAAAACTCGGCGCCCTCGCCGACCTCGGCCTCGGCCCACACCCGACCGCCGTGACGGCTGACTATGCGGTTCACGATCGCGAGTCCGACGCCGGTGCCGCCGAACTCATCGGCACGATGCAGTCGCTGGAACACGCGGAACAATTGTTCATAATATTCCATGCTGAATCCGACACCGTTGTCGCGGATCGAGTACACAATTTCCGCGCCCTCGCGCCGGCCGCCGACCTCGATCCGCGGCACCGCGGCCTGAGCGCCGTATTTCAGCGCGTTCGAGACCAGATTCTCCCAGACTTGGCGTAGAAGCGCGCGGTCCGCCCGCACCGGCGGCAGCATGCCGATGCTGATCCGGGGCGCCGGGCCCTGGGCCTCGGCCACCGCCGCGTCGAACACCTCGCGCACCAGGGCGTTCATGTCGATGTCCATCTTGATCAGCGGCTGGCGGCCCATCCGCGAGAACGCCAGCAAATCGTCGATCAGCGCCCCCATGCGCGCGCTGTTGGCGCGGATCACGTCGAGGCGGCGGCGGCCCTCTTCGTCGAGACCGCCTCCGGATTCCTCCTCGATCATCAGCGCGAATCCGCTGATCGCCCGGAGCGGCGCGCGCAGGTCGTGCGACACGGAGTAGCTGAAACTCTCCAGTTCCTGATTGGTCGCCTGCAGATCGGCCGCCTGTTGCTGCAGGGCGATGTTCAAGCGTCGAATCGATTGTTCGGTGCGCCGGCTCTCGCTGATGTCGCGTGCGGTGGCGATCAGCCGCTCGACGCGGCCGCCGGCGTCGCGAACCGGCATCACGATCACATCCCACCACTTGTGCGCGCCGCCGAACGTGGGGTAGTCGCCTTGAAAGCGCCCGGGCTCGCCCGACAACGCCGCTTCGATCGCGCGGCGCGCCGCGGTGCGATCCGCGCCGCTCCAGAACCCGAGCCAATCGCCGCCGGTGAGCTGCGCCGGGTCGTCGAGCTCCAACAAGCGGCAACCCTGGAGCGTGATCCGCTCGATGCGCGCATCGCGGTCGAGCACGATCATGCAGTCCGGCGAACTGTCGATGATGCTGCGGTTGAAACTGTCGCTCGCGCGCAGCGCCGCGGTGGAGCGCGCGCGCGCCAGCATCTCGCGGCGCACGTTGCGAAACAGCAGCCAGAAAATCCCCGACGCGATCGCGAGCGTGATCAGCAGCGACACCAACATGCCGTACTGCACCTGGATCGAGGCCGCCTCGCGCTGCACCAGCAGGCGGTTCTCCCGGTCCGACAGCAGTTCGATTGCCGCGAGCACACGGCGTAACTCCACATCGCGCCGCCGGGTTTGCGCGCCGATGTGGGCCGTCGTCGCGGCTTCGCCGCCAAGGGGCGGCGAGGTGCTCAGATCGCGCGTGTACGCGGTCAACAGCGGACGCAGCGCCCGGATTTCCGCTTGCTGCGGCGCGTCATCCGCGGTCAGGCGCTCGAGTGTCGCCAGGCGCGGCCACGTAGCCGCGGCCAGCGCCTTGGCGCGGAGCCATTCGGCGCCGTCGCCGGTCAACGCGGCGTCGCGCTGCGTGAGTTCCGATTCGGTCAAGCTGCCGGACAAGCCATCCAGTGCGGCGCGCACCGCCTGGGTGTGGGCGACCCATTGCATGGCCTGCGAGAATTCGAGGCTGCTACGGTAGGTGTAGGCGCCGCTGAACAGCAGCAGGCCGATCGCGAGCAGGAATCCGCCGAGCACTTTGACTTCCACGGTCGCGCCGGCGCCCTCGTCGGTCGCCTCTTCGGATGCATCGTCTGTGCGACGCACGCCGATCATCGCGATGCCCAGCAATATGCAGGCCACGGCATTCGGCAGCGAGACGGTCGACAACCGGGGCGTGAGTTCGGGCGACCACTGCCGTAAGAGTCTCCAGGTGATCGAGGTCGCCCCGATCCCGAGCACCACCAGGGCCGCCGGCGCGATCGCGGCGCGCCACGGGGGATGCGACAGCGCGAACAGCGCGAGGCCGGCCGCGATCAGCGCGAGGGCGGTCAACGGCGCGCTGCGCGTCACCCCAGAGATGAGCATGCCGACGCCGATGGCCGCGGCCAACGCGGCAAACACCAACGCCAGGCGTCGCAGGCGCGGCGGCGCCGGATCCGCCAGCATCAACAGCGCGATCCCGGTCAGGGTTTGGCCGAGCGCGGTGGCGACCGCCATCGGCGCGGAGCCCGGCAGCCAGCGATAGAGCAAGGGCAGGCCGAAGGCATGCCCCGCAAGCGCGGCAACTGCGGTCAACACCGCCACCGCGGCGGCGAGCCTGGCGAGCGCAGCCCGGATTTGGATGAACGGCCCCCGGAAAGGATTCAAATAACAGACCTGCTGCAATGCGCCGTCGCGAGCTCGGGCGCCTCAAGGATCCGCCAAGGGGAAGATCGCGTCAATCCATCGCCCGGACGCACGCGCGGCCGGGTGTTCGGCTCGCTGGCGGCCCGGCGCGTCGCCCAGTAAAGTGCGGCGGCCGGGACGCGGCCGGCCGTGTCGGGTTTACTCGCAGCAGACGAAGGAAGTGCAATCCCTTGAGCTCAATTGACGAACAAATGGCGGAATTGGCGCGTGGCGCCGTCGATGTGATCCAGACGGCGGATCTGCGCCGAAAAATCGAGCGCGGCCGGCCGCTACGGGTCAAGGCGGGATTCGATCCCACCGCGCCCGATCTGCACCTCGGTCACACGGTGTTGATCAACAAGTTGCGGCAGTTTCAAGTCTACGGCCACGACGTCATTTTCCTGATCGGCGACTTCACCGGCTTGATCGGCGATCCGACCGGCAAAAGCGCGACGCGTCCGCGTCTCACGCCGGCGGAAATCGCCGACAACGCGCGGACCTACCGCGACCAAATATTCAAGATCCTCGATCCGGAACGCACGATCGTCGAATTCAACTCCCGATGGATGGGCGCGATGACGGCCGCGGGGCTGATCGAGCTGGCGGCCAGGCACACGGTGGCGCGCATGCTGGAGCGAGACGACTTCCACAAGCGCTACAAGGCGGGGCAGCCGATCGCGGTGCACGAATTCCTGTATCCGCTGGTCCAGGGCTACGACTCCGTCGCGCTGCGCGCGGACGTCGAACTCGGCGGCACCGATCAGAAATTCAATCTCTTGGTCGGCCGGCAGCTTCAGGAGGCCTACGGCCAGGAGCCGCAAATCGTGATCACGATGCCGCTGCTCGAGGGCCTGGACGGGGTCCAGAAGATGTCCAAGTCGCTGGGCAACTACGTCGCGATCCACGACGCCCCCGCGGAAATGTTCGGCAAGCTGATGTCGATATCCGACGTGCTGATGTGGCGCTATTTCGAATGCTTGAGTTTCCGGCCGCTGGCCGAGCTTGCCGCGCTGCGTGAACGGGTCGAGCACGGCGCGAATCCGCGCGACGCGAAGATCGAGCTGGCGCGGGAGATCGTCGCGCGCTTCCACGGCGAGGCCGCCGCGCTGCAGGCGCAGACGGCTTTCGCGGCGCGATTTCAGCGGGGCGCGGTGCCGGAGGATCTCGAGGAGCGCGTGCTCGCGATCGCCGAGCCGCGCGTCCGGCTCGTGACGGTGCTGAAGGAGCTGGGCCTTGCCGCCAGCACGTCCGAAGCCTCGCGCAAGATCGACGAAGGCGCGGTGCGCGTCGACCAGGAGAAGGTGGCCGATCGCAAATACGAGCTCGCCGTCGGCGGCACTTATCTGCTGGCAGTCGGCAAGCGCGCGATCGCCCGCGTGCGGCTCACGCCGCGGGCATAAGACGGCCCGGCCGGCGATTTTCCGCAACCGCGCAAAGATTCATGACAATCGGTTGACAGGCGCAGATGGGGGGATATACTGCGCGCCCTTCCAAGTGAAAGGCTGAGTTCGAGAGTTTTCGGGCATTGACGGACTCAGAATCTCGGCTATACTTGAAAGTCTTTCCCCGGACCATTGTCGTCGCGGGTCGCTCTTTAAAAATTCGAACAGGTAATTTGTGTGGGGACTCGCGTCATGAACACCTTTGGTGCTATTGAGACGAGTACCGAACGACCAGTTGTCCGCAAGGACAGTTAGTTCAGTTTGGGATCGTTATTTGCTTCAGTCGAGTGTATTTAACTGAAGAGTTTGATCCTGGCTCAGATTGAACGCTGGCGGCGTGC
>JBBISV010000113.1:3880-9302 GCA_037441085.1 Gammaproteobacteria bacterium | reverse complement strand
CACGTTCACGTGCGGCTTCGTTCGCTCAAACTTCCCCTTCGACACGGCACACCTCTTGGATTGAAAAATTACCTTAGGATTGGACTGATCGGGCCTACGAGGCCTTCTTCATGACGGCTTCGGCGACGTTGTTAGGCACTTCCATGTACTTGGCGAACTCCATCGTGTAGTTCGCGCGGCCCTGGCTCATCGAGCGCATGGCCGTCGAGTACTGAAACATTTCGGCGAGCGGCACCTCCGCGGTGACGACCTTGCCGGAGGCCGAATCCTCCATGCCGATGATCTGTCCGCGGCGGCGGTTCAAGTCGCCGACGATGTCGCCGTAGTAATCTTCCGGCGTCACCACCTCGACCTTCATGATGGGTTCCAGGAGCACCGGCTTCGCCTTGCGGAAGCCCTCCTTGAATCCCATCGAGGCGGCGATCTTGAACGCCATTTCGTTCGAATCGACGTCGTGATACGAGCCGTCGAACAGCGTGACCTTGACGTCGACGATCGGATAACCGGCGATCACCCCGGTCTGCACCGCCTCTTGCACGCCCTTGTCGACCGCCGGGACGAATTCCCGCGGGACGGCGCCGCCGACGATGCCGTTGACGAATTCATAGCCCTTGCCGGCGTCCAGGGGCTCGAGCTTGAGCCAGACGTGCCCGTATTGGCCCCGCCCGCCGGACTGGCGCACGAACTTTCCTTCCGACTCGACGGCCGCGCGGATCGTCTCGCGATAGGCGACCTGGGGCTTGCCGACGTTGGCCTCCACCTTGAATTCGCGCTTCATGCGGTCGACGATGATTTCGAGGTGCAGTTCGCCCATGCCGGAGATGATCGTCTGCCCGGATTCCTGGTCGGTGTGCACGCGGAACGAGGGATCCTCCTTTGCCAGCCGCTGCAGCGCGACACCCATCTTCTCCTGGTCGACCTTGGTCCGGGGCTCGACCGCGACCGAGATCACGGGCTCCGGGAACTCCATTTTCTCGAGGATGATGACCCTTTCCGGATCGGACAAGGTGTCGCCGGTCGTGACGTCCTTGAGTCCCACCGCGGCCGCGATGTCTCCGGCGCGCACTTCCTTGATCTCGGAACGCTCGCTGGCGTGCATTTGCAGCAGGCGGCCGATGCGCTCGTGCCGGTTCTTGTTGGGCACGTAGACCTGGTCGCCGCTGTTGAGCGTGCCGGAATAGACCCGGAAGAACGTCAAATTGCCGACGAACGGGTCGTTGAGGATCTTGAACGCGAGCGCCGCGAACGCTTCGCCGTCGTCGGCTTTGCGCGTCAGCGGATCGCCGCGCTCGCTCTGGCCCCTGACGGCCGGTACTTCCACCGGCGAGGGCATGAATTCGACGACCGCGTCGAGCACGGCCTGGACACCCTTGTTCTTGAAGGCAGAACCGCAGGTCACGAGGCAGATTTCGTTCTTCAACGCCCGGGCGCGCAGGCCGCGCTTGATCTCGGTGTCGGCCAGGTCGCCGGTCTCGAGATATTTATTGAGCAGTTCCTCGTCGCCCTCGGCGGCCGCCTCGACCATCTTCGCGCGCCATTCCTGACAAACGGCGCGCATGTCGGCGGGAATCTCCCGGTACTCGAATTTCATCCCCTGCGTCTCGTCGTCCCACCAGATCGCCTTCATCTTGACCAGGTCGACGACACCCCAGAATCGGTCCTCGGCGCCGATCGGCAGCTGGATCGGAACCGGGTTGCCGCGCAGGCGGGTCCTGATCTGCTCGACGCAACGCAGGAAATCGGCCCCGGCTCGGTCCATCTTGTTGACGAACGCGATTCGCGGAACGCCGTACTTGTTCATCTGGCGCCAAACCGTCTCCGATTGCGGCTGGACGCCGGACACGGCGCAGTAGACGGCGATCGCCGAATCCAGCACGCGCAGGCTGCGCTCCACCTCGATCGTGAAATCGACGTGACCCGGCGTGTCGATGATGTTGATGCGGTGCTCTGGAAAGCTCTTGTCCATGCCTTTCCAGAAGCAGGTCGTGGCCGCCGCGGTGATCGTGATCCCGCGTTCCTGTTCCTGCTCCATGTAGTCCATGACGGCGGCGCCGTCGTGGACCTCGCCGATCTTGTGGGAAACGCCCGTGTAGAACAGGATGCGCTCGGTCGCGGTGGTCTTTCCGGCGTCGATGTGCGCGGATATACCGATATTCCGGTAGCGCTCAATTGGCGTCGTACGTGCCACGTCGTTTCCTTAAGAATTCAAGCGCCGCTGCGGGCGGACTCGGCGGTGTCCCGCCGGCGCTCAAATCACCAGCGGTAATGCGCGAACGCTTTGTTCGCTTCGGCCATGCGATGGGTGTCCTCGCGCTTGCGGACCGCGGCGCCGCGATTTTCGGCGGCCTCCATCAATTCCGCGGCGAGCCGTTGGGACATCGACTTCTCGCTGCGATCGGTTGCCGCTTCGATGACCCAGCGCATCGCGAGGGTCTGACGCCGGTTGGCGCGCACTTCGACCGGGACCTGATAGGTCGCGCCGCCGACGCGCCGCGACTTCACCTCGACCACCGGCTTCACATTGTCCAGCGCCTGTTGCAGCACGGCGATCGCTTCACCGCCGCCACGGCCGGTTTTGTCGCCGATCCGGTCGATGGCGCCGTAGACGATCTTTTCGGCGACGGACTTCTTGCCACGCTCCATGACCATGTTGATGAATTTGGCCAACATGTCGTTGCCGAACTTCGGATCGGGAAGAATCGTGCGATGCGGTGCTGCTGCTCTGCGGGACATAAAGCTTCTCTATCTCTCGTTCATTTCTTGGGGCGCTTGGCGCCGTATTTGGACCGGCTCTGGCGCCGATCGGTCACGCCCGCGCAATCCAGCGCGCCGCGTACCGTGTGATAGCGGACGCCGGGCAGATCCTTGACGCGGCCGCCGCGGATCAGCACGACCGAGTGCTCCTGGAGGTTGTGCCCCTCGCCGCCGATGTAGCTCGACACCTCGTAGCCGTTGGTCAATCGCACGCGGCAGACCTTGCGCAGCGCGGAGTTCGGCTTTTTCGGGGTCGTCGTGTACACACGGGTGCAAACGCCGCGCTTCTGCGGCGACGCCGCAAGTGCCGGTACTTTCGATTTCCACGCCGGCTCGTTGCGGCCGGTGCGGATCAATTGAGTCGTCGTCGCCATAAATACCTTTTTAGGACCCCAATGCCTTTTAGAACCGACCCCATCGGGGTGGCTCGAAGTGGTAAACGTTCTGACGCGGGAACGAGGTGCCCGGCGACAAAGGCCGGCGATTGTAGGAAGCCGCAGCCTCCATGTCAAGGACGTTGCCGCGCCACAACACCCAACCGCCGAGCGCCCGCACTCCCCCGATCAACCGCCCTCGGAGCGCACCGTGCGGCGTTTCTGTGTGCGCCGGCCCACGGCGCCGGGCGCCGCCCCGGCGCTGCGATCCAGGTCACCGCGCAGTTGCGCCGTCGCCCCGTTGGAAATCATGCCGAGACGCGCCTCGATCGTCGCCAAGTCGGGCTTCGGCCCGCGTTCGTGCCGCTCCAACGCCTGCCGCATCGAACGCAGGTGCTCCGGGGTCGTGCCGCAACAGCCGCCGATGATCCTCGCGCCGGCGTCGAGCGCGAGTCGCGCATAGTCGGCCATCAATTCGGGCGTGCCGTTGAAGCGGATCACGCCGTCGACGAACTGCGGGATCCCGCAGTTCGCCTTGGCGACCAGAACGGCGTCCGGATCCGCCGCGGCGGCCAGATTGACGATCGACGCCACGAGTTCCGCGGCGCCGACGCCGCAATTGCTGCCGCACGCGGCCAGATGATGCCGGCTGCACAAGCCCGCGAGATCCGCCGGCGTGATCCCCATCATCGTGCGGCCGTTGGTGTCGAAGCTCAAGGTCGTGACCACCGGCAAGCCGGTGCGTCCGGCGCCCGCAATCGCCGCCTCGGCCTCCTCGACCGACGACATCGTCTCGATCCAGAGGATGTCGGCGCCGCCCCGGGCGAGCGCCGCGGCCTGCTCGGCGAACGCCTCCTGGGCGTCTGCTGCGGTCAGAGGGCCGAGCGGCTCGAGGATCTCGCCGGTCGGACCCATGCTGCCGCCGACCAGCACCACGCGGCCGGCGCGATCCGCTTCGGCGCGGGCGAGCCTTGCCGCCGCCTCGTTGATTTCCGCGACGCGCCCCTCGGCCTTGTGCAATTTCAAGCGGTGGCGCGTGCCGCCAAAGCTGTTGGTCAGGATGATGTCGGCGCCGGCTTCGACGAAGCTGCGGTGCAAATCCCGGATACGGTCCGGATGCTCGAGGTTCCACAGTTCTGGCGCATCGCCCGAAGTCAGGCCGCGCTCGAACAAGTTGCTGCCGGTCGCGCCGTCGGCGAGCAGCCAGGGTCGCTCCCGCAAGAGGGGGGTCAATCGATCGGTCATGATGCGCCCATCCGTCCTAGAAATCGCCGCCACGCGGGCGTCGCCGGCCGCGGAAGCGGCCGATGACGGAAAGCTTAGCACGCCTCATCGCCGCCACCTTCGGGCCGCGCGGTCAGGCTCCCGCGACGATGCCGCGCCGGCCGAGCGCCTCGATGATTTCGGCCGCCGCCGCCGGCGCATCGACCGCGGTGGTGTCGATCCGGATCTCGGGATTCTCCGGCGCCTCGTACGGCGAATCGATTCCGGTGAAGTTCTTCAATTGACCGCCCCGCGCCTTTTTATACAGGCCCTTGACGTCGCGCCCCTCGGCCACGGCGAGGGGCGTGTCGATGTACACCTCGAGGAACTCGCCCTCGCCCATCAAGGCACGCGCCATGCGCCGCTCGTTGCGGAACGGCGAGATGAACGACACCAACACGATCAAACCGGCGTCGACCATCAGTTTCGCGACCTCGGCGACGCGGCGGATGTTCTCGACGCGATCCGCATCGGTGAATCCCAGGTCCCGGTTCAATCCGTGGCGGACGTTGTCGCCGTCCAGCAGATAGGTGTGCAGGCCGCGCGCATGCAGACGCTTTTCCACCAGGTTCGCGATCGTCGATTTGCCGGCGCCCGACAGGCCGGTGAACCAGAGCACGCAGGGCGAGTGGCCGTGCAGCCTCGCGCGGGCGGCCTTGTTCACGTCCAAGGACTGCCAGTGCACGTTCTGCGAGCGCCGCAGCGCGAAGCGCAGCATGCCGGCGCCGACGGTGTTGTTGCTGATCCGGTCGATCAGGATGAACGCGCCGGTCGCGCGATTCTCGGCGTACGCGTCAAACGCCACGACGCGGTCCAGCTCCAGCCCGCAGACGCCGATCTCGTTCGCCTCCAGGCGCGGCGCCGCCAGGTGCTCGAGCGTATTGACGTTGATCTTGTACTTCAGCGGCATGATCGACGCCGTGGCCGTTTTGGCGCCGATCTTCATCAGATACGAGCGACCGGGCAAAAGCGGCTGATCGCCCAGCCACACGACCGTCGCCTCGAACTGATCGGAGGCCGCCGGCGGCGCG
>JBBISV010000113.1:0-3840 GCA_037441085.1 Gammaproteobacteria bacterium | reverse complement strand
AGGTCGCCGCGGCTCACGTCGATTTCGCCGCCCAGCGTCACCGTCACCGACTGGCCCGCCACCGCCACCCCAAGGTCGCCGTCACCCGTGACGATGCGCCTGATGGTGCTCTGCGTGCCCGCGGGATTGACCTGGATGCGGTCGCCGCTCTTCAGGACCCCGCTCGCCAGCTGGCCGGCGAAACCGCGAAAATCCAGATTCGGCCGGTTCACCCATTGGATCGGCAGGCGCAGGGGCGCGCGCTGCATCCGGTCATCGTCGACCTCGACCGCCTCGAGATAATCGATCAAGGTGGGCCCCGCGAACCACGGCGTGTTCGGACTCGCGGTCGTGATGTTGTCGCCGTTGACCGCGGAAATCGGCAGGAAAACCACGTCGTCGAGACCGATCCGGCCCGCGAACACGGTGAATTCGCGCTGGATCTCGCGGAACCTGTCGGATGAGTAGCCCACGAGGTCCATCTTGTTCACGGCGACCGCGATGTGCCGGATTCCAAGCAGCGACACGAGGTAGCTGTGGCGGCGCGTCTGCGTCAACACGCCCTTGCGCGCATCGACCAGGATCACGGCGGCGTCGGCCGTGGACGCGCCCGTGACCATGTTGCGGGTGTACTGCTCGTGCCCCGGAGTGTCCGCGACGATGAATTTGCGCGAGTCCGTGGCGAAGAACCGGTAGGCGACGTCGATGGTGATGCCCTGTTCGCGCTCGGCCGCCAGGCCGTCCAGCAGCAGCGCGAAATCCAGGTCGCCGCCGGTCGTGCCGATCCGCTTCGACTCGTCGGCGAGCACCGCCAGCTGGTCGTCGAACAGCGCCTTCGACTCGAACAACAGCCGCCCGATCAGGGAGCTCTTGCCGTCGTCGACACTGCCGCAGGTGATGAACCGCAACAGACCCTTGCCGGCGCCCCGGTCGGGGCTCACGGCGGCCTCGCGCTCCGCCGCTTCGTTGATGCGATCCATCAGAAATAGCCTTCCTGTTTCTTTTTTTCCATCGAGGCGGCGGCGTCGTGGTCGATCACGCGACCCTGCCGCTCGGAAGTGCGCGACAGCATCATCTCGCGGATGATCGCCGGCAGCGTGTCCGCGGAACTCTCGACCGCGCCGGTCAGCGGGTAACAGCCCAGCGTGCGGAAGCGGACCCGCCGCATCGCCGGCCGTTCACCGGGCTCGAGCGGCATGCGTTCGTCGTCCACCATGATCAGGGTGCCGTTGCGCTCGACGACCGGGCGCTCCGCGGCGAGGTACAGCGAAACGATCGGCACGTTCTCGGCCTGGATGTACTGCCAGACGTCGAGTTCGGTCCAATTCGACAGGGGGAATACGCGGACGGACTCGCCCTTGTGCTTGCGGGCATTGTAGAGATTCCACAATTCGGGCCGCTGGCTCTTCGGATCCCAGTGATGCCGGGACGTCCGGAACGAGAACACCCGTTCCTTGGCGCGCGATTTCTCCTCGTCGCGGCGGGCCCCGCCGAAGGCGGCATCGAAGCCGTATTCGTCGAGCGCGTTCTTCAGGCCCTGCGTCTTCCACATGTCCGTGTGCACCGCGGCACCGTGGGTGAACGGGTTGATGCCGAGCGCGAGAGCCTCGGAATTCCGGTAAACCAGCAGTTCCATGCCCGACTCGCGCGCGATGCGGTCACGCATGGCGTACATTTCCCGGAATTTCCACGTCGTGTCGACGTGCAGCAGCGGGAACGGCGCCGGCGCCGGATGGAACGCCTTCCGCGCCAGGTGCAGCATGACCGCACTGTCCTTGCCGATCGAATAGAGCATCACCGGCTTTTCAGCTTCGGCGACGACCTCCCGCATGATGTGGATGCTCTCGGCCTCGAGGCGCTGCAGGTGCGTCAATGAAATCATCGGCGGTCCGGTTGTTGCGACTCGCCGCAGTATAAATGGCGAGAACGGCCGATCCAGATACTTTTCGTCGCGGCCGGCCGAAGCGCGACCGGGCCGGGCTCAGTGCAGCCGGGCCGCGTCGAACGGCGCGCGCTCGCGCCGCGGCACGCGCGGCTGCGCGCGGGCGAGGATCCGGCCCAGGATGTCCGGTATCTCGAATACCGCGTTGTTTCGGATTGCCGCGATGTTGCGACGGTAGTCGGACAATCCCTCGGTCAACGCGGCAACGCCGCGACCGACATCCTTGAAAGATCTGAGCACGATACCCACGCCCTGCGCGGACACCCAGTCGGTGTTGTAGCGCTCCTGCGGCATGGTCCAGGAATTGCGCACGACGAGCACCGGCAGCCCCTGCTGCACCGCTTCGCTGATGCTGCCGGGCCCCGGCTTGCCGATGAAATAGTCGCTGAGCTGCATGTAATCGCGGATCCGCCTGGTGAATCCCTCGATCACCCGCGGCGCGGTCGCCGGCATCGCCCGCAGACTCTCGGCGAGCGCGGCGTTGTGGCCGCAAACCAGGATGAGTTGCGCGTCATCCAGGCGCTTGCCGATGCCGCGCATCGCCCTGGAGCCGTGGCCGCCGAACATCACGAGTCCGGTCGGGCGATCCGGATCGAGCCCGAGCTTGCGCCTCTCGGCGCCGCGGTCGACCGCCGCGGTTTCGTAGAAGTCCGGCCGGATGATCATGCCGCTGGTGGCGTGGATCAGCTCCTCCGCATACCCGGCCGCGCGGGCTTGTTCGACGGCCTTGGACGTGCCGCAAATCAGATGCTGCGACTGCCCGGGTTCGATCCAAAAATGCGGCGGAAAATCAGCGAAGTCGGTCATTATCGTCACGTACGGCAGGTCGGGCCGGACACGGCGGGCGGCTTCGTACATGGCCCGATTGAAATTGGGCACAAGCGAAACGACCATGTCCGGGCGGGTCTCGCGCCAATGAGCCGCAAGCTGGGCCGTGAGCGACTTGTGGCCCAGGCGGATCAGGGCCTGCAGAACGCGCAATTCCTGCGCAAGACCCAATGTCCAGCCCCGCGCCAGCCGGGCGTTGTAATAGTTCTCCGGCTTCATGCCGGTGGTCCGATGGAAGACGTCGCGCGGGTCGAGGACGTCGAACAAGTTGACGAGCCGAACGGCCCAGGGGAGCCCCTGAGCCCGGATCACTTCATCCAGCGCGATGGCGGCGGAGCGGTGGCCCCCACCCGCATTGAAATAAACGAGGTCGATCGTCGTCATCCTGAACCCTCGCGGCCCGGTCGGCGGGGACGCCGACGTCGCGCGCATTCTGCGGTTCAAATATGACCGGTCGATGACCGAGGAACAGGGCGCGGCGCCCCGCCGTCATTGCGGAGCGACGATCACCCGGCCCTGGGCATTGACGTAGATATGGTAGCGATGGCCATCCTTGCACCGGACGCTGTAGTCGCTGTCGCCGTTGCGCTTGATCGAAACGAGCTTGTCGCAGGTCTTGCCCTGCAGCGCGATGGTCGCCATCAAGTCTTTGCCGAACGAAGCGTCCTCGGCCGTTGCGACATGAGCCGACCCGATTGCCAGGGCGGCGGTCGAGATTGCAATATAAATTCCGTGGCGCATGTGGTCCCTCCGGGGTGCGATGCTACATTTTCGCGAATTTTTTCGGATCCGACAAAATACCCCATATCGCATTGCGCGAGGCGGCGATATCGGCGGCGAGTGGCGGGTCCGCGTTTTGCAGCAGCGACAGCACCTTGAGCAACAAGAGGTCGTAGCGCTGATGCAGGTCGGTCATGGATAGCTTGCTTTGGCCGTTGTAGACGGCGTGAAATTGCGCGAGCAGGTCATCCACCTGATTTTTCAACGAGAGTTTGGTGAACAGGCCGATCGCGCGAGTGTCCCGCAGCCGTTGCTCGAGCGCCGACAAATTCAACGGCGGTGTCGCGGCGGCGGCCGGCGGTGTCGCGGCG
>JBBISV010000112.1:0-9479 GCA_037441085.1 Gammaproteobacteria bacterium | reverse complement strand
GCCGAGCCGCGCGGTGCACCGCGCGGCTCGGCGCGCCGGCCCGCTCCTGCCAGATGTGCGCGTAATACCAGGTCAACGCCCCGACTCCGATCGACACCATCAAGGCGAGGGCGAAGACGCTGCCCATGCGCGACTGCAGCCCGCGTGCCCGGTGTACGAGCGCCGCCGCGCGCTCGCCCGCGACCTCTTCGACCGTCGGTTCCTCACCGCTCATCGGCGACTCCCCGCGTCACGCGCTGCACGTCCGGCGATACCGTCCCGGACCGCAGTCGCCGACCGGCGCCGTGAAACCCTTGGTTGACGACACAGCCGGTCAGGCGCCCGCGGCGGAGCACGAAGCGGCGCGCCACCCGATGCAGCACCACGTCGCCGCCGTCGACGCTGAAATTCAACAGCGATTCGCTGCCGTCGTCGTTGCGCACGAAGATCGCCGGCATTTCCGCGTTCGCGGCGAAGCGCAGCCGCGTTTGCACCCCATCGTCCCAGGCGGCAACCGGCTTCAAGGTCGGGCTGCCGCAGTACCAATAGTCGTAATTCGGCCGGTCGCCGGACATGCCGGCGTCCATGCGCCGATCGAGCAGGCGCGCCGCGGCGGCGGCCCGCGGCGCCGGCGGGGCGTAGCGGAACCGCAGCGCGTAGATCACCGCGTTCGGATCGCTCGCTGAATTCAGGCCATCGGCGGTGTACAAGAACTGGTACGTGCGCCGTGTCGTCAACACCGTGATATTGGTCGAGATGGCGCGCGCCTTGGGCTTCAGGAAAAGGTGATTGCGCTCGCCGGCGAAAGACAGGGCGTCGACGTCGCCGGCCCCGAGCCCCTCGAAACGCTCGTCCGGTGCGAACTCGATGTCGATCTGGTAGCCGACGAAACCGCGAAGACGGTAGACCTGGTCGGGATCGTAGGCGACCGTGCGAATTCGGCGGTCCTCGATGCCGGGCGGCGGGGTGGATTCGGCGGCGGCGTACGACGCCAGGAGCACCGCAAGCGCGAGCGCGAATCCCGCCGCATGGATGACCCGGCAGTCCTTGCGATTGGCGCCGCTCATGGGTCGTGCTTCCCCGGCGCCGCGGCGCCCGCATCGTTGGCCCGTGGCAGGATCTCGGGCTCGATGGTCAAATCGACGACCTGGAATCCCAGCGGATTCCAGCCGCGGATCCTGGCGTCGGCCGACGGGGCGGTGTAGGCGTAGCGGATCGTCGCGATGAAATCCGCGACGGCCCGGTCGGCGCCGTCCGCCTGGCGGGTGAGGGTCCGGTAGCGCACCTGCGCGATCCGCCGCGAACCGTCCGCCGGCTCGAGGAAGCTGATCGACTCGACGTCGACCCGCACCGTGCTGCCGTCCTTGTAGCGGTTCAGCGGCGATTGCGGGTTGGAGCGGTTCCACAGCGCATACCACGCCTGATTCTCCCGCGGCGTTTGAAACGCGCCGCATTCGGCGTAGTCGCTCGCGGCGGTCGCGTAAATAAACCGTTCGCAGGTGGTGATGTAATGATCGAGAAAATACCGGGTCACCGCCTCAGGCTGCGTGGCGCTGCCGGCATAGATCGGCACCGTGTCGACGACACCCGTGCTGCGGTCCACCCGGATCAGAAAGGGTTCGACGCGCTTCAACGGCACGAGCAGCACCAGCGCGGCGGCGCTCATCAATGCGCAGGCCCAACCGGCCGCGGCGACGAACCACGCGGTGCGCGCGATGCGCCTGGCCGTCGCGACGCGGTCGCGATCCCAGGACTGCGCCTCCTCGAAATAGCGCTCCAAGGCGGCGTCGGTCATCGCGGTCTCCGGCCGCCCGTCACGGCCGCGGCCGCGTGCGCCGCGGGCGCGGACATGTTTATCGGCGTGAGGCGGGAATCGCAGCGCACCGCACGCGTCGCACAGGCCGCAAGCGCCAGCGTGGCCAACAGGGTCAGGGGGATCTTCATCGTGTCTCCATGGCGCTCAGGCCTCCGTTCCGTCGCGGCTCTTGAGCCATCGCCGGTGCGCGGCGCCGCCCACCGCGCGCATCCCGGACAGCGCGGCGCCCGCCGCCGGCATCGTGGCAACGGCGGCGCCGCGCAACCCCCAGGAGACGGTGCGCGACACCAAACCCTGGGAGCTCAACGCGATGCCGCCGGCGAGTCCCGACGCGATCGGCATCACCTGCCGCAGCACGAGAAACACCAGCGCCGCGACCAGCACCATGTCGAGCGCATCGACGGTGAGGATCGCGGCGCCCCGCGCGGCCGTTTGCGCCGCGTAGGACTGCACGATCCGCAGCAACAAGGCGCCGACCATGACCGTCAGGATCGTGATCAGTCCGTAGGTGGCGAGTTGGGCGAGCCAGGCCGTGAACAGGCGGCGGGTCGCATCGAACAGCGCGAGCGCGACGAACAGCGGTCCCAGCGCGAGCAGCACCGCAAGCGCGATCGACGACAGGGCGATCAAAAACATCGCATAGACGCAGAGCAGTCCGATCAAGCACCAGACAACCGCGCCGGCGAGGTAGAAGCCGAAATCCCCGCTCATGATGCCGCCCTTGTCCCACAGATCGCCCGCGACCGCGCCGCCGCCGCTCCAGATGGCGTCGATCGCGCCGACCGGATCGGTCGAACCGACCACGGCGGCCGCAAGCTGCGCCGGCGCCCGATAAAACGTGTCGACGAGCAGCGTGTCGTACAGCCACAGGTGCAAGCCGAGCCCGAGCACCGCGGCGAGGAGCGCGATGCGCTTCAGTCCGTCGACGAACGGTTCCTCGATCTTTCCGGTCAGGTGCAGATAGCCCCAGGCCATCACGTACACGGTCGCCACCGTGACGACCGCGGGCTCCAGCGCGTTCGCGAGCTTCGCGGTGTTGTCGCCGATGTAGAGGGCGAGCTGCGCGTTCAGCCAGCTCCAGAATGTCGCGAAGAATCCCATCGCCGGGCCTCCAGGTGACGCTCACGGCGCCGGTCGGAACCGGGTGTCGAACCGCCCCTGACCGGCGGCGATTCCCTCCCGCTCCTGCTGGCGCGCCGCGGCCGCCTCGGCTCGCAGCGTCTGCTCCAGCACGAGCAATTTCGTCTGCTCGTTCTGCAACATCCCGCCTTCGGCATTGATGCGCGCCTGCAGGTCGAGGATGCCCTTCTGGTCGGTCGCGGCCGGGATCGAGTCGATCAACGCCTGCAGGGCCGCGAATCGGGAACTCGCGTTGCTCAGCGCGCTCTGAAACAGGGTCTGTTCGGTCGCGATGCGCGTGCGCGACGCGAGCAGCCGGCGCCGGTCGTCCGGCGCGAGCAGCGCGACCGCCGCCGCCGGCAGGACCGCGTTCGACCCGACGAGGCTGCGCACGTTCGCCGCGAGGCCGCCGTAGGCGCCGCCGCCCGCCGCCAGCGCGGCCACCTGGTCCCAGTCGGGCGGCAGATAATTGCGCACCGTACCGGCGAGCAGCCGCTCCATGCCGCGCGTGCCGCTCATCGCCTGCAGGGTCTGGCGTGCCTGCTGAAGTTCGGATTGCGCGGTGGCGAGCGACTGTTGCAGGGTTTGCGCCTCCTGCGCGAGACGGGCCACCGCCTGCACGTCGATCACCGCCCATTGGGCCCGCGCCGCGCCGACGCCGGATAGCGACACGACGGCGACCAAGGACACGAGACGATACGGCAGCTTCATGTTCCACCCCCTTCGGCGCAAAGCCCTGACTGCATGAATTCGGCGAGCCAGCCGCCCGGATCGGCGCCGCGCGCGGCGATCAGTTCGCGCATGCGGCGCAGGTTCCCGGCCCGGCCGGATATCACGGCGAGTTCCGGCCCGCAGCCCTCGAGATCGAGCTCGCAAACGACTCCGTGATGCGACTGTTTGATCAAAAAGCGGCGCGACCCCGGTGCGATCTGCGTCTTGACCATCCGGAACTCGCGTTCGCTCAGCCCGAGCCCTTCGGTGTATTCGCGCTCGTCCGCGTCCGCGTTCGGAAACAGGATCTTGGTCGGCGTCTGCTCGATCAGCGTCCGACTGATCGGGCTCGACAGCACGTCGCTCGCACTCTGGGTGGCGAGGCACATGACCGCATTCAGCTTGCGCCAGGTCTTCGGGCCGTCCTTCGCGAAGTCCTCGAACGCCGGGTCGGCGATGAGCCGCCAAAACTCGTCCATCCAGCAGACGAACCGCCGCCCATCGAGCAGCGAGCGCACCAGGTGGAACAAGTACAGGGTGATCGGCGCGCGGATCGCCTCGTTGCCGAGAAACTCGGTGACATCGAAGCCGATCACGGAACGCCCCGGCAGGCGCGGCACGATCGTGTCCTGAGGATTGTCGAACACCCAGGCGTATTCGCCCCCCGCCGCGCCCGACCAGCGGCCGAGACGCGCGTGCAGTCCCTCGGGGTCCGTCGGGTCGAGGAACTCGACCAGCCGGGACAGGCGCCGCAGCGGCGCGTCCAGGGCCAGGGTTCCGCGCAGAGCGCGCTCGAGGTCGGCCAATTCGCGCACCGACAGCGCCGCCGGCGGCGACCCGCGACGGTGCGAAGCCAGATGGTGCAACCAGGATTTAAGGAACTCGACGTTCACCGGAGTCGCGGGCAGCTGCAGCGGATTGAATCCGGTCGGCGATCCGCTCGCGAGCGGCAGATAATCGCCGCCGAGCGCGCGCACCAGGATCTCGAGGCCGCGATCCTTGTCGAAGATCACCTGGGTTGCGCCCCGGCGGTGCAACATCGCGACCAGAAAACCGATGAATACGGTCTTTCCGGAACCGGTCGGTCCACAGATCAGCGTGTGCCCGGTGTCGCGGCGTCCCGCGCCGGCGGTGTCGGCCGGATCGCCGGCGTGCAGCGAGAAATGGAACGGCGTCCGCGCCGCGGTCTTCAGCAACGCGAGCGCCCCGCCCCAGTGATTGCCGTCGGCGCGACCGCCGGGATAATTGTGGAATGGCGCCATCGCCGCGAAATTGCGCGACGTGATCGGCGCCTTGCGCGGGCGCAGCGCGGCATTGCCCGGCAGCTGCGCCCAGAACGCCGCTTCCAATGCGAGATCCTCGCGGGCGACCAGCATGCCGGTGTCGGCGAGCAGGCTGCGCGCGATCGCAACCCGGTCGTTGAGCGGCTTGAGCCGGTCCACGTCGCGCGACCGGCCGTCGCGGTCGGCATCGGCAATAATTTGCAGCGAAAAGTGATGATCGCCCATCACGAACTCGTTGCTGGTCAGCGCGTCCAGCGCGTCCTTCAGTTCCTCGGCCTGGGATACCGCAAAATCGCCGGCGTTGGCCATGCGGTTGAACTGGCGCTGGAGCAGGGACTGCGCGGCGCCCTTGGTCAGGAACGTGAACGATTGCGTCGCGACGAGCGGAAACGGCGCCGACAGCAGCTTGTCGAAAATCCCGACGTAACAGGGCGTCGGATACTCCTTGATCCCGAGCATCGCGCCGACGCGGGTCCGGTCCGCCGTTCGGTACTCGATCGCCTCGTGGCCGAACAGCAGCCGCGTGGCGACCAGCGCCTCTGCGACGGGCCCGCGCGGCAGCGCCATGGGCTGCCATTCGCCGTTCGCGAGCAGGCCCAGGTACTCGAGCAGGGACGAGCGGCGGCGGCCGTCGACTTGGTACACACCGAGCGGCGCGGGTTCGTACCGGGCGAGCGAAGCGCGCACCTCCAGGCCGATCTTCGCGCAACTGTCGAGGACATCGCGGACATCCAGGGCCGTCTCGGCCGCCTGGCCGCGCGCGAACAGGTTGCGAAGCGCGCCGCCCGCCGCACCGCCCGCAGCGCGATAGACGACCGCGAGATAGAGTTCGTTGCTCAGCAGTTCGTCGACGGCGACGCGGCACCGGTACGTGCGCTCCAGGTCGTCGGCGAACGGTGAACGGGCGAAGTCCCGCGTCGCGCCCGCGTCGGCGGCGGCCGTGGCGGCGTCCCGGGTGTCTACCGGGGCTCGCCGGCGCACGAGATGCGTCCAGAGTGCGATGCGCGGACCCGCCAGGTTTCTCCACAGCACGTTCAGGCGCTCATGCCAGCCGTTCAAGAGCGCATCGTCGCTGCATTCGAAGCCGATGCCGGCGAGACGGAACGCCTGTACATAGTCACCCTGGACCGTCTTGACGACGCGCTCGGCGACGTGGGCCGCATACGGAATCCGGACCGCGGCCTCGGGCTCGCGCGCGAGCGCGGTCCGTCGATGCACGCTCAGCACGCGCACCTCCCCGCAACCGGCGCCGACGGCACCGCGGTCACGTCCCGAACCCGCCTGAAACCGTTCGCGCGCGGCAGCTCCAGGCGCAGCGGGCTGTAGGAGCTCGCGCGCCACAGGCGTCCGTTGCCGAGCAGCGTCGGCAGCCGAGTGCGCGCCCACAACAGAGCCAGGTCGAAGAAGCGCGCGTCGCGCGCGCACAGCAATGCGCAGACTCCGTGGATCGGCAGGCACAGCAACAGGGTTTGGAGACGCCGCGTGGCGAGAAACGCCTCCATCGTAAAGACCATGTTGAACAGCAGCGCCGAGTAGGTGACCCCCCAGCGCATCGGCGGCCGCGTCGCGCCGACGAACAGGATCTCCGCGGTGATGCCGTCATTGCGTCCGCTCATGGTCAGCCCCTCAGACGCCGAACATCCCGCGCACCCAGGCGACGATCTGCGGCGCGCCGAAGGCGATCGCGATGCCGATGATCGCGCCGATCGCCCAGCCCCAGGACATGCGATTCGCCATCGCCATGCCGCCGAGCACCATGACGAGGATGATCGCCACCGGCGTGAGCCAGGCGAGGATGTTCGCCTGGATCGCGGTGGCGCCGGTCATGAACGGCGAGGCCTGCGCGAACGCGGCGAGCGGCGCCGCGACCAGCAACGTCCCGAGGAGCGCGGCGATCCGGATCGCCCGCGGACGGAAGGAGGTCATGAACGTGATGGACATGGTGAAAATTCCTTTTTACCGTGAGGCGCGGCGTCGACCGGATCGACCGGGGCGCTCAGTTCCCGGCGGCGGTCGCGCCCGAATCGCGCTCTTCGCGCCGCGCCGCGAGTTCCTCGCGCTTGGTCTTTCCGGGCGCGCCGAACTTGAAGCTCTGGACGATGAAGGAATGGTCGTATTGTTTCTCGCCCTCGCGATCGGTCCAGTTGTTCGCCCGCATGTGCGCCTGGACGATCAACTGGTCGCCCTTGCGCGCGTTCTTCGCGATGACCTCGCCGAGCGCCTCGAAGGCGGTGAACCAGACGCTGGTCGCGCTCTCGCGCGCATGGCCGGCCTCGTCCTTGCCGACGTAGTCGTTGCCGACGAGACAGAAGCGCGCGTAGGAAACGTCGCCTTTGACGGCGAGTTCCGGATTCTTGGCGAGCTGGCCGATGGCCGTGACGGTGAAGCTGTTCATCGATGTTCTCCTGTTTGAGGACGGCTGGCTTTCGTACGCGAACCGCGTGCGAAGAAGTGTCCGGCAACGCCAGTTGGGTGAACACGAATTAAACTCGCGGGTTCATGGAGAAACTCGCGGCCGGCGGCTTTTGGATTACACTCGGCGCCGGACCATCCTGGCGATCGACGGAAACACGATGACCTCAGCTGCGGGCGCGGAAGCCGCGGGCGCGCCGGCGCTCCTCGTTTCGAACCTCTACAAGCGGTACGGCGCCGTCACGGCGGTCGAGGACCTGTCCTTCAGCGTCGGCCGCGGCGAGATCGTCGGGCTGCTCGGCCCGAACGGCGCCGGCAAGACGACCACGATCAACATGGTGCTCGGACTGCTCGAGCCGTCCGCGGGCGGGGTGCGGATCGGCGGGATCGACCTGCGGCTCCAGCGCGAGCGTGCGCTCGCGCAGACCAATTTCGCGGCGGTCTATTCGGCGCTGCCCGGCAATCTGACGGTGAGCGAGAACCTGCGGATATTCGGCCTTCTGTACGACGTCCGGGGGGTCGCCGCGCACGCCGCCGCGCTGATCGAGGAGTTCGATCTGGGGCACCTGCGGGACACGAAATGCGGGCTGCTGTCGTCGGGCGAACAGACCCGGGCGGCGCTCGCGAAGGCGCTGCTCAACGCGCCGCGGCTGTTGTTGCTCGACGAGCCGACCGCGTCGCTCGACCCGTCCGCCGCGCAATTGGTGAGGGAGAAGATCAAGAGCCTTGCGACGGTGCGGCGCTGCGGGATCCTGTGGACGTCGCACAACATGAACGAGGTCGAGGCGGTCTGCGACCGCGTGCTGTTGATGTCGCACGGACGGATCCTGCTCGAAGGGGATCCGCGCGCGCTGCCGGCGCAGCACGGCGACGCGTCGCTCGAGGAACTGTTCATCCGCATCGCGCGCGAACCCCTGTCGACGCACGGCGGAGGTCGCGCATGAAGCCGCGCCCGATCGCCGGCGTCGTGCTGCGCCAGGTCTATCTGCTGCGCGGCAGCCCGGTGCGCCTGTTCCCGACCGTCACCTGGGTCGCGATCGACGTCGTGCTGTGGGGGTTCATCACCCGCTACCTGAATGCCGTCAGCGGCAGCGGCATGAACTTCGTGCCGACCCTGCTCGGCGCCGTGCTGCTGTGGGATTTCTGCACCCGCATCATGCAAGGACTCAGCACCGCGTTCCTCGAGGACGTGTGGTCGCGGAATTTCCTGAATCTGTTCGCATCGCCGCTGACGATCTCCGAATACGTGACCGGCCTCGTCATCACCAGCATCATGACCAGCGCGCTCGGACTGGTGGTGATGCTGCTGCTGGCAACCGCGGTGTTCGGACTCGACTTTCTCGCGATGGGCGCGGCGCTCGCCGCGTTCCTGCTGATCCTGTTCGTATTCGGCGTGACGCTCGGCATTTTCGGGACCGCGATCGTGCTGCGGTACGGACCGGCGTCCGAATGGCTGTTGTGGCCGATCCCGGCGCTGCTGGCGCCGTTCGCGGCGGTGTTCTACCCGCTCGCAACGCTGCCCGGTTGGATGCAGATGATCGCGCGCTGCCTGCCGCCCGCCTACGTGTTCGAGGGCATGCGCGCGATCCTCGCGGGCCGGCCCGCGCCGCTCGCGATGCTCGCCACCGGCGCCGCCCTGTCGGGCGCCGGACTGCTGTTGTCCGCGTGGGGCTACGGCCGCGTGTACCGGCGCGCGGTGCAGAGCGGCCTGCTCGCGCGCTACAGCGCCGAAGGCGCCGGTTGAGGCTCGCCGCTCACCGATACAGCGGCGCGATCGGCGGCGGCCGCGACCCGTCGCGGGTCGGCGCCTTCGGCAGATCCTTGAGCAGCGCGGCCAGGCCTTCGCCGCTCCACGCGCCGCCGGCATAACAAGCCCGCTCGAGTTCCGCGAGCGCGGCGCCCACGGCCGCATCGTCAATTTGCTTCGCAAGCGCCCCCAAGCCCGTGGGTGCGGCCCCCGGCCACGCGGCGCCCACCCAGGCGAGCAGCCAGCGTCGCGCCGCAGCCGGATCCTGGCTGCGACAGGCGTCGTGGAACTTGGCCCGCGCCTTCGATGCGCCGAGGCGCACCGCGCCGGGGGACGCGGTCCCGGTGGCCGCGCCGGTCGACGTCGCTGCGTCTGCGCGCGGCGCCGGCGGCTCGGCAGCCGGTGCGGCGGC
>JBBISV010000111.1:0-9506 GCA_037441085.1 Gammaproteobacteria bacterium | reverse complement strand
AGAGCCAGGCCGCCGCGTCCGCCCGGGCGGCGAACACGCGCCGCGCCGCGGGCACCGGGCCCGCCTCGACGGCGCCGCCCGATGCCGTCCAGGCGGCGAATCCGCCGTCCAGCACCGCGACGCGCCGGTGCCCGAGCCAGCGCAGCATCCACCACAGGCGCGCGGCGAACGCGCCGTTCGCGGCGTCGTAGGCGATCACCTGCGTGTCGTTGTCCACACCCAGCGCGCCGATCCTCAGCGCGAAATCCACGGGATCCGGCAGCGGATGCCGGCCGGTGCCCGGTGCGACCGGCGCGGACAGGTCCGCATCGAGACTCGCATAGCGGGCGCCGGGGATGTGCGCGGCGAGGTATCCCTCCCGGCCCGCCTCGGGGCGCGCGAGGTCGAAGCGGCAGTCGATCACGACGGTCCGGGGATCGGTGAGCAGCGGGGCGAGCGAGCGGGCGTCGATCAAGATGTCGTGCGGCATGAGGCGAGCTTAGCGCGATGGCGGCTCGAGTTCATCCGCTGCAATCGGCGGCACGCTACAATCGGCGTCATGGGATTGACACTATATTGGGGGAGCGGCAGTCCGTTCTCGTGGCGCGTTCTGCTCGCGCTCGAGCACAAGGGGCTGGCCTACGAGTCGCAGCTGTTGCATTTCGACAAGCAGGAGCACCAGTCGCCGCAGATGCTGAAATTGAATCCGCGGGGCCGCCTGCCGGTGCTGAAGGACGGCGATTACGTCGTGTTCGAGTCCCTCGCGGTGCTCTATTACCTCGACGCCAAGTACCCCGGCCGGTCGATATTCGGGCGCGACGCCGAGGAGGCGGGGGTCATCATGCGCGTGATCTGCGAGTTCCAGGCGTACGCGGAACCCTCGGTGCTGCAGATCGTCACGGCGATCTTTTCCGGCGCCGCCGATCCGGGCCGGCCGCTGCCGACCGACGCGATGCACGTCGTCGCGCGCGAGGCGCGCACGCTCGAAGGCCGGCTCAGCAAGGAATCCTGGATCGTCGGCGACGGTTATTCGGCCGCCGACATGGTGATATTCCCCTGGCTCAAGGTGCTGCTGCGCGCGCTCGGGCGCAGCGCCGCCGCCGAGCTCGGTGCCCGCTTCCTGCCGCTCGAGCGCAATTATCCGGCGCTCGCCCGCTGGATCGGCCGCATCGAATCGCTGCCGGGATACGAGAAGACCTACCCGCCGCATTGGCGCGACGCTTGAGAATCCCCCGTCCCGCCAGGTAGTCTGGTCGCCGAACGGCGCCGGGGGGCGCCCAACGCGGGACTCGAAATCACGAAAACACGGGATGGGATCATTATGGGTCGGAAATCATGAGTGGGACGGCGTTGCCGGCGCGGTTCGCGGGCAGAATCGTATTCGTCGGCTTCGGCAGCATCGGTCAGGGCGTGTTGCCGCTGATCTTGCGCCATATCGGCATCACCGCGGATCGCATCACGATCGTCACCGCCGAGAACCGCGGCCAGGGCGAGGCGCGGCAATACGGCGTCAGCTTCGTCGAGCGCGCGCTCACGCCGGACAACTACCGCAGCATGCTGAAGCCGCTGCTCGCCGCGGGCGATTTCCTGTTGAACCTTTCCGTGGACGTGTCCAGCGTCGCGCTGATCAAGCTAGCCCGCGAATGCGGCGCGCTGTATCTCGATACCTGTGTGGAGCCCTGGGCGGGCGGGTATTCCGATCCGAACCTGTCGGTCGAGAGCCGCAGCAACTACGCGCTGCGGCTCGAGGCGCTCGCGTTGCGCCAGGACGCGGCCGATGCCCCCACCGCGGTGATCACCCACGGCGCGAATCCCGGGATGGTTTCGCATCTGGTCAAGCAGGCGCTGTTGAATATAGCCGCCGACACCGGCGTCCCGGCGTCGGCGCCACGGGACCGCGCCGGTTGGGCGAAGCTCGCGCAGACGCTCGGCATCAAGGTCATCCACATCGCCGAGCGCGACACGCAGGTCGCGGCCCGTCCGAAGGGCGCGAACGAGTTCGTCAACACCTGGTCGGTGGACGGCTTCGTCAGCGAGGGATCGCAGCCCGCCGAGCTCGGCTGGGGCACGCACGAGCGGCATTTCCCCGCCGACGGCGGACGGCATTCGGTCGGCTCGGGCTGCGCGATCTATTTGAACCGCCCGGGCGCGAGCACGCGCGTGCGCACCTGGACGCCCGCGGCCGGCAGCTTCCACGGATTCCTGATCACGCACTCCGAGGCGATCGCGCTCGCCGACTACTACACGGTCGTCGAGGACGGCCGCGTCGTCTACCGGCCGACGTCGCACTACGCCTACCATCCCTGCAACGATGCCGTCCTGTCGGTGCACGAACTCGCCGGCCGCAATTGGCACATCCAGGCATCGAAGCGGATCTTGATGGACGAGATCACCGACGGCGTGGACGAACTCGGCGTGCTGCTCGCCGGACACGCGCGCAACGCCTATTGGTACGGCTCGCAGCTCGCGATCGGCGAGGCGCGGAGCCTGGCCCCGTTCAACAGTGCGACCAGCCTCCAGGTCACTTCCGCCGCGCTCGCCGGCATGATCTGGGCGATCGAGAATCCGAAACGCGGCTTGGTCGAGCCGGACGACATCGATTACGAGCGCGCGCTCGCGATCTGCCGGCCCTATCTCGGCAGCTTGGTCGGCAAGTACACCGACTGGACGCCGCTCGAGCGGCGCGCCGAACTGTTCCCGGAGGATCTCGACCGAACCGATCCCTGGCAGTTCAAGAACGTGCGCGTCGTCTGAACGGCGCCGCTACGGCGCCTCGGGGCGGGCGCCGTAGCGGATTTCGACGATCGTAAAGACGCCCGGCCCTGCGGGCAGATCGATGCTCACCTCGTCGCCCGGCGTCTTGCGCAGCAGGCCGCGCCCGAGCGGCGAATCCATGCTGATGTAATCGTCGGCCATGTCGAACTCGTCGGGACCGACGATGCGGTGCCAGCGGCGACCGCCCGCCGCGTCCAGGGTCAGCACCCAGGCGCCGAAGTAGACGCGCCGCGTGTCGCGCCGTGCGCCCTCGGCGTGCGCATCGACGATGGTCATGCCTTCCAGGCGTTTGCGCAGGAAGCGCACGCGCCGCAGGATCTCGTGCAGGCGCTTCTTGCCGTAGGTGTACTCGGCGTTTTCCGATCGATCGCCCTGGGCGGCGGCCGCGGCCACCGCCTGGGTGACCTGCGGCCGTTCCACCTGCCACAACCGGTGCAGTTCTTCCTGCAGGCGTGCCGCGCCTTCCGGTGTGATGTATTTCGAGGCCGGCGCGGCCGGCGGGCGGTAGCGTGACACGGTGCAATATCCGCCTGGATCACGAACTCGTGATCGGTTTCCCAGCGTTTGACAATAAGTTGAGCAGTCGGTCACAGCGCCGGACGCGGGTGAATCCTAAGCTTTCAACCATGGGTATCAAATATTACACCCACTTCATCGCGCAGCAGGACGGCGCGGTCGAGTTCAGCGAGTACCGGGGCGTCGTCGAACTGCTCGGGCGCGCCGGCCTCGTCAACGGCGACCGCGAGGTCGCGCGGGTCCTGGCGCGAAGCTTCGATCTGGATGAGTCGGACATCCAAGTCCTGCAATGGCACGAACTGCACTGAATCCCCTGGCGGGCTTTACTTCCCTTCAATGAAGTCCGCACTGCACAGCCCCCGCCGATGAGGCGGGGGCTTTTTTTTGGCGCGGCCGCGACCCGAAACCCCGGATGATAGAATGCGCGCCGCGTTCGCGCGGGGTCGGCGCGTCGGGAGAGGGTACATGGCAAAGCGATGGGGTCTGCTCCCTGCCGCGCTGATGACGGCCGGTTCGCTGCTGACGGCCGCGCGCGCCGAGGTCGCCGTGCCGCCGCCGGCCGCGCGCGTGATCGATGTGACCGGCACCCTGTCGGGCGCCGCGGTCGCCCGGACCGAGGCCAAACTTGCGGCGCTGGAATCCCGCGAGGGCGACCGCATCGCCGTGCTGATGCTGCCCACGACCGGATCCTTGGACCTGACGCAATTCGGCGCACGGGTCGCCGCGGCCTGGGGGATGGATCGCGCCGGAGCTGTCCCCGGAGCGATTCTGATCGTTGCGAAGGACGATCGGCGCGTTCGCATCCAAGTAGGCCGCGGTCTCGCCACGGCGCTGCCGGAGGCGATCGCGAGCCGCATCGTCACCGAGACGATCACCCCGTATTTTCGCGCCGGCGATTACGATGGCGGCGTCGAGGCGGGCGTCGACCGGCTGATCGCGGTGGCCGGCGGCGAACCCCTGCCGGCTCCGGCCGGACGCTGGAATCGGAGCGGGGGGCCGCTTTCGCCGGTGCCGTTGTGGTTCGTGTTGGTGTTCGCGGGCGTCGTGGGGCTGCTCGCGTTCGGTCGCCGTGGGGCGGACGGCGACGGCGTTTTCCGCGGTGGCGGCGCCTTCCGCGGCGGCGGCGCGTCGGGCAGGTGGTGATGCGGCTGCCGCGGCCGTTGCGTCATCTGGCGGCGACCCGCTGGCACGCGCGGCTGGCGTTCAGCCGCCGCACGCTCGATGCCCTGGAACAGGCCGTCGCGGTGGCCCGGCGCTCGCATCACGGGCGGATCCGCATCGCGATCGAGGGGGCTCTCGACCCGCGCCAGCTCTGGCAGGGCTTGTCGGCGCGCGCCCGGGCCTTGCAGGTTTTTGCCGCGTTGCAGGTGTGGGACACGGAACAGAACAACGGCGTGTTGGTCTATATATTGTTGGCCGACCGCGCGATCGAGATCGTGGCCGACCGCGGTTTGCGCGAGCGGGTGCGGCCCGCCGAATGGTCGGCCGTCGTGGACTTGATGACCGACCGGTTTCGTGCGCGGCGGTTTCGCGATGGCGGGGTCGCGGGCATCGAGGCGGCCGGCGCTCTGCTCGCAAGGCATTTTCCGCGAGCCACGGAGGCGGATGGATCGACGGCGGACGACGAGACGGACCGACCGACGTTGCTGTAGCGTGAATTTACTGCAATAGTTGAGGTTTTTCGACCGGCCGGCCAGGATACTGCGACACAGCAAACCATGATGATCAAGGTCAAACGATACCCATCGACTCGGCGCGCGCTCCTCGCGGTGTTCGCGGGCCTAGGTCTCGGCGCCTGCTCGCTGTTGCGGCCGCCGGCGCCGCCGGTTCGCGCCGCCGCCGTCAAGCCCACGCCGCCGCCGGCGCCCGTGTTGCCGACCCCGGTGGCGCTCGACCGTTTCGTGCTGAAGCGGCCCCAGGACGACGTCGTCGGTTATGTGCAGCGCACGACGATCGGCAAGCACGACACGCTCTCGGACGTCGCGCGGCGCTTCGACGTCGGCTACGACGAAATCGTGATGGCCAATCCCGGCGTCGACCCGTGGTTGCCCGGCGTCGGACGCGTGGTCGTGGTGCCCACCCAGTTCGTGCTGCCCGAGGCGGTGCATCAGGGCGTCGTGATCAATCTCGCGGCGATGCGCATATTCTATTTTCCGCCGCACAAGAGGAATCAGCCGCAAATCGTCTACACCCATCCCATCGGCATCGGCCGGATCGGCTGGAAGACGCCGGAGGGTAGCACGCGCATCATCGGCCGGCAGAAAGACCCGGTGTGGATCGTGCCGAAGTCGATCCGCAAGGAACACGCCGCGGAGGGCGATGTGCTGCCGGCCGTCGTGCCGGCGGGACCGGACAACCCGCTCGGCCAGTACCTGTTCCGGCTCGGCTGGCCGGGGTACCTGATTCACGGCACCAACAAGCCCTACGGCGTCGGAATGCGCGTGAGCCACGGCTGCATGCACCTGTACCCGGAGGACATCAAGCAATTCTTCGAGATGATTCCTGTGGGCACGAAGGTGACGGTCGTCAACCAGCCGTACGTGTTCGGCTGGCAGGACGGCACGCTGTACGTCCAGGCCTACCACGTCCTCAAGGATGACAAGCACGATTGGACCCGGGATCGGAAAGTGCTGCTCGAGCGGCTGCTGCACCCGAAGTTTCGCAAGAACATCCGCGAGCACCAGGGCGAGATCGACTGGCCGCGGCTGGTCGCGCTTGCGCGCGCGCCGCGCGGCATCGCGGTGCCGATCACGAGCGGCAAGCCGGGCATCGACGCGATCGTCGCCCAGGCCCCGCTGGTCGCCGACACGCTGCCGAAGGGCTCGAACTGGAGCGGCGTGGACGAGCTGTCGATCGACGCCAAGACCTACGATCAACTGGTGGGCGCCGGCGCCAAGCCGGTCGCGGACGCGGTGACGCCGGCATCTTCGCCGTAAGTCCACGCGCCTTCGCCGCGGCGCTCGCCGCGGCTTCGCTCGCGCTTGCGCACGCCGCCCGCGGCGCCGCCGGCGATGCGCATACATTTGCCAACGAGGACGAGTTCCGCGTCACCCACGTGGATCTCAACCTGTCGGTCGAGTTCCCCTGGAACCAGCTGCGCGGCGAGGCGATTTTGACCGTGCGCCGGCTCGATCCGCGCGCGACCCACCTGGTGCTCGACACGCGCGGACTCGAGGTCAGCGGCGTCGAGCAGTTCACCCGCGACTTTCTCGGCGCCACCCGTGTGATGGCGCCGATCTGGGTCAGCCGCCCGTTTCACCCCGGCGACGGCAACCGCGTCGACGGCACGCCGCTCATCATCGAGCTGCCGCCGTCGGCCGCGCGCGAGGAAATGATCCGCATCCATTATGAGACCTCGCCGCATGCCGCGGGCCTGCACTGGAGCGGCACCGGCAAGGGCGGGGAGCGGCAACCGTTCTTCTACACGGTATCCGCGCCGATCGACGCGCGCAGCTGGATTCCGACGCAGGACGGCCCGGGCGCGCGCGCGAGCTATCGCGTGCACGTCGAGACGCCGTCCAACCTGGTCGCCCTGCTCAGCGTCGGCGACGATCCCGATGCGAAACAGGCGGGCGCGCCGACGCCCAAACGCGGCCACGATCATTGGTTCGTCGTGTCGGGACCCGTCGCGGCCGACCGGCTCGATCTGGTCGTCGGCGACCTGAAGTTCAAGGCCCTGGCGCCCGACGTGGGCGTCTACGGGCAGGGCTGGTCGACCCGTCGCGATGCGCGCGCGCTGCGGGAAGCCGTCGCGGTGCGCGCCGCGGGCCGGCGTCTGCCGGGCGGCGACGCCTGGTCTCGGCGCGACTATGTCGTGATGCCCGCCGACTTTCCGTTCGCGTTCCGCTCGAGCGGCAAGCTCACGCTGCTCTCGCCGACGCTGATCGGCGGACTGCCGCGGCTCATTCCGCTCGCCGCCCGCCTGCCCGACGCGGCGGTCGCCTCGAGCATCCGCGCGGCCGGATGGCGCGATCGCTGGATCGCGCCGGCGCTCTCCGGCTATCTGCAGAGCCGCCTGGTCGAGTCGCTGTACGGCGCGCCGCTCGCGGCCCTGTCGGACACCCTGTCCTGGATGCATTTGCGGGACGCGCTCCACGGCGCGCCGCCGGCGGCGCAGGTGCTGGCCTCGGATCCGGTCGACCGGCCACCGGGTCCCGGCGCGGCGGCGATCCCGGTCGAGAAGGGCCGGCTGTTCCTGAGCTACCTCGACGCGAGCTTCGGGCGGACGGCGTTCGATGCATATCTGTCGGCGTGTTTCGCGAGACGAACCGGCGAGCCCGTGACCACCGCCTGGTTCGTCGACTGCACCGGACGGAGCTTGCTCGCGGCGCATCCCGGCGTGGTGCCGCAGCGGCAGATCGACGCCTGGATCCAGGATGCGGGCATACCCGCCGCCGCGGCGCTGCCCGTCTCCGACGAACTGGAGACGGTGGACGCCGCCCGCACGGCCTGGCTCGCGCGGCGCACGACCGCGGTCGCGCTCGGCGCGCAGGCCTGGCCGGCGGAGAAGTGGCTGTATTTCCTCGGCACTCTGCCGCGCGGGCTCGAGGCGGCGCGGCTCGCGGAACTCGACGCCGCCTATCATCCGATGCGCACCGGCGACGCCGCGGTCGAGTCGGCGTGGTTGCTGGCCGGGCTGCGCGCGGATTATCAGCCGGCGTTCGGGCAAGTCCCGGCGTACCTGCAACAGAGCGGCCGGATCGGTCTGATCGCGCCGCTGTACTCCCGGTTGATGCGCTCGCAGGCGGGCGCGCTGCTCGCCCGGCGCGTGTATTCGAAGGCCCGGCCCGGCTATGATGCGACGGCCGCGGCGGTCATCGACGCGATCGTCACCCAGGGAACCGGAACGAACCCCCATGCAGAGTGAATGGATGAAGATCATGCTCGAGGAAATCGCGCGCAAACGGCTCGAGGCGGAGCAGGCGCAACTCGAGTTGCAGCGTCGCCGCGACGAAGGTGCGACGCCGCCGGAATCTGCGCGGCCGCGCGCCAAGGCCGACGGGAAGCGCTGATCCCGCTTCGCTGCGGGCTTGTGATAAAGTCCGCGCTGCGTCCACGGGGGAAGTCATTGGCTATGTTGGGCGAGCTCGGCCGCCACGCCGAAGCAGATCGGGAATCCCGTTCGTCGATCGAGCGTCTGCCGTCCGCTCGCGCCGCCTTCGTCGGGCGCACGTTGCGCGGCCCCGTGAACGAGCCGCGACTGATCGTCAATTTCACGCAATTCCAACAGGTGTTCGGCGGCCTCTGGCAGCCCAGCCCGCTGGGCTATGCGGTCGAGCAATTCTTCGACAACGGCGGCCAGGAGGCCTATATCGTGCGCGTCGCGAACGGCGCGCGTCCGGCCAGCGTCACGCTGCCCGCGGGCGACGGGGAAGCCCTGGTGCTGCATGCGGCGCGACCGGGGACGCGCGAGTTCCTGCGGGTCTGCGTCGACTACGACAACCTGCCCGCGGACGATCCCGCCGCGTTCAATCTGGCGGTCCAGCGCGTGCGCTCGGCCGGCGCCGTGCACGTCGAGGATCAGGAGATCCACCGCGAATTGTCGGTGCGCGCGGATTCCCCGCGCTACGCGCCCCGGGTGCTCGCGGCGTCGCAGTTGGTGCGGGCGGAGGCGCCGATGCCGCGCACCCGGCCGCTGCGCACGATCGACCGCAACAGCGGACTCGCGACGGGCTATGTCCATTCGAGCGCCGACGGCGACGACGGCGCGCCGCTGTCGGACTACGATTTGATCGGCTCCGAAGTCGACGCCACCGGCTTGTTCGCGCTGCGCGACGGGCATTTTTTCAATTTTCTGTGCATTCCGCCGATCGCGCGTGACCGCGACCTCGGCGTGCAGACCTTGGTCGTCGCGGCGCGCCTGTGCCGTGAGCGGCGCGCGCTGTTGATCGTCGACCCGCCGGCCGCGTGGAGCACGGCCGACGAGGCGCTCGCGGGCCTGCGCGCATGGGGCTTCCGCAGCGAAGATGCGGCGTTGTATTTTCCGCGCATCCTCGCCTACGACAAATTGCGCGGGCGCTTCGAGACCTTCGCGCCCTGCGGCGCGGCGGCCGGAATGCTCGCGCGCCGCGACGCACAATCGCCGGTGTGGCAGGCCGAGGAGGCCGACGATCCGGTGCTGCGTCCGGGCTGCAAGCCCTCGTGCAACCTCAGCGAGACACAGCGCGCGCGGCTGGCGGCGGCCGGCGTCAACGTGCTGCAGGCGGTGCGCGCGGCCGCGCGGCGGCCGTTGCCGG
>JBBISV010000110.1:1208-9569 GCA_037441085.1 Gammaproteobacteria bacterium | reverse complement strand
TCGCTGGCGGCATCGACGGCTTGGTGCACCTGTCCGACATCTCCTGGGACATGCCCGGCGAGGAGGCGGTGCGCAGCTATCAGAAGGCGCAGCAGGTCGATGCGATGGTCCTGTCGATCGATCCGGAGCGCGAGCGCATCAGCCTCGGCATCAAGCAGCTCGCCAAGGACCCGTTCTCGGCGTACATCGCCGACCATCCGAAGGGCAGCATCGTCAAGGGCGTCGTGCGTGAAGTCGACGCCAAGGGCGCCGTCATCGATCTCGGCAACGGGGTCGACGGCCAGCTGCGGGCGTCGGAGCTGTCGCGCGACCGCATCGAGGATGCGCGTGCGCTCCTCAAGGTGGGCGATGAGGTCGAGGCGAAGTTCACCGGCGTGGATCGCAAGGGTCGCAGCATCGCGCTGTCGATCAAGGCGAAGGACATCCACGAGGAGCAGGAGGCGATGCAGAACTACCGCACCGACTCCTCGACCGGAACGAGCCTGGGCGACCTGCTGAAAGAACAGATCTCCGGCCAGGATTGACGAAAAGCCGCATGGACCGCGCCGGTGGAAAGCCGGCGCGGCCCGCAGGGCAAGGTGGGCGTGCGATCGTAAAGCCAGACATGACGAAATCGGAACTCATCGAGATCATTTCCGCGAAGCAAAAGCACCTGCCGGCGAAGGACGTCGAACTCGCCGTCAAGCAGCTGCTCGAGATCATGAGCGATGCGCTGGCCACCGGCGAGCGCATCGAGATCCGCGGCTTCGGAAGCTTCTCGCTGCATTTCCGGCCGCCGCGCCAGGGCCGCAATCCGAAGACCGGAGAGGCGGTCGCGCTCGCGGGCAAGCACGTGCCTCATTTCAAGCCGGGCAAGGATTTGCGCGAACGTGTCAACGAGGGCGCGGACCAGCCGATCCGGGACTGAGTCTGCGCGGCTCGCCGACTGAACGGATGGCGCGGCCGGCATGCTGAATCTTCCGTTCCTCGCATGGCCGCTGATCGTCGCGGCATTGGTGATCGGCATTCTCGCCGGTCATCACGGCTGGGGCCGGCGCTGGCCGCGCCGCCTGGGCCGTTTCCACGCGGATTACCTGACCGGACTCGACTACCTGATAAGCGAGCAGCCCGACCGGGCGCTCGACAGCTTCCTGAAGCTGATGGACGCCAACACCGACACCCTCGAGACCCATTTCGCGCTCGGCAGCCTCTACCGCCGCCGCGGAGAGGTGGAGAGGGCGATCCGAGTGCACCGCAATCTGCTGGCACGCGGCCTGTCCGCAGAGCACCGCGAGCAGGCCCTGCTGGCGCTCGCACAGGATTATCTGCGCGCGGGCGTTTTGGATCGCGCCGAGGGCCTGTTCCTGCAGGTCAGCGAGGGCGCGCGACTGCGCGGCCGGGCGCTCGAGGCCCTGCGCGGAATCTACGAGCGCCAGCGCGACTGGGCGCAGGCGCTCGAGGTCAACCGCCGGCTCGCCGCCCTCGGCATCGATCAGCCGCGCACCATAGCGGCGCATTACCTGTGCGAACTCGCGAGCTACCACCTGGAGCGCGGCGATTCGCAGGAGGCGCGCCGGCTGTTGCGCGACGCTCGGCGCGAGTGCGCCCCGTTTCCCCGCGCCGCGGTGCTGCGAGCCCAGATCGCCGAGCGCGACGGACAGCCGGCGCTCGCCTACCGGCTGCTGCTGTGGGCCGTGCAGGAGGCGCCGATATTGATGCACGACGAGCTGGCGCACCTGCTGCGTCTCGGCGGAGACGGCGGCCGCGATGCCTGCCTCGCGGGTTTGCTGCGTTGGGCCGAGGCGCGCGATTTCGGCGAGTTGAAGGGCATCGTGTTCGCTGCGCTCGCGCTGTCGCTCGCCGACGCGCCGCCGCTGCGCGAAGCGATGGAGCGGGTCATCGCGCGCGAACCGACGCTGCTCGCGGTTTCGCAGGCCGTCCCCGGCGCGCCGTTCGCGCAGATCGCGGCGGAGATCGGCGCCTTGCTCGCCCGCGCCGAGGTCTACCGCTGCGGTGACTGCGGATTCAGTGCGCGACGGTTCTACTGGCAATGCCCGGGCTGCCAGTCGTGGGACAGTTTTGAGACCCACGTCATCGTCAAGCTGCGCTAGCGCCGGTGCGCCTGCCGCGAAATCCGCTATGATTCGCCCGTGTTCCAGGAACCAGTGCGCGCATGACCAAGCAAATCGTCAAGACCGTGGTATTCCCCGTCGCCGGCCGCGGCACCCGCTTCCTGCCCGCCACCAAGGCGAGCCCGAAGGAGATGTTGCCGGTCGTCGACAAGCCGCTGATCCAATATGCGGTCGATGAGGCGCTGGCGGCCGGAGCCGACACGCTGGTGTTCATCACCGGCAGCTCCAAGCGCGCGATCGAGGATCACTTCGACACCAATTCCGAACTCGAGGCCGTGCTCCAGGCCCAGGGCAAGCAGGAACTGCTCGATCTGCTGCGCGGGATCCTGCCGTCCTGGGCCACCTGCGTCTACATCCGCCAGCCGGCGCCGCTCGGCCTCGGTCACGCGGTGCTGTGCGCGCGCCCGGTCGTCGGCGACTCGCCCTTCATGGTTCACCTCGCCGACGACCTGATCGATGCCGAAGTGCCGTGTCTGAAACAGATGGTCGATGCGCACCGCGCCCACGGCGGCAGCATCCTCGGCGTGCAGAACGTGCCGCCCGGGGACACCGACAAGTACGGCATCGTTTCCCTGGTGCCCGGCGCCACGGGACGGGTCGGCCGCATGTCGCACATCGTCGAGAAGCCGCGTCCGCAGGAGGCGCCGTCGAACCTCGCCGTCGTCGGGCGCTACCTGTTGTCGAGTGCGATATTCGACGATCTGGCGCACATCGGCACCGGCGCGGGCGGGGAGATTCAATTGACCGACGGCATCGCGCGCCTGATGCGGCGTGAGCCGGTCTACGCGTTCGAATTCCAGGGCAAGCGCTACGATTGCGGCAGCAAGCTCGGCTACCTTCAGGCGACCGTCGAGTACGGACTCCGGCACTCGAGCCTCGGCGACGATTTCGCCGCCTATCTGAAGGCCTTCGTCGCGACCCTGTGAGCGCGGGGCGGGCGGCGCCGCGGGAGCGGACCGCTACAGCGCCTTCGCGCGGGCCTCGGGACCGAGCGAGGTCAGCACGATGAGCGCGACGGCGACCGTCGCGATGGTGCCGGCGAGCACCCGCCCGTAGTTTCCGCCATGGGATTCGGCGAGCGCCGCCTGGAACGGGCCCATTTTGGCCATCGCCAGGTTTCCCAGCTGGTAGGCGAAGCCCGGCAGGATCGCGCGCACCGACGGCGGTGACAACTCCGTGAGGTGGGCCGGCACGATGCCCCATGCGCCCTGAATCATGAACTGCATCAGGAAGCCGCCGGCGGCGAGCATCACCGGCGTCGCGGAGTACGCCCACAGCGGCACGAGCGGCAGCGCCAACGCGGCGGCCAGCACGATCGCACGTCGACGGCCGATTCGCTCCGACAATCCGCCGAAGAAGATTCCGCCGAGCAGGGCGCCGCAGTTCATGACGATCGCGATGGTGCCGGTCGCGGCCGCCGAGAAGCCGTGCTGGACCTGAAGGAAGGTCGGGTACAGATCCTGCGAGCCGTGCGAGAAGGCGTTGAACGCCGCCATCAACGCGACCAGGAACAGCAGGGTGGGCAGGTAGTTGCGGACGGCACCCCAGATTTCGCGCAGCGAGGCACGCCCCGGCGCGGCGCCCGCGGTCCAACTCGGTGACTCCTCCACGCGGGAACCGATGTAGAACGCGAGCA
This sequence comes from Gammaproteobacteria bacterium, assembly GCA_037441085.1. Lineage (GTDB taxonomy): Bacteria > Pseudomonadota > Gammaproteobacteria > Steroidobacterales > Steroidobacteraceae > Bog-1198. The sequence continues at coordinate 5,822 of JBBISV010000110.1, read as the reverse complement.
GGGCGGGCGCTCCGCCGACCATGAACATCCCGCGCCAGCCGATGTGAACGAACAGCAGCGCGAACGCCACCGACGCCAGCAGGTAGCCGATGACATAGCCTTCCTGGAGCAGGCCCGAGAACAAGCCGCGGCCGCGCGCGGGCAAAGTTTCCAGCGCCAGCGCGGCGCCCACGCCCCACTCCCCGCCCATCGCGAAGCCGAACAGCGCCCGCAGCGCGAGCAGCGTCGCCAGGTTCGGCGCGAAGGCGCTCGCGAATTCGATCAGCGAGAAGCTGACCACGTTCCACATCAGAACCGGCCGGCGTCCGTATTTCTCGGCGAGCCAGCCGAACACCAGCGCCCCGACCGGGCGCAGCGCCAGCGTCAGGAAAATGCCCTCCGCCACCGCCGCGACGTCGGTGTGGAATTCCGTGCTGATCGCCTTCAACGAGAAGATGAAGACGAAAAAGTCGAACGCGTCCAACGACCAGCCCGACAGGGCCGCGAGGAACGCGTTGCGTTGCGCCCGCGTCAGCGAGGCGAAGGCGCTAAACACGGCGCGATGAAGTGTCTATCCTCATTGCGCCGCAGATTATCAGGTTTCCCGCGTCCGCGGTTTCAATGCGCCCGACCTCGCCATTGCCTGGAGCCGCCGCCGCCACCACCGCCGCCGCGGCGCGCGCCTTGTGACGGCGCGCGATGTCCTTCGCGCCGCTCGCCGCCGTGGCCGCCTTGGTGCGAGCCGTGGCGCGCGGAGCCCGCGGACCCCGACGCGCCGCCCTGCGGTTGCGGCGGGGATTCCACGATTTCGAACTGCGGTGTCGGCAGGATCGGCACGCTGCGCTTCAACACGCGCTCGATGTCCCGGAGCAATCCGGTTTCGTCCGAGGAGACCAGCGACACCGCCTCACCCGCCGCGCCGGCACGGCCGGTCCGGCCGATCCGGTGCACGTAGTCCTCGGGGACATTGGGCAGTTCGAAGTTGACGACCTGGGGCAGTTCCTTGATGTCGAGACCGCGGGCGGCCACTTCCGTCGCCACCAGCGCCGTGATCTGACCGTGTTTGAACATGTCGAGCGCCTTGACGCGCGCCGCCTGGCTCTTGTTGCCGTGGATCGCGGCCGCGCGGATGCCGGCGCCCTCGAGTTGCTGGGTGAGACGGTTGGCGCCATGCTTCGTGCGCGTGAACACCAGAACCTGGGGCCATTTGCCCTCGCGGATCAGGTGAACGAGCAGGTGGCGCTTGAGTTCCTTCTGGACCCGGTAGGCGCGCTGTTCGACCAGTTCGATCGGCGCGTTGCGGGGCGCGACCTGGATCGACAGCGGATTGTGCAGCAGCCGTTCGGCGAGCGCGCGGATGTCGTCGGAGTACGTCGCCGAGAACAGCAGGTTCTGGCGCCGGTCCGGCAACAGCTTGATGATGCGCCGGATGTCGGGGATGAATCCCATGTCGAGCATGCGATCGGCCTCGTCGAGCACCAGCACCTGGATCTTCGACAGGTCCACCGCGCGCTGCTGCGCGAGGTCGAGCAGGCGGCCCGGCGTCGCGACCAGAATGTCGCAGCCGTCGCGCAGCGCCGAGATCTGCGGGTTGATGTTGACGCCGCCGAACACCTGGAAAGTGCGGATGCGCAGGAACTTCCCGTAGCTGCGGGCGCTGTCCGCGACCTGCGCGGCGAGTTCCCGGGTCGGGGTCAGCACCAGCACGCGCGGGGCGCGTTGCGGCGCCGCCGCCGTGTCGGATGCCAGCCGCTGCAGGATCGGCAGCACGAATCCGGCCGTTTTGCCGGTGCCCGTCTGGGCGCCGGCGAGCACGTCGCGGCCGGCGAGCACCGCCGGAATCGCCTGGGCCTGAATGGGGGAGGGGGCGTCATAGCCTTTTTCGGCCACGGCACGCAACAATTCGGGCATGAGCCCGAGATCGGAAAATGACATCAAGAATCCTTAAGTGATGAGAAATTGGACTCGCACGACGGGCCCCTTGGGGGCATCCGCAGCGGTCAGCAGCGAGAAGGGCGAGACGAAAACCGAAGTGCGTCGAAGACGGACAGCGTGCTGGGGATGGTACTGACCGTACACCGATCGCTCACAGCCGGGGCGAACTCTATCGCATCGGAGCCGCCAAGTCCATGCATGCGTCGCCGCGCGCCGGTGCGCCGCCTCAGCCGGCGATCGCCTTCTTCTCCCGGCGGCGGGCGTGCAGCACCGCCTCCGTATAGCCGTTCGGCTGCGCGCGACCGGTGAACACCAGTTCACAGGCGGCGCGAAACGCGACGCTCTCATCGAGGTCGGCGGTCATCGGCCGGTATTCGGGATCAACGGAGTTTTGGCGGTCCACGACCGCCGCCATGCGCCGCAGCGCCTGCATCGCGGCATCCGGCGTGCAGACGCCGTGGCGCAGCCAATTCGCCAGATGCTGGCTCGATATGCGCAGCGTCGCGCGATCCTCCATCAGCGCGACGTTGTAGATGTCGGGCACCTTGGAGCAGCCGATCCCGAAGTCGATCCAGCGCACCACGTAGCCGAGGATGCCCTGGGCGTTGTTGTTGATTTCCTCCTCGATCTCGGCGGCGCTCCAGTCGCGCGCGCCGGCGAGCGGCGGCGTCAGGATCTCGCCGAGCGCGGCGCGCGGGCGATGGGCGATTTCGCGCTGGACCCGGGCGACGTCGACTTCATGATAGTGGAGCGCGTGCAGCGTCGCCGCGGTCGGCGACGGCACCCAGGCCGTGTTGGCGCCCGCGGCGGGGTGGGCGCCCTTGGTGCTCAGCATTTGCGCCATGAGGTCCGGCATCGCCCACATCCCCTTGCCGATCTGCGCGCGGCCCGGCAGGCCGCAGGCGATCCCGACGTCGACGTTTTGCCGCTCGTAGGCGTCGAGCCACGGCGCCTTCTTGATGTCGCCCTTGCGCACCACGGCGCCCGCCTCCATCGAGGTGTGGATTTCATCGCCGGTGCGGTCGAGAAAGCCGGTATTGATGAACACGATGCGGGAGCGGGCGGCCTCGATGCACGCGGCGAGGTTGACCGTCGTGCGCCGCTCCTCGTCCATGATGCCCATCTTGATCGTATGACGGGGCAGCGCGAGCAGATCCTCGACCGCCGCGAAAAGGCGGTCGGCGAATGCGACTTCCTCGGGTCCGTGCATCTTCGGCTTGACGATGTAGATCGACCCCGTGCGCGAATTACGGCCGTCGCCCGCTGATTTCGCCAGGTCGTGCATGCCGATCAATCCGGTGATCGCCGCGTCGACCAGCGTTTCCGGCACCGCCGCGCCATCCAGCAACACGGTGTCGGTGTACATGTGATGGCCCACGTTGCGCGCCAGCATCAAGCTGCGCCCGGCGAGCGTGAACGGAGCGCCGTCCGGGGCCAGGTAACGGCGGTCCGGGTCCAGACGGCGCACGAAGCGGCCGCCCGCCTTGTCCACGTCGGCTTCGAGCGTGCCCTTCATCAGGCCGAGCCAGTTGCGGTAGACGACGACCTTGTCCGCGGCGTCCACGGCCGCGACGGAGTCCTCGAAGTCCTGGATCGCGGTCAGCGCGGATTCCAGCACCACATCGCTGATGCCGGCCACATCGCCGCGGCCGATCGGGTGAGTGCGATCGAAGCGGATCTCGACGTGCAGGCCGTGATGGACGAGCAGCAGCGCGCGCGGGTCCTCGCGCTCGCCCTGATGGCCCGCGAAGGCCGTGGGGGTGCGCAGGCGCGTCGTGCCGCCCCGCGCGAGGCGGATCTCGATCCCTCCGCCTTCGACCCGGTAGGCGGCGGCATCGCGGTGCGAACCCTCGGCCAGCGGGAAGTGCCGGTCGAGAAAATCCCGGGCGAACGCGATCACGCGCGCGCCGCGGACCGGATTGTAGGATTTGGAGCGGGCGGCCCCCCCGTCCTCGGTGATCGCGTCGGTGCCGTAGAGCGCGTCGTACAGCGAACCCCAGCGCGCGTTCGCGGCGTTCAGCGCATAGCGGGCGTTGTTGATCGGCACGACCAGCTGCGGACCCGCGATCCGCGCGATTTCCGGGTCGACATTCGCGGTGTCGATCCGGAAGCTTCCCGGCTCCGGGACGAGGTAGCCGATTTCACGCAACAGCGACGCGTAGGCGTTTCGGTCGAACGAGGCGCCGGGCTGTCCGGCATGAAACGCGTCGATCTTCGTCTGCAGCTCGTCGCGGCGCCTCATCAGCGCGGCGTTGACCGGCGCAAATTCCGCGATCAGCGCGGCGAAGCCCCGCCAGAATGCGCCCTCGGCGACTCCGGTGCCGGGCAGCGCCTCCCGGCCGACGAATTGATGCAGGAGTCCGTCCACGTGGACGCGCTGATCGACGCTGATGGTCCGGCTCACGGGGGGGTTCCTGTATGATGCCCTGTCCGGCGAGTGTAAAGGGGGGAGGCGTCCTTGGCCATGGCCGGTTGGCGGGGAAGTTCGGCGACAATCACAGGGGACATCGACGGATCATGACACCAGAAATCGGTAGTGCCGCCACGACTGCGGCGTCTGCGGAACACCCGCGCGAGCTGCGGATTTTCGTCTTTGCGCTCTTTTTCATATTCGGCGGCATCACCAGCCTCAACGACGTGATCATTCCGAAGCTCAAGGCGCTGTTCAATGTCGAGGTGGCGCGCCGGACGGCGGTGATC
>JBBISV010000110.1:0-1198 GCA_037441085.1 Gammaproteobacteria bacterium | reverse complement strand
CTGTTCACCTTGAGCTACGCGGACGCGATGCTCGTGCAGTCGGCGTTCTTCGCGGCCTACTTCATCATCTCGCTGCCGGCCGCCGCGGTGGTCGAGCGCGTCGGCTACATGCGCACCGCGGTGGTCGGGCTCGTGCTGATGACCGTGGGTTGTTTGCTGTTCGTGCCGGCGTCGGCGTCGGGCCTGTTCGTGATGTTCCTGTTGGCCCTGTTCGTGCTCGCCGCGGGCATCACGACCGTCCAGGTGGTCGCGAATCCCCTGATTTCGATGCTCGGCGCCCCGGCGACGGCCCACAGCCGTCTGACCTTCGCGCAGGCGTTCAATTCGCTCGGCACCACGATATTTCCGTACGTCGGGTCGATACTGATCCTGGGCTCGATCGCGAGCGTCGACCCCTCGAAATTGTCGGCGGCCGCGCTCGCGGTGTTTCACGTGACCGCGACCCGCGTCGTGGTGCACACCTACCTTGGGCTGGCCGTGGCTCTCCTGGTGGTCGCCGCCCTGGTCTGGATGCATCGCAACCGGCTGCATGAGGCGGCGGCCCCGGATCAATCCATCCTGCGAGCGTTCACGCTGCTCCAGCAGCCGCGGTTCGCGCTCGGCTCCTTGTGCATATTCCTGTACGTGGGCGCCGAGGTGTCGATCGGCTCGGTCATCGTGAGCTACCTGATGCAATCGACCGTGTGGGGTGTCGGCGCCGAGCAGGCGGGCAAGCACGTGCCGTTCTACTGGGGCGGGGCGATGGTGGGCCGCTTCATCGGCGCGTATTTCCTGCGGGTGTTCTCCCCGGGCAAGGTGCTGGCGTTCGTCGCGACAGGGGCCATCGTGTTGTTGCTGATTTCCGCGACCGCCGACGGCGCGGCGTCGGGCTGGGCCCTGCTCGCGATCGGCCTGTGCAATTCGATCATGTTTCCGACGATATTCTCACTGGCCTCCGAGGGCCTGGGCGCGCGCGCCGCGGAAGGATCCGGAATCATCTGCATGGCGATCGTCGGCGGCGCCGTCGTCCCGTTGATCACCGGCCACGCGGCCGATCTCGAGGGCTTGAAGCTCGCCCTCGCGGTTCCGGCGATCTGTTACGCCGTGATCCTGGCGTTCGGCATTTTCGCGCGCCGGCCGGCGGACGCGCCGGCCTGACGGGTCCGTCGGGGGGGGCCGCGGGAGAGATGGCTCGCGGCGGGGGACCGCCGCTCGTCCC
>JBBISV010000109.1:0-9839 GCA_037441085.1 Gammaproteobacteria bacterium | reverse complement strand
ATGCGGGCGGCGGCGGACGGAACGGCGGGGCGGTGCGTGTTCATCATGCGAGGTTCGTCGTCAGGAACTGCAGCATCTGATTGGTCGTATTGATGGCCTTCGAGTTCATTTCGTAGGCGCGCTGGGTCTCGATCATGTCGACCAGTTCCGTGACCGAATTGACGTTCGAGGTTTCGAGCGAGCCCTGCTGCAGCGTGCCCAGGCCGCTGGTGCCGGGTGTTCCCACCTGCGGCGCGCCGCTCGCGGCCGATTCGACCAACAGGTTGTTGCCGGTCGGCTGCAGGCCCTCGACGTTGATGAACGCGGCAAGCTGGATCTGGCCGACCGAGGTCGGCTTGGCCGAGCCCGCCGTGGTGATCGACACGGTGCCGTCGGCGCCGATCGAAACCGACTGGGCGTTCGCCGGGATCGTGATCGCCGGCGACAGCGGGTAGCCGCTCGCCGTCACGACGTTCCCCTGGGAATCCATCGAGAACGAACCGTCGCGGGTGTAGGCGAGCGATCCGTCGGGCATCGTGATCTGGAAGAAGCCGAGACCGGTGACCGACAGGTCGAGGCTGCCGTTGGTCTGCAGCACGCTGCCCTGGGCGTAGTTCTTCTGGGTTGCGGCGATGCGCACGCCGGTGCCGAGCGACAGGCCGGTGGAGTACTGCGTGTTCTGCGTGCTCTGCGCGCCGACCTGCTGGATGTTCTGGTACATCAGATCCTGAAAGGAAGCGCGGTCGGCCTTGAAGCCGGTGGTGCTGACATTGGCGAGATTGTTGGCGATGACCGCCATGCGCGTGTTCTGCGCATCCAGCCCGGTTTTCGCCGCCCAAAGTGCAAGATCCATGTTCGGTTTCCTTCTGGGTTACGGAACCGACATCAGGCGCTCGGCGCTCTGTTCGTTCGTGTCGGTGGAATTCATGCTCTTGACCTGAAGTTCATACAGGCGTTGCAGTTCGATCATGTTGACGAGCGACTGCGCCGCGTTGACGTTGCTCGACTCGAGCATGCCGGAGGCGACGGTGACCGACTCGTCGGCCTTCGCCTTGCCGCCCGCCTTCAGGTGCAACAGTCCATCCACGCCCTTGACGAGGTCCTTGGTCGGCGGGTTGACCAGTTTGATGCGGTCGACCTGCGATTGCGCCGCCGCGCTGAGGCCGAGCGGAACGACCGAAATCGTGCCGTCGGAGCCGATCGTGACCTGCGTGGACGGCGGGATCGCGATGGGGCCCGCATCCGACAGCACCGGCTGGCCGGCCGCGGTCGTGACTTGACCGTTCGCCGTCACGCGCAAGTCGCCTGCGCGCGTATAGGCTTCGCTGCCGTCGGGCGCCTGGACCGCGATCAGCCCCGGACCGTTGACCGCGATGTCGAGACTGCGGCCGGTGTCCTGCAGCACGCCGCCGGCGAAATCGACGCCGCCGTTGCCGGCGACGGCGTTGACGCGACTGGCGTAGCCCGGCCCGTAGACGGGCTCGCTGGTGAAGTCGACCGTGTTGGCGAGGAATCCGACGGTGTCGGAATTCGCGATGTTGTGGTTGTTGACCGCCTGCGCCTGCATGATCTGCTTCGCGCCGGTCATCGCCACGTAGAGTCCTCTGTCCATGTTTAATGGGCCATGTTGATGACGGTCTGGGACAATTGGTTCGAGGTCGTGACGACCTGCGCGTTCGCCTGGAACGCGCGCTGCGCGGTGATCATGTTGACGAGTTCGGTGGTCAGGTCGACGTTCGAACTTTCCAGCGCGCCGGACTGAATGCTGCCGAAGCCGGCGGAGGCCGCCGTGCCCTGCACGACGTTGCCGGACGTGAACGTCTCGGACCAGTTCGTGTCGCCGAGCTGCTTGAGTCCCTGCGGGTTCGGGAAATTGGCGAGCGCGAGCTGTCCGAGCTGGGTCGAGCGGCCGTTGGTGTACACGGCCGATACCACGCCGGATGGATCGATCGCCACCGTGCTCAACTGGCCGGTCGCATAGCCGTTCTGCGTGATCGAGGTCACGCCGAACTGCGCGCCATATTGCGTCGTGGAGCCGAAGTTGAACGTGAGATTCATCGGGCTTGCGCCACCGGGTGGGGTGTAACCGTTGAACGCGAGACCCGCGCCGGCGACGGTCGGCGGCGAGGCGACGCCGCCGGTCGCGGAGAATCCCAGGGTCTGCGCGCCGCCCACCTGCGTGCCGTTGACCGTAAGATAGGTGCTCCACACGTTCGGCGTCGCCGTCTGCACGAAGAAGAACGTCGCCGGGTAGGCGTTGCCGAGCGAGTCGTACACGGTCGTCGAGGTCGACTGGTTGTAGCTCTGCGAGTTCGTCGGATTGAACGGCGTCACGGTGGGCGCGGTCGAATTCGCCGACAGATTCAGGATCACGTTGCCCGTCGAGGTTGCGAGCGGCGCGCTCTGCGCCGTCTGCAGGTTCAGGTCGGCGAGCGTGCCGGTGTTGAAGCCGCCATTCACCAGCGGCGGGTAGACCTGCAGGGCCTGGCCGGTCGCGCTGACGACGTTGCCGGAGGAGTTCTCCTGGAACTGACCGTTGCGCGAATAGACCACGCCGCTCGCATCCTTGAGCGTGAAAAATCCGTCGCCGCTGATCGCGAGATCCAGGTTCGACGAGGTCGTGGTGATGTTGCCCTGATTGAACTGCTGCGCCGTGGCCGCGAGGCGCACGCCCTCGCCGATCACCGACGTGTTCAGGTTGACAGCGCCGGACGCGTAGACGTCGGCGAACTGGGCGCGCGACTCCTTGAAACCGACGGTGTTGGCGTTGGCGACGTTGTTCGCGGTGACGTCGAGACCGGAGCTCGCCGCAGTGAGCCCCGATAATGCGATGCTGAAGGATGCCATGGATTCGCTCCCGAAGTGGTTAGTTTGATATCTGCTGGACGCTGCTGAACGGCACGCTGCCCTGGCCGGCGACGTTCAAGGTCAGACCGGTCGAGCCGGCTCCCATCGTCACGCTCTGCACGGTGCCGTTCACGTAGGTGGCTACCGCCGTTCCGGAAGCGACACCCGCTACCTGGGCGGACAGGTTGTACTGCCCGGGGGGCGCCGCCGAGCCGTCGCCCAAGGTGCCGTTCCACGTGAAATTAGCAAGCCCCGCGGGCTGCGCACCGAGATTGATCTGCTGCACCAGCACGCCGCCGGGCGTGGAAACGTTCAACAGCACCTGCGAGCTCGTCTGGGGCACGCTGATGGCTCCGGTGACGCTCGCGCCGCTCGTGGCGAGAGTGGCCGTGGAGCTGCTGACGAGCGCCTGGTGACCGAGCAGCGACGAGGCCTGCAGCGCCTGGCCGGAGACCAGCGAATTCGACATGCTGGTGAACGAGGTATTGAGGTTGGTGATGCCCTGGACGGTGCTGAGTTCGGCCAGCTGGTTCAGGAAGGTGCTGCTGTCGACCGGGCTGGTCGGATCCTGATTTTTCAGCTGCGCGAGCATCAACGTCAGGAAATCCGTGCCGCCCAGGCTGGTCGCGCTGGAGGCGGCGAGCGCCTTGCCGGCCGGGTTGGCCGACGCGGCTCCGGCTGCGGCGGGCGGCACGGTGTTGTTGGTGTTGATCGTCATGTGGCGGCCCTCGGGTGCTTAGTGGCCCATCGCGATGGTCTTCAACAACAGGTCCTTGGCCGTGTTGATCGCATCGACGTTGGTCGCGAACGAGCGGTTCGCGGAAATCATGTTCGCCATCTCCTCGATGGGATTGACGTTCGACATGTAGACGTAGCCCTGCTTGTTCGCGAGCGGGGAGTCGGGCTGATAGCGCATCGTCGCGGGCGCCTGGCTCTCGACGATGCCGACGACGCGCACGCCGGCGACCGCCCGCGCGGAATTCGGGTCCGACCCGGCGGCGTCCATCAGCGTCTTGAACACCGGTTCGCGCGCCCGATACACCGTCGCCGGATCGCCGCTCTCGCTTTCGGCGTTCGCGAGGTTGCTCGCGGTCGTGTTCAACCGGATCGTCTCGGCGTTGAGTGCGGAGCCTGCGACGTTGAATACACTGAACAAGGACATTCGAAGCTCTCCTGCGCCGGGTCTATTGGCCGGCGATCGCGAATCGCAGGTCCGAGATCTCGTCGTTGATGAAGCCAAGACTCGCCTGATAACGCACGTTGTTGGCCGCAAATGCCGCCTGCTCGATTGGCATTTCGACCGTGTTGCCGTCGAGCGACGCCTGGTAGGGGTTGCGGTATTTCACCGGTCCGTAGGCTTGGTCCGCCGACGCGGTCGAGATATGGCCGGGCTCGGTCGCCGCGAGCGCGAGCTGCGACGAGGGTTCCGATTGCGACAGCACCTCCCGGAAGTCGATGTCCCGCGCCTTGTAGCCCGGGGTGTCGGCGTTCGCGAGATTGCTCGCGAGCACGCCGATGCGCTGGCCGTAGAGCAGCAGCGCCTTCTCATGGATTCCGAACAGGTTCTGAAACATGGTGACCATTCCTCCTCGCCAGGAGCAAAGCAAGAGCTGTGCCAAACCCCGGATGCCGGTTTAAATGCGACGCCGCTCACGATTTGCGGCCGCGGGGGCACCGGCCCGACGCCCGTGGCGGCAAGGGAACGGCAAGACTTTGCCGCCCGCTGCCGGCGGTCGGCCGGGACGCTTGCCGGTTTGTGCCGCGGGATCAGGTCGAATACGGAGACCGCCGCCCTGGCACGACACTTGCTCTCTATCCATACATGTTCGTGAAACCGCCAAAATCTCGTCGCCCGCCCGGATCGTGCGGAACCGCCCTCGTCTTATTGCTGTTGGCACTGGGGCCGGCCACGCTCTGGGCCGGACCACCGGTGCAATTCGAGGACCTGGCGAACCTCGGCAAAGTCGCCAAGACCACGGCCGCCGGACTGCTGGCCCCGCTCGACGGGCGGCAGCGTCTGCAGATCGGACCAATCGAGCCCGATTTGCGCCTACCGCATTGCGACCAAGCGGTCACCGGGACCCGCGCGCCCGGCCTCAAGATCCCCGAACGTGTCGTCGTGGAACTGCGCTGCGCGGGCACCCGTCCCTGGCATATTTACGTACCGGTTCGCGTCATCGGCGTCACGTCGGTCGCCACGGCGGCGCATGCACTGGTGGCCGGCGCCGTATTGACGGCCGCGGACATTACCGTCGAGCGGCGCGATCTGACGCTGTTGCCACCGGGCTTTTTCAACGCCGCGACCGATGCGATCGGTCTGACCGCGGCGCGGCCGATCGCCGGGGGGGCTATCCTGACCAACCAGTTGTTGCTCGGCACGCCGGCGGTGCGGCGCGGCCAGACCGTCACGCTCGTCGCCAACGCCGGAGGGATCAGCGTGCGCACCAACGGCCGTGCGTTGATGGACGGGTTCGTCAATCAGCGCGTCAAAGTCCAGAATCTTTCATCCGGCAAAATCATCGAAGGCATAGCCCGGTCCGATCAGACCGTCGAAATAATCGTCCCGTGACCCTTCAGTGAACCGCGTCACAGTCGATAACAGCGTAGGTGCGACGGATTTGCCATTTGCCGCTAAAGTTCATCCAATCCCCGACGATAAGTCGGTATGGGTAGAGTGATTACCCCAGGAGATATTTCGGTGCCGAACAAAATTTCAGGATATACGGCGACTGAACCGCGGACGCCGGTCAAAGGGTCCGCTGCAAACGGCCAAGTGATTGATAAATCACAGGTCGGAGCGGCGGCCACGGGCGCGGGCGCGGGCGCGGCGGCATCGACCGCCGATCAGGTCACGCTGACCGGATCCGGCCGGGCGATGCAGAGGCTGGCCGACGCGGTCGCGGCAACGCCGACCGTCAACGCCGCCAAGGTTGCCGCGGTCAAGCAGTCGATTCAAAACGGGACCTACCAGGTGAATTCGGGCCAGGTCGCCGCGAAGATTCTGCAATTCGAGCGCGGCCTGAAGTAGGCCCATGTCGCCGGACACCCAAAACCGACTCGCTGCGGTCCTCGACCGACAGATCGCGCTGGCCACCACGCTCGCGTCGCTGTTGGACGCCGAGCGCGCCGCGTTGTCGGGGACGGCCGCCGAAGATCTCGCCCGGTGTGCAGCGGAAAAGACCGCGCTGCTGCGGGACATGGATCAATTGGAGAGCGAACGGGCCGGTCTGTGCCGGAACCTCGCGCCGCCGGACGATGCATGGACCGATGACCTTCCCGGAACGTCCGCTGAGATCCGCCGGCGCTGGCGTACGCTGATGTCGCTCGCCCAGACCTGCCGCGACGCCAACGACGTCAACGGCTACATCATCAATGCGCGCCATCACCAAGTCCGCCAGATGATCGACATCCTGCGCGGCGGCGCGGCGGTGACCTACGGTCCGCAGGGCAGACAGATGGCCACCGCGCTGCGGGCGCTGGCGCAGGCTTGAGCCATGCTGGTCCTCAGCCGCCGAGCGGACGAGTCGATCCTGATTCAACCGGCCGAAGGGGCCGACGTCACGATGACCCTGCAACAGCTGTTCGCGAACGGGCCGATTCAAATCACCCTGCTGGGCAGCACCGGCCGACGCGTCAAGGTCGGCATCGAAGCGCCGCAACAATTGTCGATCCGGCGTAAAGACGTCGCTTGATTGAACATAAGCGCGGGGCGTCGTCCGCGCTCCTTCGCAAACACTCCGTCGGTGTGCATAATGCGGACTCGCATCCTGCGCCACTCGAAGGGATCGTCACCGATGGAACGTCGCCTGCACACCCGCCATCGCGCACGCACAACGGTCTACGTCGTGATGCCGGGGCGCAAGAGCCGCATTTGCAAGGCCAAGAACCTGAGTGCGAACGGCGTCTTCGTCGAAACCGAGAATCTGGGTCTGCGCAAGGGTCAACAGGTGCAGCTCGCCTTCGCGATCAACCTGGGGTTGGTGACCAAGATCCACCGCCGCACCGCGATCGTCGCGCACGTGACGCGAGGCGGCACCGGCTTGATGATGGAACAGTTTGCCGGCCGCTGATCTTGGCGCGATCCGCGTCCGCGGCGCTCGCCAGAACAACCTAAAAAACATCGATCTCGACCTGCCGCTCGGCGAACTGATCGTCGTCACGGGAGTCAGCGGGTCGGGAAAATCCTCGTTGGTTTTCGATACCTTGTATGCGGAGGGCCAGCGCCGCTACGTGGAGACCTTCTCCCCGTACGCACGCCAGTTCCTGGACCGGATGGACAAGCCGCAGGTCGAACGCATCGAGGGCATTCCGCCGGCGATAGCGATCGACCAGGCGAACCCGGTGCGAACGTCACGCTCGACGGTCGGCACGATGACCGAACTGAACGACCATCTGAAGCTGTTGTTCGCGCGCGCGGCGACCTTGCATTGCCGCGGCTGCGGCGAACCGGTGCGCCGCGACACCGTGGCGACCATCGGCGCCGAGATCGCGCGCCGTGCCCGGGCTGGCGGTGATCCGCGCCTGATCCTCAGCTTCCCGCTCGCGGTGCCGGCCAATTTCGATGAAGCGGAGATCCGGACGCTGCTCGAGCGGCAGGGTTACACCCGCATCCACGAGCGGCGCGGCACGACGCTGCAGGTCGTGCAGGACCGCCTGCGCTGGTCGGCGGCCGACGCGGCTCGCCAGGCCGAGGCGATCGAGGCGTCGCTGCGCCTCGGCGAGGGCAGGCTCGATGTTTATCCGATGGCGGCGGACGGAACCGCGGGACCGCCGTGGCGCTTCTCGACCGGCCTGCACTGCGCGCACTGCGACATCCAGTACAAGGATCCCACCCCGAGCGAGTTCAGCTTCAACTCGCCGATCGGCGCGTGCACGGTGTGCCGCGGCTTCGGACGCACCATCGGCGTCGACTACGGCCTGGTGATTCCCGACGAGAGCCGCAGTCTCGAGGACGGCGCGATCAAACCCTGGCAGACGAAGTCCTACGCGTCGAACCAGGCGGACCTGATCCGCTGGGCGCGCAAGCGCTCGTTCCCGACCGACGTGCCCTGGCGCGACCTGCCGGAGCCGGCGCGCCGTTGGGTCATCGACGGCGAAGGCGAATGGACCGGCAAGCGGTGGTATGGCGTCGGACGATTCTTCGCCTGGCTCGAAACCAAGGCGTACAAGATGCACATCCGCGTGCTGTTGTCGCGTTATCGCTCGTACACCGAATGCCCCTCCTGCCGCGGATCGCGGCTGCAGCCGGACGCGCTGCTGTGGCGCATCGGCGAGCCCGGCGTCAACATCCGTGAACTGGCGCTGATGCCGATAGACCGCTGCCTGCCCTTCTTCGAGGCGCTCGAAGGGCTGCATGCGCGGGACGAGGCGGTCCGCCTGCTGACCGGCGAGATCCTCGCACGCCTGCGCTACCTGGTCGAGGTCGGCCTCGGGTATTTGAATCTCGATCGCCAATCGCGGACGCTGTCGGGCGGCGAGGTTCAGCGCATCAACCTGACGACGGCGCTCGGCACCTCGCTGGTCAACACCTTGTTCGTGCTCGACGAGCCCTCCGTCGGCCTGCACGCGCGCGACGTCGATCGGATCGCGGCCGTGATGCGGCGGCTGCGCGACGCCGGCAACACGCTGCTCGTCGTCGAGCACGAGCCCTACATCATGCGCGCCGCGGACCGCATTCTCGACATCGGCCCGGGGCCCGGCGAACGAGGGGGCGAAGTCGTCTATTTCGGCCCGCTCGCCGCGTTCGCCGGCGCCAGCAATTCGCTCACCGCCGACTACCTGTTCGGCCGCAAACGTTGCGCCGCCGGCATGGTCGAGACACCACGTGCGGCGCCGCAGGCGCCGCCCGCGGTGCTCCGCGTCACCGGGGCGGCGCTGCACAATCTGCGCGACGTGGATGTCGAGTTTCCGCTCCACCGCTTCGTCTGCGTGACCGGCGTCAGCGGCTCCGGCAAATCGACGCTGGTGCATGAGATTCTCTACAAGGCGCTGCTGCGCGAGAAGGGACGCGCGACCGACGCGCCGGGACCCCACCGCGGTTTGTCGGGCGGCGAGGCGGTCGACGATGTGGTGATGATCGATCAGAACCCGATCGGCCGCACCACACGCTCGAACCCGGCGAGTTTCATCGGTGCGTTCGACGCGATTCGCAAGCGCTTCGCGGCGCTCCCGGAGGCGCGTGAGCGCAAATATACCGCCGGAACCTTCAGCTTCAACGCGGGCACCGGGCGCTGCCCCGGCTGCGCCGGCAGCGGCTTCGAGCACGTCGAGATGCAGTTCCTCTCAGACGTCTATCTGCGCTGCCCGGACTGCAACGGCACGCGCTATCGGCGTGAGGTGCTCGAGGTCAGGCTGGGCCTCCCGGGCGCCGCGCCGCGCAGCATCGCGGACGTGCTCGACATGACCGTGGCCGAGGCGCTCGCTTCGTTCGAAGGGGACGCGGAATTGCGCGCGACGCTCGAACCGCTGGTCGAGGTCGGCCTGGACTATCTGCGGCTCGGACAGCCGGTGCCCACGCTCTCCGGCGGCGAGGCGCAGCGGTTGAAGCTCGCGGCCCACCTGGCGCCGCGTCCCGGCCGCAAGGGTCCGGCCGGGCGCGGCTCGCTGTTCATCTTCGATGAACCGACGACGGGCCTGCACTTCGACGACATCGCCAAACTCCTGCGCGCGTTTCGCCGCCTGGTCGAGGCCGGGCATTCGCTGTTGGTGATCGAGCACAATCTGGACGTGATCGGCGCCGCGGATTGGATAGTCGACCTCGGCCCGGAAGGCGGCGACGCCGGCGGGACCGTGGTCTGCGTGGGCACGCCGCGCCAGGTGATGGCCGAGCCCCGGTCGCACACGGGCCGCGCCCTCGCGCAGGCGGCCGTCGCGGCGGCGGTGATGCCGGGCGTCGCCGAGGCCGCACCGGCGCCCATCGTCGCGCCGCCCGCGGCGCACCGCACGTCGATCGAGATCCACGGCGCCCGCGAGCACAATCTGAAGAACGTGGACGTGTCCATACCGCTTGGCAG
>JBBISV010000108.1:5500-9853 GCA_037441085.1 Gammaproteobacteria bacterium | reverse complement strand
CAACAACGAGATCGGCTGGAAATCGGAGTTCCTGGGCCATCGGCTGCAGTGGAACGGCGCCGTCTATCAGGAAACCTGGAACAACGTCCAGGTCGGCTTCTTCGATCCCGGCCAGACCGGCAATCTCGCCTTCGGCACCAACGGCCAGAATTTCCGGGTCCGCGGGCTGGAGAGCTCGGTCATCGCCCGCGTCACGGACGGACTGACGCTGCAGGGCACGGCATCGTGGAATCACAGCGAACAAACCAATTCACCGGCGTTGATCGACGGCAATCCCCTGGACAAAGCGAACTACGGAAAGCCGATCACCCAGTCGTGCAACAGCGCCGGCACCGGCTGCACGCCAATCTCGAACCTGTTCGGACCGGTCGGCAGCCCGAGCGCGAACTCGCCGCCGATGCAGTTCAGCGTGCGGGGCCGTTACGAATGGACGTTCGACGAGTACAACTGGTTCATTCAGGCCGGCGCCACGCACACCGGCCACTCGTTCACCCAGGCCGGCGCCAATCCGTCGCTGTCGGCGGGCAGCGCCATCAACACGACCGTGCTGCGCTTCGAGAATCCCGCGTACACGACCTATGACGCCTCCTTCGGCGTCGCCAAGGATCCGTGGAACGTCCAGGTCAACATTCAGAACCTGGGCAACTCGAACGCCAGCGTGTTCACCAACAGCGACCAGTTCATCGTCGCGCAAACCGTGCTGCGGCCACGGGTGATCAGCGTCACGATGGGCTACAAGTTCTAGCGCCCCATGAGCGAACGCGAAGTCCTCGCCGCCGGCCGTCGTGGCCGACGGCGCCCCGCCCCGGCGGAAAGCGCCCACGCCGTTTACGACCGGACCCGCCCGTACCGGCATCTGCGCAATCCGTTCACGCCGCTCAAGGTGTTCTCGGACGACCAGGTCGCCGGAATGCACGATGCCGCGCTCGGGATGCTCGAAACCCAGGGCATGAAGGTGCTGTCGGCCGATGCGCGCGAGATCTACCGCCGGGCCGGCGCGCAAGTCGACGAATCGACGCTGCTCGTGCGCCTCGACCGGCACCTGGTCGCCGCCTGTCTGGAGACGGCGCCGCGGGAGATCACACTGCACGCGGTCGACCCCGACCGCCACGTGCCGCTCTCCGACGGTCACGTCGCCTTCGCGCCGACCGCCGGCCCGCCGAACATCATGGATTCGGTCGGACGGCGCCGCGCCGGCACGCTCGAGGACCTGCGCAATTTGATCAAGCTCTGCCAGAGCTTCGAGGTGATCCACGTGCTCGGCGGCGCCACGGAACCACAGGACGTTCCGGGGCACGTGCGCCACATGGAGTACTTGCGCGCACAACTGATGCTGAGCGACAAGATCCCCCATCTGTACTCGCGCGGCCACGGCCAGGTTGCCGATGGTTTCGAAATGCTGCGCCTGGCGCACGGAATCTCCGCCGAGGAGTTCCGCTCGCGCCCCTATGCCTACACGGTCATCAACACCAACTCGCCGCTGCAACTCGACATTCCGATGGCCGACGGCATCATCGACTTCGCGGCCGCCGGACAGGTGTCGATCATCACGCCGTTCACGCTCGCGGGCGCGATGGCGCCGGTGACGATCGCGGGCGCGCTGACGCTAGCCCACGCGGAGGCGCTCGCGGGCATCGCGCTCGCCCAGATCGTGCGCCCGGGCGCACCGGTCGTCTACGGCAGTTTCACGTCGAACGTCGACATGAAATCGGGCTCGCCCGCCTTCGGCACGCCAGAATATGTCAAAGCGGCGTTCGGCGCCGGCCAGATGGCGCGCCATCTCGGCCTGCCGTGGCGCTCCTCGAACGCGACCGCATCAAACTGTCCGGACGCGCAGTCGGTGTACGAGTCGCAGATGAGCCTGTGGGGCGCGCTGCTGGGGGGCTGCAATTTCATTCTGCACGCGGCCGGCTGGCTCGAGAGCGGACTGACGACGAGCTATGAGAAATTCATCCTGGACATCGAGATGCTGCAGATGTTCGCCGAGGTCTTCCAGCCCGTCGGCGCGGAAGCGGCGGACCTCGCGGTGGAGGCGGTTGCCGAAGTCGGCGCCGGCGGCCACTTTTTCGGCTGCGCGCACACCATGGCGCGCTACCGCAGCGCGTTCTATTCACCGCTGGTCTCGGATTGGCGCAACTTCGGCACCTGGGCCGAGGACGGGGCCAAAACCGCGACCGAGCGGGCGAGCCTGGTCTGGCGCGAGACCTTGAATCGGTATGCACCGCCCCCGCGCGACCCGGCCATCGTCGAGGCGCTCGATGAGTTCGTCGACCGCCGCGTCAAGGCGGGCGGGTCGCCGCCGGTGAGCTAGGAGCGGCGTCGAGGACGCCTCCACCCGCCCGCCGCCGCATGCTCCGCAACCCGTTTCCCTTAGCCGCCCTGCGCCGGCCCGCGATGCAGATCGCCCTGATCGTCGCGTGCGCGATGTTCATGCAGAATCTGGATTCGACCATCATCGTCACGGCCCTGCCGGCGATGGCGAGGAGCTTCGGCACGAACCCGAGCCGCGTCAGCGAGGGCATCACCGCGTACGCGCTCGCCGCGGCGGTGTGCATTCCCGCGAGCGCCTGGCTCGCCGATCGCATCGGCACGCGCACGCTGTTCTGCGGCGCCATCGCGCTGTTCACCCTCGCCTCGATGGGCTGCGGACTGGCCGACAGCTTCGGCGTGTTCATCCTGACGCGTCTGGCGCAGGGCGGATCGGCGGCGATGATGTCGCCGGTCGGGCGCATGATCGTACTGCGCAACACCGAGCAGCATGAACTGATGCCCACGCTCTCGACGCTGGTCTGGCCGGCGCTGTTCGCGCCGGTCATCGGCCCGGCGCTCGGCGGATTGATCACCCAGACGCTCTCGTGGCGCTGGATCTTCTACGTGAACGCGCCGATCGGCGCAATCGCCATCCTACTGGTGCTGGCGATCATTCCGAACCACAAGGTGCGGGAGCATGCGGCGTTCGACGGCCGCGGATTCCTGCTGCTTGCGCTCGCGGTCGGCTGTCTCAGCTACGGACTCGACCTCGTCGGCGGGCAGCGCATCGAGGTGCCACTCGCGCTCGCGCTGCTCGGCGCCGCGTCCGCCGCCGGCTACGGCGCGGTACGCCACCTGGAGCGCGCCCCGGCACCGCTGATACGGCTCGACGTGCTGCGCCAACGCGCCTTCCGGGTGGCGACCGTCTCCGGCGGCGGACTGACACGCGCGGCGATCAGCGCGACGCCGTTTCTGCTGCCGATCATGCTCGAGGAAGTCTACGGCCTGACGCCGCTCCGAAGCGGGGCGCTGCTGCTCGTCTACATGCTGGCGAATCTCCTGATGAAAACCGTGACCAACCCGATCATCCGTCGCTTCGGGCTGCGCCGGATTCTGATCGTCAACGGCGCGATCGCCTCCGCCGGCGTCGCCGCCTGCGCCTGGATCTCGCCCGAACTGCCGAAGTCCGTGGTCCTGCTGATCCTGCTGCTCGCGGGCGCGAGCCGCTCGATGCAGTTCACCGCGATGCTGTTCACGACCTTCGCGGAGGTGGATGCGCGGGAGCGTGCGCCGGCGAGCGTGCTCCTGTCGCTCGCACAGCAGATCGCCGTGGCCGCCGGGGTCGCGAGCGCGGCGTTGATCCTGAATTTCAGCCGGCTGCTGCGCCACGCCCCGCAGCTTGGCGCGTTCGACTTCCGCGTCGCCCTCACCTTGATGGGCGCGCTCGGCGCGCTCGGCCTGTTCGCCTACGCGAGCCTGCCGGCGAACACCGGCGCGGCGGTCAGCGGCCACGGCGGCACCGCGGAGTCGTGAGGGCGGCGCGCGTCAGGCGCGCACCAGGCGCTCCACCCAGCGGTACAGCAGGAACACGGTCGCCGCGAACACGGCGCCGCCGAACCACATCGAGGCGGTCGCGAAGTCCGCGCCGACCAGCGCGAGCGGCGCGGGCTTTCCGGTGAATGCCACCGCGGCCGCGAACACCACCCCGAGCAGGCTCTCGCCGACGATCAGCCCCGAGGCGAGCAGCACTCCGAGCTGCTTGACCGCCTCGGCGCGGGGCGAGAGTTCGGCGCGGCGGTTGAACCAGGCGCCCACCAGCGAACCGACGACGATCATCAACGTGCTCGAGGTCGGCAGGTAGATTCCCAGCCCGACCGCGAGCGGCGGCAGTCGCACCGACTTCGACACGCGGCCGAGCAGCCCATCGAGTCCGATCACCACGGCGCCGATCAACGCCCCGGTCACGATCGCGCTCCAATCGATGTTGTGCTGGATGACGCCCTGGGCGAGCGCCGAAATCAGTCCCGCCTGGGGCGCCGGCAGCGCGTGCGCGGGATTCACCCCCGGTGCGCCCAGAAACCCGTAGGCATGATTGACCAGGTC
>JBBISV010000108.1:286-5490 GCA_037441085.1 Gammaproteobacteria bacterium | reverse complement strand
AATGCGCCGGCGATCACGCCGACCACCAGCGCCCACTGCTGATTCGCGGGGGTGGCGTCGACGAGCTGACCGGTCTTGAGGTCCTGCAGATTATTGTTGGCGATCGACGCGACCGCGAACACGACCGAGGTGACGAACAGCGCGAAAGCGACCAGTGCCCTGCCGCTATCGGCCAGCAGGCCGGACTTGACCCCCGCGACCAGCAGCAGCGCGAACACGACCACCACCAAAATACCCACGCCCGACAGCGGGCTGTTCGAGGAGCCGATGAGCCCGGCCATGTACCCGCACACGGTCGACACCAGAAAGCCCATCACGATCACGAAGATCACCGCGACCCCCGTCACCAACAGCGCGTGATCCCCGAGACCGCTCACGCGGCTGAAATGCCACAACAACCCGGCCACCGGCAGCAGGCAGGCGAGCGAAATCAACCCCACGGTGCCGATCGGGATGTCGATCTCGGTGCGGGGCAACACGTGCCCCTGTCCGCGCTTGCGCGTGCGCGACGAGGCGAGCGCGCCCGCGAGCCCCTGGACCACCGGCTTGATCAACGCGCCGAGCGTCCACATCGCGGCGATGCCGATCGTTCCGGCGCCGAGGAAGCGCACGTAGTGCGCCCAAGCGCCCTGGGCGGCGGCGGCCGCCGATCCGGCCGCGGGATGCGCGAGCAGAAAATCCGGCACCGCCCAGCCCCAGCCGATCAGCGCGCCAACCAACATGGCGATTCCGACGGCGGGTCCCACCAGGTGGCCGATCGCGAACAAGGCGAAGGAAAGGCTGAAGTCGAATCCGCTCGCGGCTTCGGACTTGCCGAAGCGGAAGTAACGCACCACGTCGCCGGCGAAGATCTGGGTCTGCGCAACCACGTAAAACGCCGCCGAGACCAACGCGCCCGCCAGCACCGCCTTCAATCCCGCCCCGCCGGTCTCGACGGCCTCGATATCCGCGTTCCCGGCAAGCCCCGACCCGACTTTCAGCACTTCCGCGCAGGCCACGCCTTCCGGATACGGCAGATCCGAATCACTCACCAAGGCCCGGCGCAGCGGAATGGTGTACATGACTCCGAGAATGCCGCCGGCCGCGCACACCAGGAAGGTCATCCAAAACGGGAAGCCCGTCCACCAGCCGACGATGACCAAGCCGGGCAGCACGAAAATGATGGCCGAAAGCGTGCCGGCTGCCGAGGCCACCGTCTGGACGATGTTGTTTTCCTGCATGGTCGCGCCCTTCAGAGCGCGCAGGATGGCCATCGAGATCACCGCGGCCGGGATGGACGTGGAGAAGGTGATGCCGGCCTTGAGCCCGAAGTAGACGTTGGCCGCGGTGAACAACAGGGTGATGAGCACCCCGATGACCATCCCGCGAAAGGTGAACTCGCCGCGCGAGGCGTCGGCCCCGGTTGCCGCTTTATTCATTCGGTTGTACTTTTCGGTTGTTTTGATCAGGCATCACGCGGCGGGACCTTGCGCCGAAGGTACTCGTCAAGCGTGTGGGTTAGCGAGACCAGGTCCGATGGGATCATCAGGACCGTCGTGCTGTTGTTCTCCGCTCCCACCTCGGAAATCATCTGCATGCGCCGCAGCTCCAACGCGGCCGGGTTCGCCATGATCTGCGCCGCGGCGGCGGAGAGCTTCACCGACGCCTCCAATTCGGCCTCGGCCTTGATGATGCGCGCCCGCTTTTCACGGATTGCCTCGGCCTGCATGGCCATCACCTGTTGCATGGCGACCGGCAATTCGACGTCCTTCATCTCGAAGCGCTGCACTTCGAGCCCCCAGGCGGCGGTCGACCCGGCGATCGCCTCACCGAGCAGCGCGTTGATCTTATTCCGTTCCTGCAGGACCTCGTCCAGATCGTGTTGTCCGATGATGTTGCGCAGGCCGGTCAACGCCAGCTGGTACACAGCCGCCTGGGCATCGGCGACCTCGATAACCGATTTGGCGGCATCGATGATCCGATACCACAACACCGCGTTGACCTTGATCGTGACACTGTCACGCGTGATGGTTTCCTGCTGTTCCGCGGAAACGGTGCGCGTACGGATGTCGACGGTGATCGCTCGCTCGATCTGAAGCGGAATGATCCAGTACAGACCCGGTCCGCGCAGGCCGACGAAGCGTCCCAAGCGAAACACGACTCCGCGCTGGTACTCCTGGGCCACGCGCAGCCCGGAAAGCGCCAGACCGATCAACACGACGATTGCGACCAGCATGAACGCCTCCCGGGGTGCGATTCGACCCATCATAGCGCGGGACGCCGACGGCGAGCAGTCCCTTCAATTGCCGCTGGCGTGCGCCGCCCAAGGGGCTCTCGCCGTCAGTCCGACGGATCGTTCGCCTCGAGAAATGCAACTGTGGCGTCGAGCATCTCTTCGCGCGTCGCACTGTGCGACAGCCAGTGATCCTCGTCCTTCAAGGTCACGAGCCGGACCGATTTGCCCGCCCGCGTCAATGCCTTCGCCATCGCCTCGCTCTGCCGGTACGGGACGACCGTGTCCTTACGCCCGTGGATCAACAGGACCGGCACGGTCACGGCGTCGACATGATCGATCGGCGAAAGCGCCTTGAGTTCCGGGTCATCCGGGCCGCTGACGCCGAGATAGCGGTCCCAGTAACGCTGCGCCCAGTTCTTGCTCGAGTCCTGCCGCTCGTTCGTCCAGTCGAGGAAACTCCTCAGATCGGAGATGCCCGCAACCGACACCGCGCAGCGATAGATCCCGCTTTGGAGCGTGACGCCGGCGAGCGCGGCATAGCCGCCGTAACTGCCGCCGTCGATGCAGACGCGCCGGGGGTCGACGATCCCGCGGCCCGCGAGATAATGCACCCCGTCGGAAAGGTCCGTCTGCATCTTTCGGCCCCACTGGCCGAATCCGGCGTCACGCAACTTCGGCGTGGTATCGGATCCGCGATAATCGACCTGGAACACCGCATAACCGCGCGAAGCCAGCGCCTGTGCCCACCAGTCGAAATCGCCGGTGTCGGACGCCGCGGGACCTCCGTGCGGCAGCACGATCAGACTCAAATTCTTCGCCGCCTTGCCGGGCGGCAGCGTCAGAAATCCCGTGAGCGGATAGCCATCGGACGCCTTGAAGTCGATCCGGCGAACCTCGGCGATCGTCGACAGCCCCGCGTAGGCGTCGCCGATCGGTATCGCATCCACGGTTTTCCAGTCGATCAGCACGTATTCATTGCCATGCCGGGGACCGAACACACGGATCACGAACTTCGAGAAATCGTCCGAGTGGGACACGAGTTCGATGCGCTCGCCGGAATAGGCGGCGGTGACGGTATCCCAATGCTGCTGCATCGTCTTGTCGAAGAAAACCTGCCGGGGCGCCAGCACGCCGTCGACCCCGCCGACGATGCGTCCGGTCCGGCGATCCTCGATCGGATCGTCGAAGGTTTCGCCCGAAGACAGCGGAGCGCCCCATGATTCGTCGGCCAGGTTCAGCGGCTTCCAGATCGCGCCGTCCGGGGACGGGAAACTGACGATCAGCGCGGCGCCGTCGTCGCTGAAGCCGACGATGTAGGGCGGATCGACCGCGGCTTTGCCCGATGCGACCGGCCGCAGATGGCCCCTTTTCAACGCACGGATGACCCACTCCTGTTCCCGTTGGCGGTACACGAGATCCGCCGCCACCGTTCCGTCGGCGTCGACCGCCCAGTCGGTATAGGGATAGTCGCCGCGCGCGATTAGGCGCGTGCGCCAATGCTGCAAATCGAGCCTGAACAACCCGGGCAGCGTACGGTCGGTCACGTAGACACCCTGGACGAACAAGGTCGGATCTCCCTTCAGTACGCGCACGTCGGGAAATTCCCGCACGACGTTCAGCGTCTGTGCATCGGGGTCGTAGAGGTTGACCGGCCGCATCTCGGCGTTCGCGACGTCGTAACTCACGAGCATGAACCATTCCCTGAGCCCTCCCGTGAAGCCGAAGGGCGGAAAGGAAGTGGTCGAGTAGAGGATCAACAGGTGCTCGCCATCGGCCCAGCCGAGCGAGCGCAGCTTCGTGTCGCTGAGCTTGAGGCCCCCGACCACCTTTCCGCTCGCGAGATCGACGACGATCAGGGACCGACGGCCGTCCGTGGTCGCGACGAAGGCGAGGCGCGCTCCGTCCGGGGACAGGACGACGTGCTCGAGCGACGGCAGGTGGCCGTAAAGCGCGAGCGGCGGCGCCGCGTTAGTTGGCGGCGCGGTGGACGCGGCCGTGGCGGCGCCCGCGAGCGGCGTCGCACCCCAAAGCGCGACGCAGGCGACGAGCGCCAATCCAAAATCCTTGATCACCGTTCCCCCTTGCGTCCTTGCTCGGCATGCCGAATCCGGCAAATCATAGCGCAAGTCAGGCCATTGGATTCCGAGGATCTCAGATCCGCCTGATGCCCGCCTGATGCGCAAAGGGCGGGCGACGCACGCGCCGCCCGCGGCTGGGTGCTGACCCTCGCGTATCAACGCACCGTGCTCGGCACCCTGCTGCAGGCCACCCTGGCGCGGGATTCCGGTGTTCGACTGGCGAAGTCGGGCATGGCCACGTTGATCGACTATGCCTCGCGGCCGGACGCGAGCGTCAACACGCTCGATCAGGCAACCTCCGCGCGGCTCGCCGTGACGCCGGTGTCGCTGCGCGACGCCCCGTGGACCGTCGGCCCGGATTGCGCCCGCGCACGACCTCGATCCACCTTGTGCTCATCGATCGAGTGCATTAAAAGGGACGGACAGATTCATGTCGAATTCAACGCCTGAGAGCGCTCAAACCCATGCAGAGTGAGAAATCGCCGCCAATACGTCACATGTGGGCGTGGCCGTGCATTGCGGTCCTATTCGTCTTCACGCTGCAAATCACGCTGTTTGCACCGGTGTTGCACGATTACTATCCTGGCGACGACGACCTCGCGCTGGAACTGGCTTCTTCGCCAATCGCCGGCCCCATTCACCCGAGGTTCTGGTTCACGCAAGGCTGGCACAGGTATCTCGATGCCTACCCGGAGTGGACGCCGCCGGCGGCGTACTTCCTGCGCCCCGCCGGCAACGCGATCTACTGGCTGCAGCACGCACTTGGTTTGTATATATCTCCTTTCTCACCCTTGGCTCGCCATTGATTATTTATTTTGTGCTGGCTTTTATCCGCAATATCAAAAACTACATTTTTGCGGCCAAAAGAAACCCCGTTAAGTATCTGTAAGATTTCTGATTGGACCATCATG
>JBBISV010000108.1:0-276 GCA_037441085.1 Gammaproteobacteria bacterium | reverse complement strand
CCCCGCCGGCAACGCGATCTACTGGCTGCAGCACGCACTGTTTGGCGACTATTGGGCGAGCCGCCTGATCACGGGATATCTGACGCACGCGCTGATCGTGGGGATTTCGGGGTACATCGCTCTGGCCTTGTTCGAACTGCCTCTCGGGCTCGCGTGCATCACCATGGCCTTGGCCGCGCTGAACCCGGGATTCTGGTCGACGAGCTACGATCCGTACCCGATCGGCGCACTGATTCACCTGAGTTCGATGCAGCTAAATTTGTACGCGGCGCTCGG
>JBBISV010000107.1:0-9931 GCA_037441085.1 Gammaproteobacteria bacterium | reverse complement strand
CGGCGCCGGCGAAACCGCGCGCCAAGCCGCCGACGCGCTCCGCACCGGCGGCGGAGACTCCCGCCGGCGCCGGCCGGGCCCAGGTGCTCGCGGATGCCGAGCGCCTGCTGCAATGGGGCCGCAAATGGTATGAACTGCCCGAATTGATCGCGCGCATGGCCGACCGGCCGCCGCTGCCCGAAGTGCGCCGGATCCTGAAGGAGCACAAGACGCACGCCGACAAGAAGTCCGACCAGAAATGAGGTCCGGCACCAGCGCCGGATTCGGCCCGCGCCTCGCGGCGTTGATCTATGACGGATTCATCCTCGCCGCGTTGCTGATGGTTTTCACCGCGGCGGCCATGCTGTTCACCCACGGCCACGCGCTGCTGTATCCGGCGGTCGGCCGCTGGGTCCTGCTGTACCGTGCGGGTCTCGGCGCCGTGATCGCGGGATATTTCGTCCTCAATTGGCACCACGGCGGCCAGACCGTCGGCATGCGCGCGTGGCAGTTGTACGTGGTCGACTTGAACGGCCGCCCCCCGACGTATCCGGCGGCCGTCGCACGGCTGTTCTGGGCGGCGATCGCCTGGGCGCCGGCCGGCCTCGGCGTCCTGTGGCTCTACCTGGACCCCGAGCGCCTCGCGCTGCAGGACCGCCTGTCCGACACCCGCATGGTGCGGCTACCGCGTTCTTGAGATCGCGACGATCGTCGCGAGGCCGATCACCGCGGTCGGCAGCCAGCCGACGACCACCGGCTCGAGGCCGAACAGCTGACCGCCGTTCTCGACGGTGCGCGTGATCAGGAAGAACACGACGCCCAGCAGCACGCCGATCACGGTGCGCGTACCGGCTCCGGTTGTGCGCAGGGGACCGAACACGAACGGCAGCGCGAGCAGCGTCACGATGACCACCGCGAATATCCGCGCGATCCGCGACCAGAAGCCGATCTCGAACTGCGCCGTCTGCAGGTGGTTGCGGCGCAGGTGGTCGATGTAGCCGGCGAGCCCGCGCAAGGTGAGCAGATCGGGGTCGGTGGCCGCCAGCCCGAGAAAGTCGGGATTGATGGTAGACCGTATCGCCACGCGGTCGGCATAGGTGCCGGTGACGCGCCCGCCCGAGAACGTGGTGGTGCGGACGTTCTGCAGCATCCAGCGGCCCGGATCCGCGACCGAGATGCGCTCGGCCGTCTGGATCGACTTCAACCGCGACGACCCGTCTAGCACGAACAGCGCCGCGCCGCCGAAGGCCTGGCCCACCTCGCCGGTGCGCAGCCGCAGGATCAGGTTGCCTTCCTTGATCCACGCGCTGCCGCGGCCCGCGAAACTCACGTCCGCGAGGCGGCTCGTGGTCTTTTCGGTCTGCGCGAACTGCGACAGCGGCGGCGCCGCGTACTCGCCGATCAAATACATCGCGAGCGCGATCGTGGCCCCGGCGAGGCCGACCGGCCAGGCGACCCGCCAGATCGACACCCCGGAGGCGCGCGTGACGACCAGCTCGCTCGCGGCCGCGAGGTTGCCCAGCCCCATCAGGGCCCCGATCATCGCGCCGATCGGCAGAAGCTCGAAGGACTGCTGCGGCAGGTTCAGCAGGGTGTAGAGAACCGCATCCGCGGCCGAGTAGCTGCCGACGCCGATGTCGCCCTGTTCGCTGATGAACAGGAACAGCGCCCCGAGCGTCAACAGCACCGCCATCGCCATCAGCGTGTACAGGATCACCGTCCGATACAAATAGCGGTCGAGGGTGTTCATGCCGCCGGCGCCTCCCGGAACAACAGGTACAGGCCGAGGCCGATCGCCGCGGCGTGGATCCACCAGACGCCGATCAGCGGCGACAGCTGGCCTTTCTCCAGCCACACCTTGGCGAGCGACAACAGGTTCGAGTACACGAAGAACACCACGATCGCGACGCCGACGCGCATGTAACGGCCCTGGCGCGGCCGCAATCGCGACAGCGGCAGCGCGATCAAGGTCAGCACCAGCACCATGATCGGTGACGAACTGCGGAACTGCAGCTGCGCGATGTCGGCGGGCTTGAGGGAGCCGAACAGCTCCCGCGTCGGCTTCGTGTCCGGATCCTGCGTCCCGGGGATGCCGCCGGGAGCGGCGACCGGGATGCCGTGCTCGCGGAAGGCGATGACCCGGAAATCCCCGCGACCCGGCACACCCTCGTAGCGGCGGCCGTTGTACAGGGTGACAAGATGGGTGCCGTCGGGGCCGGCCTGCGTGTAGGTGGCCGTCTCGGCGACCGCCACCTCGACGCGGCCGGCGGTCTCGCGCTGCAGGAACACGTTGTGCAGCACGCCCTGGTCGTCGATGCGCTCGGCGTAGAACACGGCGTCGCCGCCGGCGAAGCTGCGGAACCGCCCGGCGTCCAATTGGCCGAATTTGGCCCGCTTCAATGCCGCCTGGCGCAGCAACTGGGACTGGTGGTCGGCGCGGGGCACCTGGACGAACGTCAACCAGCCGAGTCCGACGGCGATCACGGCCGCGAACAGGAACAGGGGTGCGAGCAGCCGCGCCGGCCCGAAGCCGCAGGCCTGCAGGGCCGCCATCTCGCTGTCGTGGTACAGCCGCCCGAGCGCGAGCACGATCGCGAGCAGCAGGCCCACGGGCACCACCACCGACAGGTTCATGATCGCCCCGAGGGCGATCAAATCGAGGACCACGTGGCGCCCGAAGTGATTGTCGGCGGCCTGACCGAGGACACGGGAGAGCTGGTTGGCGAGCAGGATCGCAACCAGCACACCGGTGACCGCGAGCCAGGTCTGCACCACTTCGCGCAAGACGTAGCGCTGCACGGTCCATTTCATTTTCGCAGCTTAACAAATCGCACGGCGCTTAGAACCGCCGCGATAATCGAGTAAACTATGTGACGAAAATCCGCCAAGAACTTGTGATCATCCAAATCGCCGCAACAATCGGGCCGCGGGACGGCCAACTGGGAGTGGACATGGAATTCAAAGCGATCGTCGATCCTCGCGCGCACAGCGTCAGCGCCTGCGCGGTGATCGGCATGTACGACGACGGTCTCATGGACGACGCGGCCCGTCGGGTCGATGCACATATCGGCGGCCTCGCCGCGAAGATCCACGCGGCCCGCGACTTCGCCGGCAAGCTCGGCGACACCCTGCTGCTCGCGCAGCCGGCCGGATCGAAGGCGCGACGGGTGCTGCTCGTAGGCCAGGGGCCGAAGCGCAAATTCGGCCGCAAACAATACCGCAAGGCCGTTCAGGCCGCGGCCCAGACGCTGCTCAAGACCGGCGCCGCGGACGCGGTGTTCTACCTCGCGTCCGACCCCGAAATCGACCTGGATCCCTACACCCGCGCGCGCATCGTGTCCGAGATCGTCGCGGCGCAGGCCTACCGCGTCCCCGACCTGAAGAGCGGACCGAAGCCGAAGCCCCCGCGATTACAGAGCGTTCGCGTGGCCGCGGCCGACGCCCGCGTCGCGAAGACCATGCAGCAGGGACTGGACCACGGCGCGGCCATGGCGGGCGGCGCCGCCTTCTCGCGCGACCTTTCGAACCTGCCGCCGAACGTCTGCACGCCCACCTACCTCGGAACGCGCGCGCTTGCGCTCGCGAAGGAATTCAAGCGGCTCAAGGTGCGGGTGCTCGGCGAGCGCCAGATCAAGGCGCTCAAGATGGGCGCCTTTCTCGCCGTTGCGCAGGGATCGGCCGAGCCGCCGCGCCTGATCGTCTGCGAATACCACGGCACGGACCGCAAGACCGCGCCGGTGTGCCTGATCGGCAAGGGCATCACGTTCGACTCGGGCGGCATCTCGCTGAAGGATCCGCCGGCGATGGACGAGATGAAATTCGACATGAGCGGCGCGGCCAGCGTGCTCGGCGCGCTGCGCACGGTCGCCCTGCTGCAGCTGCCGGTCAACCTGGTCGTGATCGTCGCCGCCAGCGAGAACATGCCCTCCGGCACCGCGGTCAAGCCGGCCGACATCGTCACGTCGATGTCCGGCCAGACCGTCGAGATCCTCAACACCGACGCCGAGGGGCGCCTGGTGCTGTGCGACGCGATCACCTACAGCCGGCGCTTCAAGCCCGCGGCGGTGATCGACGTCGCGACGCTCACCGGGGCCTGCGTGATCGCGCTAGGCAACCACCTGAGCGGCCTGATGAGCAACGACGAGACGCTCGCGCAACAAATCGAGGCGGCGGGGGTGCGCGCCGATGACCGCGCCTGGCGCATGCCGATCGGCGAGGAGTACGCCGACCAGCTCAAGAGCAACTTCGCCGATTTCGCGAACGTCGGCGGCCGCGAGGGCGGCGCCTGCACCGCGGCGGCGTTCCTGTCGAAGTTCGCGGACGGCCTGCGTTGGGCGCACCTCGACATCGCCGGCACCGCCTGGCTCGGCGGCGCGCACAAGGGCAGCACCGGCCGCCCGGTGCCCCTGCTCGTCGACTTCCTGATCGATCGCGCGCGCGCCAAATGACCGAACGCGTCGATTTCTACGTGATCGGCGGCGCCGCCCCGAACCTGCGCGCCATGGTTGCGTGCCGGCTCACCGAAAAGGCCTACGAGCGCGACCTGCGGGTCGTCATCCTGGCCGGATCGCCCGCCGAAGCGGACCGGCTCGACGGGCTGCTCTGGACCTTCGACGAGCGCTCCTTCGTGCCGCACGCGGTCTGCGGCACCGACGACGCGGCGGACCCCGACGTCCGGGTGCACCTGACGGCCGACGCCGGGCACGCGCCGGACGGGGACGTGCTGATCAACCTGAGCGACCGCATGCCGCCGGCGCCGGAGCGGTTCGCGCGCATCGCCGAGATCATCGACGCGGATCCGGGGCGCCGGAACCTGGGACGCACCAGGTTCAAGTCCTACCGGGAAATGCGGATACCGCTGGAAACGCATCAGCTCGACGCCGCCGGGGAGATCCCGGCGCCATGACCGACGAATCCGGGGACGAAACGGGCGAGATACCGATCCTGACCGACGCGGTCTGCGACGAGGATTCCTCGCAGTTGACGGCGAATCCGCGGGCGCTGCAGTCGGCGATCGTCGTCGAGGTGCTGAAGGCGGCGGACTCGCTGCTCCACCAAGCGGCCAAGGAAATCGAGGCCACGCTGTTCGAGAACGTGTTCGACCGCCTGCGCGCGCAGCTGCCGGAAATCATCGATCGCGTCCTGCTCGACCAGGCGCTGCCGCAGGGCGGACGTCCTTCCGGCGACGACTGAAGGCCGGCTCCCGCTATACTCGCGGGATGGACAAAGCCTACTCACCCGCCGCGATCGAAGCGCGGCTGTACGCCCGCTGGGAATCCCTCGGCGCCTTCAAACCGAGCGGCACCGGACCCGCGTATTCGATCGTCATTCCGCCGCCGAACGTGACCGGCACGCTGCACATGGGGCACGCGTTCCAGGACACCATCATGGACGCGTTGATCCGGCATCGGCGCATGCTGGGGTTCGACACCCTGTGGCAGCCGGGCACGGATCACGCCGGAATCGCGACGCAGATGGTCGTGGAACGCCAGCTCAACGCCGCGGGCTCGAGCCGCCGCGACCTCGGCCGCGAGGCATTCATCGAGCGCGTGTGGCAGTGGAAGGAGCAGTCCGGCGGCATCATCTCCAACCAGATGCGCCGTCTCGGCGCCTCGGTCGACTGGAGCCGCGAGCGCTTCACGATGGATCCGCAGCTGTCCGAGGCGGTCACCGAGGTCTTCGTGCGCCTGCATCGCGAAGGCTTGATCTATCGGGGCAAGCGACTGGTGAACTGGGATCCGGTGCTGAAAACGGCGCTGTCCGATCTCGAGGTGGCCTCCGAGCCGGAACAGGGGAGCCTGTGGCACCTGCGCTACCCGCTCGCGGACGGCCCCGGCCACCTGGTCGTGGCGACCACCCGCCCCGAGACGATGCTCGGTGACACCGCGGTGGCGGTGCATCCGGACGATGAACGCTATCGCGCGCTGATCGGCCGGCGGGTGCGGCTGCCGCTCGCCGGACGGGAAATCCCGATCATCGCCGACACCTACGTGGATCCGGAATTCGGCAGCGGCTGCGTCAAGATCACGCCCGCCCACGACTTCAACGACTACGAGGTCGGCCAGCGCCACGCTCTGCCGATGATCAACGTGATGACCCTGGATGCGCGCCTCACCGACGAGGTGCCCGCGCCCTACCGCGGGCTCGAGCGCGAGACCGCCCGCGCGAGGATCGTCGCGGACCTCGAGGCGCAGGGACTGGTCGAGCGCATCGAACCGCATCAGCTGATGGTGCCGCGCGGCGACCGCAGCCACGCGATTCTCGAGCCCTTGTTGACCGACCAGTGGTTCGTGAAGATCGCGCCGCTGGCGGCGCCCGCGGTGCGCGCGGTCGAGGAGGGCCGCATCCGCTTCGTTCCGGAGAACTGGAGCGGCGTGTATTTCGAATGGATGCGCAACATCAAGGACTGGTGCATCAGCCGCCAGCTCTGGTGGGGCCACCGCATCCCGGCATGGTACGACGCCGACGGCCGGGTCTACGTCGGCCGCACCGAGTCCGAGGCGCGCGCGGCGCACGGCATCGGGCCGGAGGTGGTGCTGCGCCGGGACGAGGACGTGCTGGACACCTGGTTTTCCTCGGCGCTGTGGCCGTTCTCGACCCAGGGCTGGCCCGCATCGACGCGAGAGATGGCCGTGTACTACCCGACCTCGGTGCTGGTGACCGGGTTCGACATCATTTTCTTCTGGGTCGCGCGGATGATCATGATGGGCCTGAAGTTCACCGGCGAAGTGCCGTTCCGCGAGGTGTACGTGCACGGCCTGATCCGCGACCACGACGGCCAGAAGATGTCCAAGTCCAAGGGCAACGTCCTCGATCCGCTCGACATCGTCGACGGCATCGGTCTGGACGCGCTGATCGCCAAGCGCACCTCCGGCCTGATGCAGCCGCAGATGCGTCCGGCGATCGAGCGGGCCACGCGCAAACAATTCCCGGACGGGATCGCCGCGTTCGGCACCGACGCGCTGCGCATGAGCTTCGCGTCGCTCGCGACGATGAGCCGCGACCTGCGCTTCGACATGGCCCGCGTCGAGGGCTACCGCAATTTCTGCAACAAGCTGTGGAACGCGGCGCGCTACGTGCTGCTGAACGCCGCCGAGGACGGCGGCGACGGCGTGGTCGAATACGGCGTCGCGGACCGCTGGATCCGCTCGCGTCTCGCGGCGACGCTCGAACGGGTGGAGGCCGGGTTCGCCGACTACCGCCTGGACCTCGTCGCGACCGCGCTGTACGAGTTCACCTGGCACCACTACTGCGACTGGTACGTCGAACTGACCAAGGCCGTGCTGCAGTCCGAGGACGCCACCGCGGCGCAGAAGCAGGGCGCGCGGCGCACCCTGGTCGGCGTCCTCGAGACGCTGCTGCGGGCGCTGCACCCGCTCGCGCCGTTCATCAGCGAGGAAATCTGGCAGCGGGCGCGCGCGAGCGCCGGGGTGTCCGGCGAGACCATCATGCTCGCGCGCTATCCGCGCGCCGCCGATCTGGACCGTGATCCCGAGGCCGAGCGCGAATTGGAATGGGTGCGGCAGTTCGTGCTCGGGGTGCGCCAGATCCGCGGGGAGATGGACATCGCGCCAAGCCGCAAGATCGAGGTCGTGCTGCAAAACGCCGGCCCGCAGGACCTCAGCTACCTCGACCGCAACCGCCGGTTTCTCGAGCGGCTCGCGGGCATCGAGACGCCGCGCCTGGTCGAGCGCGGGGCGCCGGCGCCGATCAGCGCGGTGGCGTTGCTCGGCGAGCTGGAGATCCTGGTGCCGATGGCGGGATTGATCGATCCGGCCGCCGAGGAGGAGCGCCTCGGGAAGCGCCGGCGCAAGGCCGAGGCGGACCTGCAAAAGCTGCGGGCGAAAACGGCGAACGAGGAATTCGTCCGAAACGCGCCGGCCGAGGTCGTCGCCAAGGACCGGGCGCGGATCCTGGAACTGGGGACGGAACTCGAGCAGCTGGACCGCCAGGCCTCGCGCGTGCGCGCCCTGCTCGCCCAATGACCGTGGCGGCCGCGCTCGCGCCGGTGCTCGCGCAGCTGAACCGCGTGGTGCTCGGCAAGGAGCCGCAGATCAGGCTGTGCGTGGCCTGCCTGCTCGCGCGCGGCCACCTGTTGATCGAGGACATCCCGGGTGTCGGCAAGACGACGCTCGCGCACGCGCTGTCGGCGAGTCTCGGCCTCTCGTTCCAGCGGATACAGTTCACCAGCGACCTGCTGCCCGCGGACATCCTCGGCGTGTCGATCTACGACCGCGAGACCGGCGGCTTCCGCTTCCAGCAAGGCCCGATCTTCGCCGAGCTCGTGCTCGCCGACGAGATCAATCGCGCCTCGCCGAAGGCGCAGAGCGCGCTGCTCGAGGCGATGGAGGAGCATCAGGTCACGATCGACGGCCGGTCGATGCGCCTGCCCGATCCGTTCTTCGTCATCGCGACGCAAAATCCCCAGGATCAGGCCGGCACGTTCGAGCTGCCGGAATCCCAGCTCGACCGCTTTTTGATGCGCATCCGGCTCGGCTATCCGGCCGCGGCGCTGGAGCGCGAGCTGCTCGCGGGCACCGACCGCCGCGATCTGCTCGCCGCGCTGGATCCGGCCATCCACGGCGCCGGCCTCGCCGCCCTGCAGCGCCGGGTGTCCGAAGTGCACGCGTCGGCCGCGTTGCTGGATTACGTCCAGGCGCTGATCGCGTTCACCCGCGAGCGCATGGGCCTGCAGCGCGGCATCTCGCCGCGCGCGGCGATCGGTCTGGTGCGCGCCGCGCGCGCCTTCGCGCTGCTCGACGGCCGCGACGCGGTGACTCCGGAGCACGTGCAGGCGGTGCTCCCCGCGGTCGTCGAACACCGCCTGCGCGACCGCGACGGTTCGAGCGTGTCGGCGTCGCGCTTGATCGACGCCGTCGCGATCCCTTGACCTCCGTGCGGAGCGCGGCGCGGCGCGCGCTGCGATCCTGGTCCGCGCGCCGCCACGGACGCGACCTCCTGCCGCTCGTCGTCGACCGCCGCCGCATCTACATCCTGCCGGGCGGCCGCGGGATCGCGCTCGCGGCGCTGGTCGCGGCGATGACGATCGCCGGATTGAACTACGCCAACAGCCTCGCGCTGGCATTCGCTTTTTTGTGCGGCGCCATCGGCATCGTCGGCATGCACCACTGTCACCGCAATCTCCTCGGGCTCGGCATCGACGCGCCCGCCGAGGCGGACGGGTTCGCCGGCACGCCCTGCATGCTGCGCTTCACGCTCGCCAACGACTCCGGCCTCGACCGTCACGCCGTCGAGATCCGCTGCGGCGGCGCGTCGGCGGTTCGGAGCCTCGCCGCCGGCGCGGTGCTGCCGGTCGAACTCGCATTGACCGGCGCCGGGCGCGGGGTCGTGCGTTTGGCGCAGTTCGAGCTGCGGACCGGTTTTCCGTTCGGCTGGTTCCGCGCCTGGACCTACGTTCACGCACCGCTCACGGTCTATTTCGCGCCCCGCCCCGACGGGGATCGCGGCCTGGCCGCGCCGAGCGCGGCCGCGCCTGACGGAAGGCCGCTGCCGCGAATCGACGCGGACGGGGATTTCGCGGGCTTGCGCTCGTATGTGCCGGGCATTCCGCTGAAGCACATGGCCTGGAAGAGCCTGGCGCGCGGCGGGGCGCCCGCCGTGCGCCGCTACGAAGCGCCGGCCGGTGAACCGCTGTGGCTCGACTGGCATCAGCTCGACGGCCTCGCGCCCGAGGCGCGGCTTGCCCAGTTGTGCCGTTGGGTCCTCGACAGCGATCGCGCGGGCCGGCCCTACGGCCTGCGCCTGCCGGGCACGACGCTCGCGGTGGCGGCGGGCCCGATCCACCTGCGGCGGGCGCTGCGCGCGCTGGCGCTGTTCGAGCCGCCGTCCGCATGAGCCGCGCGGCCTCGCCGCTGCGCCTGGAACCGCTCGCCTGGGCCGGCGCGGCGCTTGCGCTTGCGCTGGTGAGGCTCGCCGCGACCCTGCCGGCGTG
>JBBISV010000106.1:0-10067 GCA_037441085.1 Gammaproteobacteria bacterium | reverse complement strand
CTGCAAACTCGATTACAGCGATTACGAAGTGATTTACACGGTAGAAAGCGAAACCATACATCCGCCCCGTGCCCGGCGTGCGGCGCATGCGCTTCGACGCGTTCGGCTTCGCCACCCTGAGCCTCGCGATCGGTTCGCTGCAATTGATGCTCGACCGCGGCCAGCTGAACGACTGGTTCTCCTCGACGGAGACCCGGATCGAGGCGATCGTGATGGTCGTCTCGTTCACCTATTTCATCGCGCACACGCTGCTGACGCCGCCCGACAGGTCCTTCGTGGATTTCCGGCTGATGAAGAACGGCAATTACGTGACCGGGCTCGCGTTCATCTTCATCGTCGGCCTGGTGCTGTATGCGACACGGGCCCTGACCCCGACGATGCTCGAGGACCTCCTCGGCTATCCGGTCGCGACCACCGGCCTCGTGACCGCGCCCGCGGGCCTCGGCACGATGGCCGCGATGGTCCTCGTCGGACGCATGGTCGGCAAGGTGGACCTGCGCCTGCCGCTGTTCTTCGGCTTTTCGGTGACGGCGGTCGCGCTGTGGCAGATGTGCGGCTACTCGCTCGACCTGCGCGCCTCGGACATCGTCTGGCCCGGGGTGATCCAGGGATTCGGCACGGGTTTCGTGTTCGTGCCGCTGTCGGCCGCGGCGTTCGCGACCCTCTCGCCGCAGATGCGCGCCCAGGGAACCGCGATATTCAGCCTCGTCCGCAATATCGGCAGCAGCATAGGCATCTCGCTCGTCCAGACCATGCTGGTCCGCAATACGACGGTCGCCCATGCCGGCATCACGCGCGCGATCACCTACGCCAATCCCGGATGGCAAAACACCGCGGTCGCCGCCGCGTTCGACCCCACCCGCGCGCACCACGCCGCCGCGCTCGACGCGCTGATCACGCGGCAGGCGTCGATGGTGGCCTACATCGACGACTTCTACCTGATGCTGATCCTCACCGTATTGGTCATCCCGCTGATCCTGCTGATCCGAGTGCCGAAGGCGCCCGGCGCGGTGATCGAACGTCACGCGGCGTTCGACTAGCGCCCCGCGGGCGTCGCGAAATCCAGGGTCCAGTAGATCCCGTAGGGGCCGCCCGGATCAAGCGCGTACGCGACGCCGGTGTCGGTGAAGCGCGGGTCCATGATGTTCTCGCAGTGGGCCGGACTCGCGAGCCAGCCCCGCACCACCTCGGCCGGCGTCATCGCCCCCGCGGCGATGTTCTCGCCGACCCGCCGATAGCGGCCGTAGCCCGCGCGCCGCACGCGCAGCGCCGGGGTGCTGCCATGCGCACCCTCGTGGCGGAAACGCCGGTGCGCGGCCATGTCGCGCGAATGGGCGAGTGCCGCCCGCGCCAGGGCCGTGGATTGCGCGAGCGGCGGCGCCGGCGCAAAGCGCCGCCGTCCGCAACGGCCGCCGCGCGCCCGCGCCTGATTGATCAGCCACCCGATGCGCCGGTCGATCCCGCCCTGCCGCGCGGGACGCGGCAGCGAAATCGCGGACGCGAGCACGATCCATGCTTGATCGCCGCGGCGGACCGCGCCGATGGAACCGAACCCGCCGTCCAGGCCCGCACAGCCGTCGCGGGCGAGCGCGCGCGCGGCCTGCGCGTCGCTGTCAACGCCGGTCAGGTGCAGCAGTGTCGAACGCGAGGCGATGACTCCCGCGGCGCGCAGCGCCAGGTCGAGCCGTTCTCCGGCCGCGACCCGGCGGGCGGCAAGGTCCATCCGGCCGTCCTCGCGCAGTGCGGCGCCGGTCCCGCCGCAGTCGTCCGCGCGCACGCGATCGACGGCGGCGGCGAGGTCCGCGCGGGCCGCGACGGCGTGCAGCAGTCCCGATGCCGCGAGCACCGCGGCGGCGAACTTCATCGCGCCGGGGCGGCGGCGCCGTTCACAGCACGTCCCAACCGTACCCGCCCCTCTCGAGCACGTGGTTCGCGAGCGCGCGGACGGCCTCGTCCTCGTTGCGCGTGATGCGCCGGATGGCGCCGGCCATCCGGCGCTTCGACTGGGCCGCGAAGATATTCGCGATCGACACCGCCTGCGCGCCGGCCGCGGCGCCGGCCGCGAGCGTCGCGGCCCGCGACAGGACGCATAGGCCGACGAACAGGTCGATTGCCAGATCGGCGATGCGCCGCAGGTCGAATTGCCGGTCCGCGATCGCCTTGCCGTGGCGCCGCAGCACGAAGTCGGCGGTTTTCGCGAGTTCCAGGGTGTACTTTTCATAGATGGCGCTCGCCTCGGCGAGCGCCGCCGGGACCAGCGTCGATATCCGATCGCGTCCGATGCCGGTCGCCTGCGTGAGCCGCCGCTCCGCGTAGTCGCCGAGCACGCCGAATCCCTTGATGGGGTGATTGAAGATGTCGTCGAGCGCGTTCTTCAATTCAGCGAACGAGCGCCCGAGATCCTTCAAGCCTGACAACGCGATGTACAGCCGCAAGACCTCGTTGGTCCCCTCGAATATCGTCAGGATGCGGCTGTCGCGAACCACCTGCTCGTAGGGGTAGTCGCGCATGAAGCCGCTGCCGCCCGCGATCTGCAGCGCCTCGTAGGCGCTGCGCTGCATCGCCTCGCTGGCGAACACCTTGCTGATCGCCGCCTCGAGCGAGTAGTCCTCGAAGCCCGCATCGATATAGTGCGCGACCATCCACACGACGCTTTCGGCCGCGAAACAATCGACGGTCATCTGCGCGATCTTGTCCTTGATCAGATCGTAATCGGCGATCGCGTGCCCGAACTGACTGCGCCCGCGGGCCTGCGCGGTCGCGAGCGCGAGCAGCGCCTTCATGCCGCCGACCGCGCCGCCGCCGAGGCCGGTGCGCCCGTTGTTCAGGATGGCCATCGCGACCTTGAATCCCTTGCCCTCCTCGTCGAGCACGTTCTCGGCCGGCACCCGCACATCGGCGAAGTTCACCGTCGTCGTGGACGAGGCGCGGATGCCCATCTTGTCCTCGTGATGGCCGTGGCTCACGCCGGGCCAGCCCGCCTCGACGATGAACGCCGTGATCTTGCCCGCGTCCGATGCGGTGCGCGCGAACACCGTATAGACGTCGGCGATGCCGCCGTTCGTGATCCAGATCTTCTCGCCGTTCAGGGTCCAACTGCCGTCGGCATTCTTCGCCGCACGCGTGCGGATCGAGGCGGCGTCGGAACCGGAGCCCGACTCGGTCAGGCAAAACGCGGCGATCGCCTCGCCGCTCGCGAGTTTCGGCAGATACCGCGACTTCTGCGCCGGCGTGCCGAACAGCAGAATCCCCTTCATCCCGATCGAACTGTGCGCGCCGATGGTGAGCGACACGGAACTGTCATGGCGGCTGGTTTGGGACAGCACACGGGCATATCCCGCGTTCGACAGGCCGAGTCCGCCGTACTCCTCCGGGATGATGAGCCCGAACAGGCCGAGATCGCGCAAGCCCTGGATGAATTCGGCGGGCTGCGCCGCTTCGCGGTCCCAGCGCTTGAAGTCCGCGCTCTTCGGCCGCAGGAACTGATCGATCGCCTCGACGATCATCCCGAGAGATTCGCGATCCTGGTCTCTGAGCGCGGGATACGGCAGGAGATTCTCGGCGAGTATCCGTCCGGTGAACAGAACTTTCGCCGCGCTCGCCGTCCGTAACTCGCCCATGGAAGCCCCTTCGCTGTTATTGCGCCACGTGATCGATGATTAGTTCGGCGACTCCGGCGCCGCCCACCTGGTACGGCACCTCGCCGTACAGGTCGCCGGCCGCGGCGATGGGTTGTCCGCTGAACGAT
The DNA here is from genome assembly GCA_037441085.1 of Gammaproteobacteria bacterium. GTDB lineage: Bacteria > Pseudomonadota > Gammaproteobacteria > Steroidobacterales > Steroidobacteraceae > Bog-1198. The sequence continues at coordinate 6,319 of JBBISV010000106.1, read as the reverse complement.
ACCCGGGCGGTCAGCAGCACGTGCTCGCCCGCGGTGAGCGTCATGCCGGGCACCATCGAGTCGGCGCTCGACAATTCGACGCGCGTGCCGATTGCGGCGGTGGTCAGTCGTTTGACCGCAAGCGGCGGCCCGCCGGCGCCCGGCAGTTTGGCGAACACGAACAAGGGCGCACCGTCGCGCAGGCGGGCGCGCAATGCGGGCGAGATGCCGATGTGCACCGTCACGGTCGCGGCGGCGGTCGGTGCGGCGACGGCCGCGCCGGCGCCGGCGCTCATGCCACCGCCCGCGCCCGTGCTCGTGCCGCCGCCGGCACCGGCATCCGCATTCACGGGCGCAGGACCGAGTTCGGCGATGCGCGTGTTCAGCATCTGCACGACCGGCGCGGGCGGGTTCAGCGCGATCAGCGCCTCCCAACGGGTGCGCGCCAGGGCGTTGTCGCCGCGCACGGCGGCGGCGAAGCCGCCGTAGAGCAGCGCCTTGGGATTCGCGGGCGCCATCGTCACCGCCTGTTCGAACAATTGCGCCGCCTGGGGCGTGATGCGCCCGCCATTTTGCACCGCCAGCGCCTCGCCATAGCCGATCGTCGCCTCCAGGCTCTTGCCGCCGGAGAGCTTGAGTGCGCGGTCGTAGGCCAGCATCGCGTCGTTCAAGCGTCCCGTGGCCACATACGAACGGCCGAGCATCACCCAACCGGACAGGTCATCCGGATGATCCTTCAAGTGCTGCTCGAGCTGCGCGATCATCGCCGCGACCTGCGGACTCAAGGGGGCGGCGCCCGCGTCGGGGGCCGGACTCCAGTCCCAGGTCGACCAGAGCTTGTACAGCCCCCCGGCGCCGACGACGAGTACCACGGTCGCGAGCGCGGCGATGCCGCGGCTGTGACGGTCGCGCAGCAGGGGCAGGGCCACCGCGGCGGCGGCGATCGCGGTCATGACGGCCGCGATGATCAGGAATGCAGTCATTATGTGGGTCCGGGGGTCGAGGCTTCGTCCAAGGGCATTTTCGATCTGGCGCGCACCACGCGGTAGATCACCGCGCCACCGACGAGCAACAGGGCGAACGGCGCCCCCCAGATGAACACGGTGCGCGCATCGACCGGCGGATCGTAGAGCACGAACTCGCCGTAACGGGCTTTCATGAACGCGTAGATTTGCGCGTCGCTCTTGCCCTGGACGAGGAGGTTGCGGACCTCGTCGCGCAGTTCGGCGGCGAGTTCGGCATCCGAGTCGGCCACCGTCTCGTTCTGGCACACGAGACAGCGCAATCGATCGGTGATGTGCTCGTAGCGCGCCTGCAGCGCAAGATCCGCCAGTTGTCCGTGCGCGTCGAGCGGCGCCGCGTCGGCGACCGCGGCACCGCCGATGATTGCGGCGCCGCCGGCCGCGGCGAGCGTGGCCGCCAGGATCGCCGCGACGGGGCGCGCGGTTCTCCGACCAGGCCGGCCGCTCATGCGCCGCTCCGGCGCGCCGCGGCGATGCGCGGCAGGAACTCCCTGTTCCACACGTCCATCGTCATCGGCGCGATATGTTTGAACACGATGCGCCCCTTGCGGTCGATCAGGTAGGTTTCGGGCGCGCCGTAGACGCCCCAATTGATGGCCACGTGCCCGTTCGCGTCGAAGCCGACGCCCTGATACGGGTTGCCGAGTTGTTGCAGCCACAACTGCGCGCGCGAGCGCTGGTCGTTCCAGTCGAGGCCGATGATCGGCACCACGTGCTGTTGGGCGATTTCCAGCAGCGCCTCCTGCTCGTCACGGCACGCGCTGCACCAGGTCGCCCACACGTTGAACAGATAGACGTGGCCCTTGAGCGGCCGGTTGGAAACCGTGCGGCTCGGATCGAGCACGTCGCTCAACGCGAATTCCGGCGCCGGCTTGCCGATCAGCGGCGACGGCAGATAATGCAGGTCGCGCTTCGGATTCAATCCGAACGCGAACAGCACGATCAATGCCAGGAACACCCCCGCCGGCAACAGGAACTTCCACATCACGCGATTCCCTGAGCCGGCTTCGGATCGGGGTGCGGCGGCGCCGCGGCCGTGGCGTCCGTCTCGGTCGCCGGAGCCTTCACCCGGTAGCGGCGGTCGCTCGCCGCGACCACCCCGCCGACCGCCATGACCAGGGCGCCGAGCCAGATGTAGCGAATCAGCGGCTTGTATTGGATGCGCATGCTCCAGGCCCCGTCGCCCAGCGGATCGCCCATCGCGACGAACAGATCGCGCAGCGGGTTGACCGCGATCGCCGCGTGGCTGTTGTCGGTCTGCTGAACCGCGAAATGGCGCTTCTGCGGCGTCAGCGTCGCCACCAGCTTGCCGTCGTGGCTCACGGTGATCAGCGCCTGCACCGCGTCGTAGTTCGGCCCGATCACGTTGCTGGTCGACAGGAACTTGAAGTCGTAGCCCGCGATGGAGAATGTCGCGCCCGGCTTCATCGCCGCGTCCTTCTCGATCTTGTAGGTGTTCACGCCGCTCACGCCGATCGCGAACATGCCGACGCCCAAATGGGCGATCGTCATGCCGACCATCGCACGCGGTATCACCTGGCGCCTGCGCAGACGCTGCAGCGGCTCGTACAGCGAGGAGAAGATGATCCAGATGCCGACCGCGAAACCGACCAGGCCGACCCAATGGATGGAACCATAGGCGCGCTGGATGAAGACGGCCGCCACCGCGGCCACGGCGAGCGCGATCCACAGCCCGCCCGCGGCGACGGTCAGCTTGCCGCGCCGCCACGTCGAGTGCATGCCGACCGCCATGAAGACCAGCATCGGCAGGATCGGCACCATGAACATCAGGTTGAACACCGGCGGCCCCACGGAAATCTTGCCGATGCCGAGCAGTTCGTAGAACAGCGGCGCGAGCGTCCCCCAGAGCACGAGTCCCGCGGCGCCGACCAGCAGCACGTTGTTGACCAGCAGGAAGAATTCACGGGAGAACAGCTCGAACCCGCCCGGCACGTACAGCTTCGGCGCGCGCCAGGCATACAGCCCGAGGGCGCTGCCGATCGTGAACACGAGGCCCGCCAGGATGAACAATCCGCGCTTCGGATCGGTCGCGAAGGAATGGACCGACACGAGCACGCCGGAGCGCACCAGAAATGTGCCGATCAGGCTGAGCGAGAACGCGAAGATCGCGAGCAGCAGCGTCCAGCTCTTGAAGATGCCGCGCTTCTCGGTGACGCTCAAGCTGTGGATCAGCGCGGTGCCGACCAGCCAGGGCATGAACGAGGCGTTCTCGACCGGGTCCCAGAACCACCAGCCGCCCCAGCCGAGTTCATAGTAGGCCCACCAGCTGCCGAGCGTGATGCCGATCGTCTGAAAGATCCATGCGCAGATGGTCCACGGCCGCGTCCATTTCGCCCAGGATTGGTCCAGCCGCCCCTCGAGCATCGCCGCGCAGGCGAATGCGAAGGCGACGGAGAATCCGACGTAGCCCGTGTAGAGCATCGGCGGATGGATCGACAGCGCGAAATCCTGCAGGATCGGATTCAAGCTCGCCCCGTTCGTCGCCGCCGGGATCAGGCGCTTGAAGGGATTCGACGTCCACAGCGTGAACAACAGGAAACCCGTGCTCACCATGCCCATGATGCCGAGCACGCGGCTCGCGAACGTCCGCGGCAGCCCGCGGCTGAACGCCGCCACCGCGAGGCTCCAGACCGCCAGGATCGTGATCCACAGCAGCAGCGACCCCTCGTGCGCGCCCCACACCGCCGCGACGCGGTAGAACAGCGGCAGCTGCGTGTTCGAATTGTTCGCGACGTAGAGAACCGAGAAGTCGTTGACGACGAACGAGTACACCAGGCACCCGAAGGACATCACCACGAACACGAACTGGCCCGCGACCGCAGGCCGCGCCACGGCCATCCAGGACGGCTTGTCCCACCAGGCGCCGACCAGTCCGAAAAACGCCTGCGCCATGCTGAGCAGCAGCGCGAGGATCAATGCGAAAATACCGAGTTCCGGAATCATGGGAAAGCTCCTGCGGCGGCGGTTTCAGGTGGCCGGTCTGACACCGTGCTTGTATTTGAGCGACGCGGCCACGTCGGGCGGCATGTATTTCGCGTCGTGTTTCGCGAGCACCTCGTCGGCGACGAAAACCCCGTTCGGACCGAGCGCGCCATGCGCGATGATCCCCTGGCCCTCGCGGAACAGGTCCGGCAGGACGCCGGTGTAGGTGACCGGCACCTGGTGCGCGAAATCGGTCAGCACGAAATGCACGGTCAGGTCGCCGGGTTTGCGCTGGACGCTGCCCTTGACGACCATGCCGCCGATGCGGAACCGCTTGGTCGCCGGCGCCTTGCCGAGCGCGACCTGGGACGGATCGTAATAGAAGCTGATGTTCTGGCGGCCCGCGACCACCGCGAGCGCAACCGACGCGGCGACGCCGCTCAATATTCCGAGCACCACCAGCAATCGCTTGCGCCGCGGCGTCATGATTCGTCACTCCTCGCCATCGCCAATGCGCGCCTGGCGCGCACGAGGGCCAGCGCGTGATGGCGCCGCGCGGCCCAAACGTTCCAGATCAACACGACGATCGCGAGCCCTATGCTAGGCCAAACGAACCGCGCGTACCCGCCCATCGCCCAGAATCCGCCCTTGATCACGTTTTGACGACCTCCCTCACCCAGGTCGACTGGCGCTCGCGGTTCAACACCTCGCCGCGAAGCCGCAGGCACAACACGCCTCCGAAGAAGCACATGAACCCGAACAGCATCGCGAGCAGCGGCCACAGCATGCTCGCGGCCATCTCCGGCTTGCCGAGCCGCATCACCGTGCCGCCCTGGTGCAGCGAATTCCACCAATATACCGAGAAGTGCACGATCGGCACGTTGACCACGCCGACGATCCCGAGCAGCGCCGCGGCCCGGTCGCCGCGCGCCGGATCCTCGAACGCCTGGCGCAGCGATATCACGCCGAAATACAGGAACAAAAGAATCAGTTCCGACGTGAGCCGCGGATCCCAGGCCCAATAGGTGCCCCACATCGGCCGGCCCCACAAGGATCCGGTGACCAAGGCCACCAGCGTGAACGAGGCGCCGATCGGCGCGGCCGCGGCCGCGACCGCGTAGCCCACCTTGATGCGCCAGATCAACGCGACCGCCCCGGCGAATGCCATCGTCGTATAGGCAAACAGGGACAGCCAGGCGCTCGGCGCATGCACGTAAATGATGCGGAATGCATCGCCCTGTTGGTAATCGGGCGGCGCGAACGCGAGGCCGTCGACGAGTCCGTAGGCGATGGTGACCGCGGCGACCGCAAAAAACCACGGCGCCAGCGCCGCGGACGTCCGATAGACGTGCGGCGGCGAGGCCAGCCTGTAAAACCAAGTCCACATGGTTACCGTCCACCGCCTTTCATTCGAGCGTTATCCGCAATGCAGCAGCGGCCGCCACGGGCGCCAAACTGGTCGTAAATACACACAAGGCTCCGAGAAAATACAAGGCACCGGCCGGGCTGTCGCCGCCGATCGCCCGATCCGTCGCGCTCGCGCCGAAGATCAGCAAGGGCATCGCGAGCGGCAGCACGATCAATGACAATAATACGCTGCCGCGACGCAATCCGACCGTCAAGCCGGCGCCGATCGCACCGAGCCAGCTCAAGGTCAGCGTGCCCAGCGCGAGGCTCGCGAACATCACCGGGAACGCATCGGTCGGGATCGCGAGCGCCGTGGCCACCAACGGCGACATCGCCACCAGCGCGACGCCGCTCACCAGCCAATGCGCCAGCGTCTTCGCGATCACGATGACGCCCAATGATTGTCCAGACAGCGCCAACTGCTCCAAGGTTCCGTCTTCCGCATCCGCTTTGAACAGCGTCTCCAGCGACAACAGCGACGATAACAGCGCGGCGACCCAAAGCACACCGGGCGCCATGTCTCGAAGAAGCGACAGTCGCGGACTCAGGGCCAGCGGAAACAAGGTCGTCACGATCAGGAAAAACACGAGCGGCTGCAACAATTGGTCGGGACGGCGGAAATACAGGCGCAGTTCGCGCCGCAGGATCAGCCGCATCGCCGGGAACGCGCCGATGCTCATTCGCCGAGCTCCAGGCGGCGGATCGGGCGGGCGAGTTCCAGCGCGTGGTGCGCCACGACGAGCGCGAGCCCGCCGCCATCGAGGTGCTCCTCGAGCATCCGGCACATCAGTGCCGTGCCCTTGGAATCGAGGTTCGTGAACGGCTCGTCGAGCAGCCACAGCGGCGCGCGCATCGCCAGCACGCGCGCCATGGCGACCCGGCGCCGCTGCCCGGCCGACAGCACCCGCGCCGGCAGGTCGGCGCAGGCGGCGACCCCGGTCCGGCCGAGCGTGTCGCGCAACTCGCGG